>JAPLMF010000008.1 GCA_026387155.1 Candidatus Omnitrophota bacterium
TAGGCGACATTCACGGGATGTTTAAGCGGCAGGTTCCATATCGGGAATGTCTCAAACTTAGCGTAACCGGCGTTTATACCGCGTTTATGTTCATGATAAAGCTGGGACAGGCATGTTGAAAGCTTTCCGCTGTTGGGGCCGGGCGCTGTTACCACGACTATGGGGTTTTTCGTCTCGATGTAGTCGTTCTTACCAAAACCTTCCTCGCTTACGACGAAGTCGATATCGGTAGAGTAGCGCTCTATTGGATAATGGAGGTAAACTTTTACTCCGCGGCGTTCCAGTTTATTTTTAAATATGACCGCTGACGGCTGGTTCGCAAAACGGGTTATCACGACAGCCAGGATATTCAGTCCCCATTTCCTTAAGTCGTCGATAAGCTTTAATGTAGCGGCGTCGTATGTTATGCCAAAATCGCCGCGGACCCTGCCCTTTTCAATATCGCCGGCGTATATAGAAAGGACTATATCTATCTTGTCCTTTAATTGTTGCAGGAGCCGTATCTTTACGTTTGGGTCGTATCCGGGAAGTACACGGGCGGCGTGGTAGTCAAAACAGAGTTTTCCGCCGAACTCGAGATATAATTTATTATTAAATTTTTTAACGCGGTTCAGTATTGCGGCGGTCTGTTCTTTCAGGTACTTCTCGTTATCAAACCCGGTTTTTTTTGTGGCGGATCGCAAAGTCATCATTTTTTTAAGCCTTCCAATTTTCGCAAAAAATATCTTTTTCAGATCTCAAATCATCGAGTAATTCTATCATCTTTTCATAGCTCTTTACAAGCGATATCTTTTCGCGCAAGCGCGCGGATCTGGTGAAATGCCTTATGTACCACAGCGCGGTCTTACGCATAAATCCCACTTTCCCCGACGGGCTGGAGTCTCTGTAGCGGTCGATATAATTGAGGTGCCGTTTTAATGTATCTATCCTCGTCCCGGCCGCGATGGTTTTTTGCCGGTGGCCGCACGATATAAATTCCTCAATGTCGCGGGCAAGCCACGGATTCCCGAGTCCGCCCCGCGCCACCAATACGCCATCGCAGGCAGTCTGATCTATCATCAGTTTGGCCGATTCCGGGGTGAATATATTGCCCGACCCAAATACCGGTATCTTCACTGAATCTTTCACCACGCGTATTGACTCGTAGTCTATTTCCCCTGCATAGCCTTGTTCCCTGGTTCTGCCGTGTATGAATATTGCCGACGCACCGCTCGATTCGCAATTCCGTGCGATGGCGGATATTGCTTTCGTGTCCCTCTCTGCGTAACCCGACCGTAGTTTCACCGTCACCGGCACCGGCAGCGCGGAGGCCAGCGTACGTATCATCTCGTAAAGCTTTTCCGGGTGTTTGACGAGGTAGGCACCCGCTTTTTGACGCACCGCTTTTTTTACCGGGCAGGCTGCGTTTATATCCACGAATACCGGCTGCGAAAGCTCCAGTATCCTCTTGGCTGCCTTGAGCATGCCGACAGGATCATCCCCCAGGATCTGCGCGGCTATCGGGTTATCCTCAGGGGTGCTCTTTAACATCGAAAACGTCTTCTTGCTATTGCCGTATATTATAGAGTTGGAATCGACCATCTCGAAGAACGCAAAACGCGCGCCGTTCTCTCTGGCTATGAGGCGAAGCGATATATCTGTGCAGCCTGCCATGGGGGCTATCAGCACATTGGTCCTGAGGATCGATGAACCGATTTTCAGCATCTATCGTATGTCGAGTAGTAGTAAGGGGTGTAGGCCTTGAATTCCGCAGCGCAGGTGTCGACGAGCTTAAAATCGGGGCGTATGCCGTGTGCTTTTCGCAAAGCCGCAATATCCTCTTCCTTCGTGCCTGTGAGCTCGGCTATCTGCCTGTCGCTGAACCCATATTCCTTGGCTGAGGACAATAACTTTACCGTGATCGATCCCTTCCTTGAAGCTATGTCCTTCTCCATATCAATTATCTCTTTTATGTTGTGGAGGAACCACCTGTCTATCTTCGTCATCTCGTATATCTTATCGATATCGAACCCGGCGCGTATGGCGTCGCCTATGTAAAATATCCTTTCGGCGTTAGGGACCGTCAGCTTGGCTCGGATGAGGTTGGTGGGCACCTCCTTAACTCCGTTCTTGAACAGGATGCTCTCTAAACCCGATTTCTTTATCTCCAGTGAGCGTAGGCCCTTCTGGAGAGCTTCCTTGAAGGTTCTGCCTATGGACATCGCCTCGCCTACCGATTTCATCGATATCGTCAAAGTCGGGTCTGAGGCCGGGAACTTCTCAAAAGTAAAACGTGGGATCTTGACTACGCAGTAGTCTATCGCAGGTTCGAAACACGCGGGAGTTTCTCTGGTTATATCGTTAGGGATCTCGTCGAGCGTATACCCGACGGCGAGTTTCGCCGCTATCTTGGCTATCGGAAATCCTGTGGCCTTTGAGGCTAGCGCCGACGAGCGCGATACCCTGGGGTTCATCTCTATTACAACCATCCGGCCGTTGTCCGGATTGACGCCGAATTGTATGTTAGAGCCCCCGGTCGCTACGCCGATCTCTCTTATGCAGGCTATCGCGGCATCACGCATCTTCTGGTACTCCCTATCGGTCAGTGTCTGGGCCGGCGCCACGGTTATCGAGTCGCCAGTATGTACACCCATAGGATCGAAGTTCTCGATCGAGCATATGACCACGACATTATCTTTCGAGTCGCGCATAACTTCGAGTTCGAACTCTTTCCAACCGATGATGGACTCTTCTATGAGAACCTCGCTTATCATACTAGATTCAAGTCCCCGCTTGGCCAGGAACTTGAAGTCCTGTATGTTGTATGCGATACTGCCGCCGGAGCCGCCCAATGTGAAGCTCGGCCTGATTATAAGCGGGAACCCAATATCCTCCGCTGCCGCATAAGCCTCATTCATCGTCCTGGCTATGCCGCTCTTCGGCAGGTCGAGGCCTATCTTCTGCATGGCTTTTTTGAATAGCTCCCTGTCCTCGGCCTTCTTTATAGCCTTTATATCGGCACCTATCACTTCGACCTTGAATTTTTTTAGTACTCCCGCTTCGGCAAGCCCTACCGTCGTATTTAAAGCCGTTTGCCCTCCCAGTGTAGGAAGTAATGCATCCGGGCGCTCCTTCTCTATGACTTTGGCAACCATATCTACGGTTATCGGCTCAATATAGGTCCTGTCGGCCAGCTCGGGATCGGTCATTATCGTGGCGGGATTCGAATTTACAAGTACTACCTTATAACCGTCCTGCCGCAATACCTTGCAGGCCTGGGACCCGGAGTAGTCGAACTCGCACGCCTGGCCGATGACTATCGGGCCGCTTCCGATTATAAGGATCTTCTTTATGTCGGTCCTTTTAGGCATTCTTCTTCCGCTTCATCATCTCCACAAATCTTCCGAACAGGTACTCCGCGTCGCGCGGCCCCGGAGCTGACTCCGGATGAAACTGCACCGAGAATATCGGCAACTTCTTGTGTCGCATTCCCTCGAGTGTCCCGTCGTTTAAATTCAAATGGGTCATCTCTATATTTTTTTTGTTGAGGGTTTCGATGTCGACGCAGAAGCCGTGATTCTGGACGGTTATTGCGGCCTTGCCGGTCTTTAAGTCCTTTACCGGGTGATTTCCTCCGTGATGCCCGTATTTCAATTTGAATGTTTTTCCACCGAACGCCTGCCCCAGCATCTGGTGGCCGAGGCATATGCCAAACATAGGAACGTGTCCTATGAGCTCCCTTACGGTATGCACAACATATGGAACGGCAGCCGGATCCCCGGGGCCGTTAGAAAGCAGTACTCCGTCAAGTTTTAATTCCAATATTTCTTTCGAACCGGTCTTTGCCGGCACAACTGTTACCCTACAGCCGTTCTTTGCTAATTCTCTTAATATATTAAACTTCACGCCGCAATCGAGCACGGCCACATGGTATCTTCCCTTATCGTTCCACTGGTAGCTTTTACCGGGAACAACATCCTTGACCAGGTCTCTCCCCGTAAGTCCGCGTGATTGGCGCGCTTTTTGTATCAATTCCTTTTCATCCTGTTTGAATGTTGTTATTACGGCCTTTAACTCGCCGGACTGCCGTATCCTGAGTGTCAGCGCGCGGGTATCGATGCCTTCTATCCCGATTATTTTGTTCTCTTTAAGATATTCTCCCAGACTTTTGCGCGAGCGCCAGTTTGAGGTTACTTTTGAGCATTCTTTGACTACAAAGCCCTCAAGAAATACGCGGTTTGATTCCGCGTCTTCGTCGTTTATGCCATAATTGCCTATCAAGGGATATGTCATTGCCACGATCTGCCCCTTGTATGACGGATCCGTTAATATCTCCTGGTAACCGGCCATGCTCGTATTGAAGACGATCTCTCCGCATCTTTCGCCTTCCGATCCGAAAGAGAGGCCTCTAAATACCGTACCGTCCTCTAGAGCAAGAAATGCCTTCATTTAGCTTTCTTTAAAGACGCTGTTATGAATTCCCTGAAGAGCGGATGCGGCCTGTCCGGTTTAGATTTGAATTCCGGGTGAAACTGCACCGCTATGAAGAACGGATGGTCTTTTATCTCGACCATCTCGACTAGGTCCTTTTTGGGATACACCCCGGATAAGATTATACCCTTTTTCTCCAGTATCTTTCTATATTTATTGTTAAATTCGTACCTGTGGCGGTGGCGCTCGGATATGAGAGCTTTTTTGTATATTCTGTAAGCTAAAGTTCCTTTCTTCACCCTGCACGGATACGCACCGAGCCTCATTGTGCCGCCCATGTCGCGTATATTTTTTTGTTCAGCAAGGAGACTTATCACCGGATGCGGCGTCCTTTTGTAGAATTCGGAAGAGTTAGCTTTTTTAAGGCCGCAAACGTTCCTGGCGAACTCTATGACGGCGCATTGCATGCCGAGGCATAGTCCCAAAAACGGTATATTGTTTTCTCTGGCAAATTTTATCGCCGCTTTCTTCCCCTCTATACCCCGATAACCGAAACCTCCGGGGATAAGAACGCCCGATAAACCTTTAAGAAATTTCGATGAGCCGTCCTTCTCGATGTCTTCGGAATCTATCTTGTGAACGACGACCTTTGTATCGTTATATATCCCGGCATGGACCAGCGATTCGTATATAGATTTGTACGCATCCTGCAGGCCTATATATTTACCGACGACAGCTATCTCCACAACTTTGCGCGGAGATACCGCCCGTTCGACCACTTTAGATTGCCAGTCCTTTAGGTCAGTCGAAGTACATTTCAGGCCGAATTGTTTTTATATTTTCTTATCTAGTCCCTGGTCTTTGAATAATATCGGTACTTCATATATCGTATTGGCGTCCTTGGCCTCGATGACGGACTCCTTCGTAACATTACAGAATAACGATATCTTATCTTTGATATCCTCGGAGAGTGATTTTTCGGTTCGGCATATCAGGATGTCGGGCTGTATGCCGATCTCTCTTAATTTTCCTACCGAATGCTGGGTGGGCTTGGTCTTTATCTCCTCGGCGGTCTTGATGTACGGAATGAGGGTGAGGTGTACGTATAGAGTGTTCTTATATCCGGCATCTAACCTGAACTGGCGGACGGCTTCCAAAAACGGCAGGCTCTCTATATCTCCCACGGTGCCGCCGA
>JAPLMF010000009.1:0-1849 GCA_026387155.1 Candidatus Omnitrophota bacterium
ACGATATATATGTCTCTCCCTCGCAGATACGGAGGTTCAATCTCCGTACCGGCGATACCGTGAGCGGCCAGATACGCCCTCCTAAAGAAGGCGAGAGGTATTTCGCGCTTCTAAAGGTCGAGGCCGTCAATCTTGGTAATCCCGATGAGACTAAAGACAAGACGCTCTTTGACAACCTGACGCCGTTATACGCCAATGATAGATTCCTCCTGGAGACGAAACCCGAAGAGATATCGATGAGGATAATGGACCTTCTTACACCTGTCGGCAAGGGGCAGCGCGGCATGATAGTGGCTCCGCCTTACAGCGGTAAGACAGTACTCTTACAGAAGATAGCCAATGGCATAACGACCAACTATCCGGAGGCTGTCATGATAGTCCTTTTAATCGACGAGCGTCCGGAAGAAGTGACCGATATGCAGCGTTCCGTCAAGGGAGAGGTCATCAGCTCCACCTTCGATGAACCCGCAGAGCGCCACGTGCAGGTCGCCGAAATAGTCCTTGAGAAGGCCAAGCGTCTTGTGGAGTCGAAGAAGGACGTTGTTATACTTCTGGATTCGATAACGCGCCTTGCGCGCGCTTACAATTCGACCATGCCGCACTCCGGTAAGATACTGTCGGGCGGTGTAGATTCGAATGCTCTGCAGAAGCCGAAGCGGTTCTTCGGGGCGGCGAGAAATATTGAAGAGGGCGGAAGCCTCACGATCATTGCTACGGCCTTGGTCGATACAGGTTCAAGAATGGACGAAGTCATATTCGAAGAGTTTAAGGGCACCGGCAATATGGAGCTGCAGCTGGACCGCAGCCTCTTCCAGAAACGCATATATCCTGCCATAGATATAAAGCGTTCGAATACGAGGAAAGAGGAGCTCCTGGTACATCCCGACGAGCTCAAAAGGATATGGCTGATGCGTAAGGTGCTGGCCGACCTCAATACGGATGAGGCGATGCAGCTTTTAATAGAGAAGCTCGGTAAGACGAAGACGAATGTCGAGTTTCTTTTGTCAATGAACCAAAAATAAGGAGGAAGTCATGAAGGATAAGATACACCCGGAATACAAGGAGACGACGATAGCATGCGTCTGCGGAGAGGTAATACATACACGCTCCACAAAACAGAATATCCATGTCGATATCTGTTCGAAGTGCCACCCTTTCTTTACAGGGAAACAAAAACTGCTAGACTCTGCGGGCCGGCTCGAGAAGTTCGCCAAGCGCTATGCGGGTAAGGTGAAGCCTAAGGTGAAATCCGATGAGTCTGTCGAAGCGCCGAAAGAGGAGAAGTCCTAAACAACAGATGATAGATAGAATTGTAGGGGAACGACGGAAGCGCTATGATAAACTTCATGAGCTTTTGGCCGACCCCAATGTCATAGGAAATTCGGCGGAATATCAGAAATGCGCCAAAGAGCTGGCGGGCCTTACTCCGATAATGAAGGAGTATGACGTTTATCTCAAGATATCCAAGGACTTAAAAGACCTTGAAAAGGCGCTTTCTGAACCCTCGAGCGACAGTGATTACCTCATTCTTGCCGAGGAGGAGAGACATAAACTTAAGATCGACCTCAAGTCCTCTGAGGAGAAACTCGAGGAGATGATACTCGAGAAGGAGTCGGGGGGCGATCGAAACATAATAATGGAGATAAGAGCCGGCACAGGAGGATTAGAGGCAAGCCTCTTTGCTGGGGATCTTTTGCGAATGTATTCCAGATATGCCACAAAGATGGGATGGAAGGTAGAGCTTATAGACTCAAGCACCACCGAAAAGGGTGGATACAAGGAGGTCATCATATCGATCTCCGGAACGGGCGTATACGGCAATCTGAAGTTTGAAAGCGGCACGCATCGG
>JAPLMF010000009.1:1866-4414 GCA_026387155.1 Candidatus Omnitrophota bacterium
AAGCCTCCGGCAGGATACATACCTCGGCGGCAACCGTCGCTGTCTTGCCGGAAGCCGAGGAGGTCGATGTAGAGGTAAGGCCGGAGGACCTAAGGATCGACGTTTACAGGGCCGGCGGTAAAGGCGGTCAGGGGGTAAATAGGACAGATTCCGCGGTCCGGCTGACGCATATTCCGACGGGACTCGTCGTAACATGCCAGGATGATCGGTCCCAACTCAAGAATAAGGCAAAAGCCATGAGAGTTCTGCGTGCGAGGCTCTTCGATGTAAGGCAGCAGGAGCACCAGGCCAAGATTACCGAGTCGCGCAGGGCGCAGGTGGGGTCGGGCGATCGTTCCGAGAAGATACGCACTTATAATTTCCCCGACAGGCGCATTACCGACCATAGGATAGGTTTCACCGTACATGGTCTGGAGGATTTCCTTGAAGGCGAGATCGATGCTATGATTTGCGCCCTTAAGATGGAAGAGAGGAAGCTGAAATTGAAGGTGGCTTCATGAGAATAATAGAGCCTTTTGAGCCCATCCAATATATTATGGGTCATACAGAGTTCTGCGGTCTGGATATAAAGGTTAACGAGGACGTGCTGATACCTAGGCCGGAGACCGAGCTTTTGGTTGAAACGGCGGCGGAATATTTAATAGCTAACGGCCGCCGACGAATTCTAGATTTATGTACCGGCTCCGGGTGTATTGCAATTGCGTTGACAAAAAAGCTATCCAACTGTAAAATAGTCGCTTCCGACATATCGGAAAAAGCGCTGGCTCTTGCCGGGGAAAATGCCAGGATACATCTGACGGAGCATGTGGAATTTATCCAAAGCGACCTTTTTTGTGATTTAAAAGGTCCATTTGATATGATAGTATCAAATCCGCCGTACATATCCGGGCCTGAGTTCGCCCAGCTTCAGGAAGAGGTCTTGAAAGAGCCGAGAATAGCTCTTTACGGTGGAGAGGACGGGCTTGATTTTTACAGGCGTATATTCAATGCCGCCGGTAAATTTCTTAATAACGGCGGGTATGTGGTCGTCGAAATAGGGTACGGACAGGCCGAAGCCGTCAAAGATATTTGCAGAAACTCCGAAGGTTTCAGAATGATAGATGTTAAAAAAGATTTAAGCGGTATCGACAGGGTGATAGCGGCCAAATGGACAAAATAGTAATAGAAGGCGGCAGGCCCCTGAAGGGCACTGTAGAGATAAGCGGAGCGAAGAACGCGTGTTTGCCGATACTCGCGGCTACGCTCCTTACGGATGAAAAGTCTGTTATAAGTAATATTCCGTCGCTCAAGGATATGTCGACGATGCTCAAGATCTTAAAAAATCTAGGGGCAAGAGTCGAACAAAAAGGCGATGAGATAATCGTAGAGCCAAAGGGTTATAAGAACTACATAGCCCCTTATGAGCTTGTTAGCACGATGCGCGCGTCTATCTGTGTCCTGGGTCCACTTTTGGCTAAGCAAAGACGCGCGGAAGTTTCGTATCCGGGCGGATGTACTATCGGTTCCAGGCCGATAGACCTGCACCTTAAAGGTATAAGGGCGCTTGGCGCCGATATTAAGATAGAGCGCGGATATATAGTTGCAGACGGTAAGCGCCTGCACGGCGGAAGCGTATATCTGGGTGGACATTTCGGTTCAAGCGTCTTGGCCACCGACAATACTATGATGGCCGCGACGCTGGTAAAAGGCGTCACAGTGATAGAGAACGCCGCCTGCGAGCCGGAGGTTGTGGACCTGGCCGACTTCCTTGTGAAGATGGGAGCCCGCATAAAGGGGCAGGGCACTTCGAGAATAATAATTGAGGGTGTGAAGAAACTTCATGGTGCCGAGCACTCGGTAATACCGGACAGGATAGAGGCCGGTACTTACATGATAGCGGCGGCCATAACGAAAGGCGATATTATATTAAAACATGCGCGGCTTGAACATATGGTGGCCGTCGTTGATAAGTTGTTCGAGGCGGGCCTTGAGGTTACGAAGGTGCACGGTGGGCTTAGGGCAAAGTACGCCAGACGCATAAAGCCGATGGATATAACAACGTTGCAGTACCCGGGATTTCCTACGGATATGCAGGCGCAGTTCATGAGCCTCATGGCCGTTACCGGCGGCATAAGCGTGATAACGGAGAAGATATATCCGGAGAGGTTTATACATATAAGCGAGATGAACCGTATGGGGGCAGACATACTGCTTGAAGGACCCAACGCCATAGTGAAAGGGGTAAAACATTTAAGCGGCGCACCGGTAATGGCGTCAGACTTGAGGGCTTCGGCGGCGTTGGTGCTTGCCGGACTTGTGGCAAAAGGCAGAACCGATGTACGAAGGATATATCACCTTGACAGGGGATATGAAAAGCTTGAGGCTAAGTTTAGCTCGCTCGGAGCGAAGATTCATAGAGAAAAAGACAAACAAGCATAACCAGGAGGTATAATGGCAGCGGTAATAAGGCTTAAGAGGATGGGGACGCTCAAGAAGTCGTTCCACAGAATAGTCGTCATTGATAAACACAGGGCTCGTGATTCCAAGCCAATAGAAATACTCGGTTACT
>JAPLMF010000099.1:0-14310 GCA_026387155.1 Candidatus Omnitrophota bacterium
TTGTTTAGCTTTTCATCACTATTTACCATCAACTCATCTACAATTACTGCTAATTCCCTGGATCCACCCTCCGTGATCAAATAGCTGACTATTTCTCTTACAGCATCCGCTTCGTTCACCCAATTGGCGGTGGCAATTTCTCTAACGGTCCAATCGTGAGTTTGCACCATTTCCGTCGATAATGCCGGGGTGCGTGCAGGTGCTTCGCGATCAAGCCCGAGGTCCCTGCGCAGCGCGTTCTTCGACGTGTCGCCTTCGCCGGTCATTTCGTCGTGCGGATTAGGTACTGTCGCGGTGCCGCTTCTGGATGCCGCAGTCTTTTCGGACCTGTCGGCTACGGCGGCAATTATCGCGGCGCCGACGCCCGAACCGTCTTCCGCCAGCACGAGCTCTATTCTGGCGGCAACATCCGCGCCAAATATCTCTACGAGGGCGAGCTCCATCATCTCTTTGAATCGATAATCATGCTTGAATACGGATCCGTCGATGGCGACGCGACATATATCTTTTCTTTCAAGAACTCCGGACTTCTTTATCATCGCCGCAAGCACCGACGCGGAAACCTTCGCGGCCCGCAACGACACCGCATTGCAAATATCACGGACAATACGCCTGTCAGATGGGGTAGTCTCGGTAACACCTATACCGGCAAGGATAGTCTCCGCGCCGATAAGGTCGGGATCTGTAGCCGGATCCACCTTCCTGATATTGGACATAAGTTCGGGAGTAAATCCGTCCTTGCCCGACTCTACGGGCTTGTTCTCAAATACGGGATACTGCCTCCCATTGAAAAGCTTGCCATCCGATATGAGCATGTTTATTATATGGCGCGCCACCGCGCCCAAATACATGCCGGATATCATCTTTTCGAGCTTCTGTTTTCCTGGGTTATTGCTTATTCTGTCAAGGAGATCATCCCATGCTTTTGTGGGCACGCCGTCAAAATTGCCCCATTCGGAATTGATCGCCATGACATCGAGATCGGTCTTGCCGTTGAATTTCCCGATATCTTTGACCGCTATCGGAAAAGCGGCGTTGGTACCGGTGCCGAGAATGACTCCTATATCACCGAACATGAGCGTGCCGACGGTATCGTTACACATCGCCATGATCCTCACGCTCTGAAGTCCTTCCCTTGCAAGAGCAGCGTGAAGCAGCGCCACCGGATCCTGCCCGACAACTCCTGATACGTCCCAACCCTTGGTCCATTCCTTGTGTATGCCTGAAGCTACACCGGTCTGCTCCACCGGAAATGACCACGTAATACCGAACTTCATCCCGGACTTCGGGTCTATCCCGTTCTTCCTCGCGTATTCCTTTATAGTGCTGACTATAAATCCAAACAGCTCTTCGGCGGTGCCCCCTTTGGTAATACTACTTGGGATCGCCGCCTTCTCTGTATTTCCTATTAATGAAGGTTTCTTGCCTTTTTCAAGCCGTACACCGAGTACGCGCAAGTTCGTTCCGCCGACATCTATTGCGAAGTAATCGCCTTCTTCTTCACCGGTGGCAGCACCGACATACGCAGGTATCATCTTAAGCGAACTGGGCTGTCCGGCAAGGCCGTCGTCCATAGCTTTTGCCATGCCGTCCATAATACGTCCTTCAACGTCTCTATCTACCGCAAGTGAACTTATGACGGCATTAACGCTATACGCAAAGTCCATTCCTTCTGACACATCCCGAGCTTCTATCGGATAATATTCATTAGCGGTATTATGCGCCATTTGCGCGAACTCGTTATATGTGCACATCATCCCGCTCTTAGATGAGCTTAATACATACTCTTTTCCACCTACTCTCAAGCTTGAATTGATAAGCCATTGAAGCGGACTACCGAGCCTCCATAATTTGTATGCGGCCATGTCATGCCCCGAGCTTCGCGTTAAGGCCAGGTGCAGGCCGCGTTCGAACCTTGCGTGTCTTATCATCCTGCTCCCGAGCTCTGTCCCCTTATGTTCTGTCATAATATAGACCGTTCCCGTTTCAACGTCCACGTGTTCAGCCTGAAGCCCAAGACTCTTCTTGACGCTTTCAAGATTAAGATAGGTTGCTGACGCCGCGAGTCCTGCACGGGTTACTATCTTATTCAACGTATCCTTTTCGTCTTGCGCACCTACAGCATCATAGCCCTTCTCTCGCGCCGTAAGCCGTACCAGCATATTGAATATATCCAGGAAATTTGACTTGCTGCCCAACCTATGCCCGAACCAATATACTTTATGCTTTTTGTCATATTCAACAAAAGTGAAGCCTCTGAACATATTATTAAGTTCGTTTTGATTCTCAACGGCAAGTGAGACAAGCGCATTACAGATAGAATGGTTTAACGCTGCCGCAGTTTGCCGCATCTTACGCTCGTGTTCTACAATGAAGAGCGACTCTTCCACAAATGCCTGTCTGTTCGAATAATCGAAATATGTGAACGGCATATCCGGCGTATTCACGTCCATTCCGTTAGCGATGTGCTTAAATCCAACTTCCTCGGCTATTTTTATAACATCTTCGACTTCCTGCGGCCTGTTACGGTTAGGCATAAAAGCTATGCCATCGACGCCCATGTCTCTTTGATAAGAAAACCACAGATGCAGCATCGAGGCGTCCTCTTTATCAAGCCACCGCTGAATGGTGGCGTCCTTTATACCCCCCCTGCCTTTCTCCTCCAAAAATTTATCTTTTTCAGCCCTTGTAAGAATGGTGCGGTTCTCGGCCTCGCACTTCTTAAGGTCACCGAGATAACAATAGTATACGAGCTCGTTATGACGGTGGGCATCTTCGTACACCTCACTGTCCCGAATCACTTCATCTTCGGTCGGCGCATACCCCGGTATCTGCTTTGCTACGGTCACGACCCTGTCTCGAATAAGAAATGTAAATTTCGTCAGGTCTTTTGTCTTATCGACATCAGACTGTTTTACTATAGTCAGGTCCCTGGTCTCGCCGGCCCTCTTACAACATTCCGCAATAATCCTGTTGGCGCACCCGACTACACCGGACCATTCGCCGCGACCTATGTCGTCTTTGAATTTCTCATATATTAATTGCGCGATCGCTTCGGCCACATGCTTTTCCGTAGGATTACCGGCTTCGGTGAGAGGCTTTATATGCCTTTTATAATCGAGCCCGAGGCCGGCTATCTCGTTTATTAACGAAGCTATTTTTGTAAAACGCTTCACCTTCGCCGGAACGACTTTCTTCTCCTGCATTTCATGTTTATCTCTGGCTATACCGTGAAAAGCCACATATGTCTCACCCTTGTTGCCGGGCGAGTTTGTAGTCATCGTTTCAAACGGCGTTCCTTTTGGCATGACGCGCTGTTCATATCCGCTCGTAGGGTTCCGCAGTCCCAATATACCCGCGGCTTGCCTGAATTCTTTAAACCCTCCTACCGTGTCATGATCTACTATGCCGGTGACCATAAGGCCCAATACGTAACCTCTCCACGCTATATAGGAAGGCGTATTGCCGGGTGAATGGGAATATGTCGAATGACAATGCTGGAATACGTCGCCAACCTCGAAAGGTTTAGGCAAAATACCGGATTCCACCATAGATTTAAGCGCCTTTATCGCGACCATTCGTCCCTTAATATCTCTGTCGTTACTTCTCAACTTCGTAACAAGTTCGTCGCGCGTCTTCCGCTCGCCAACCGTCAGGGATAGCGGCTGCAGGATGACTATCTCTTGTGCCTGTGTCATCACGCGACCTCTTTCGGCTTCACTAAACCTGAACACCTCTTTTGTTCTGTGATTACAGAGAAGATCTCCGTCTTTTATGCTTTTCACTACAACTGCACCCGCACGTTCCTCTGTCGACAGGGCAACTACTTCCGATTCCATCCATAACTCTTCAAGCGCAAAACTTACCTTATTCTTAAGATCCAATATGTCCTGGGCTTTGTCCTTCCAGTTGTCCGGATTCGCTAATAACACATCCATAGCCTTTTTATTATCGATATATGCATTTAACTTTTGCAGGAAGGCCTTATTACTACTTGTTGAAATTCCGGTGGCGGGCAGAACTTTCAAGATCCGCGGCGTGCGCTCAGTGAGGTCCCTTGCCATTCTGGTTTCACTCTCAGGCGATGCCGATGCTTCGTACCTATTATAGTTAGTGTAGAACCTTTTATTGACTGCGCGGGCAATGCTTAAGGCTTCGGCGCGCGCGGCGGCGTCACGGAGATTCGGAAATTCATACGGAAGTTCATGCTCCACCGCCCAGCGATTCCACTCCTCGGCCTTGGGCCCCTCGTAAAGCCCCAAAAACCAAAGCGCCCTGTCTTTGAACATAACATCACTATACTGAGTCGCAGGTCCAAAACAATATGAACCCAAAAACCACATCCAAAGGCCGTCGTTGACTATCGCGTACTTGCCTCTTATTTCATTGGCGGCGCGCTCATCTGATTCTTCGTCATGTACTTCAGATGTGCCGAACCATCCGGGATGCGGCAAAATATACTCCATGTGTCCGTGGCTCTTTGGGGTGAACTGCCCCTTGCCATCCCTTGATACTATATCGGACATCTCGTGCTTCGCTATACGGTAGAATATAGCCCACGCAAGACTTACAGTTCTTACCGTGCCATCCGGGAATCTATATTTGAACTGTACGTCGTTCTTTTTTATATCGGCCCACATCCGAACAAAGTCCTTGTGGATTACGAGCCTGTATCTCAAAGTTCTGGCATCCTGTTCTATGCGACATATCGGTATCTCTCCTGAATTGCCTTTTTCAAGCTTAAAATCGCCTTCAACTATCTCAAGTCGCGTTTCATCAAGATCGGCTTCGTGGTCTCGGAAATATTCGAACGCTTTCACCAGATTGGTCTTCTGTAATATCGGATTTTTCTCCCAACCATCGGGAATGCCGTCTTCATTGCTTGTAGGCACAAATTCTAACCAGTTCACAGCAGGCACATCACCTATGAACTGTCCTGGTGAATATTTGTCCAGTTTGTCCGAGATGCCGGAGCCGGGGCCGTATTCATGTGTAGCTAACTCCTTTTGTCCTGCGGCAAACATAGCCTCACGAGTATCAGGTTGCGTCGAGCCAGGCATAGTAGCCAGCCCAAATGCATAATCCTGCACCGCGGTGTTCCAGATAAAACATACCAGCACTACCGACGAGATAATCTTATTTAACCTTTTCATTTTGCATTCTCCTATTGTTTTAGTTCTCTTAATAAAAATCTAAATTAAACGAAAAGTACCTGACCATTGGATCGTTAAGCACTCGCGTGTTAAGATACGAGAAATGATTAAATTCATATTACTGGAAAGTATAGCATAAGTCTCCGCTTTGTCAAATACCTATTTTATATCTTAACATAGCTCGCAGACAGCGGCAGGACCCGAAAAGTTTAGTTAACGAATTGTTTGGAGAGACTACTTTTTGTAGATTCTTGGAACCCGATTCGATATGAGGGAGACGAGTTCATAGGCGATGGTTCCGGCTAGGCGCGCGAGCTTCTCCGCCCTTATCTCTTCCCTACCCTGCCGGCCGATCAGGACAACCTCGTCACCGACGGAAGCTTTACGGATGCCACCGACATCTATCATCGTCTGGTCCATTGTTACCCTGCCAACGACAGGCGCTTTCTTGCCACGAACAAGGACATAAGCCTTATTGGAGAGCCCACGCAGATATCCGTCAGCATAACCTATCGGGAGCGTAGCTATCCTGGTATGCTTACCGGTTATATACGACCGCCCGTAGCTTATCGATCGGCCGGGAGGAGTGTCCTTTATATATACGATCCTAGTCTTGAGCGACATCGCCGGCCGTAACTTTATAAGTTTCGGAAATGTATATTTGGGATACATCCCGTATATAACAAGCCCGGGTCTGACAAGGTTCAAGTGCGAACGCTTAAAGTCGACTGTGGCTATCGAGTTCGCCGAATGTTTGAGCGGGATGCGAACGTCAAAACCTTCCAGCTTAGCCAAAAGTTTTTCAAAAGATTCTATCTGGTAATTCGTAAAGAAGTTGTCATGGCCGGCGGCGGAGAAATGGGTATATATCCCTTCTATTACGATATGTTTATCCACGGCAAGGTTCTTGATAAAATTGAGCGCATCTTCATGCCATATCCCGATCCTACCCATGCCGGTATCGATCTTTATATGAACCCTGATCTTGTGATGATCTTCGCAATCCTTTCTAATCGCCTTAAGGAGCTCATCGCTCGCAAGCGTGAGCGTAATATCCTTTTCGACTGCGGCATGGACCTCGTCAGGCAGCACGCTTCCTAATACAAGTATCGGCGACTTTATCCCGTGATCGCGAAGGCGCACCGCCTCATCCATCGTCGCAACACCGAGATAATCAACACCAAGCGACTCCAGGACTTTCGATACCTCTACCGTCCCGTGGCCGTACGCGTTGGCCTTTACAACAGCCATCACTTTCGTATTTTTACCGACGAGCCGCTTTACCTGTTTATAGTTATGGGCTATCGCCTTAAGATCTATCTCGGCCCATGTCGACCGATAGTGGGAATGAGAAATACCGTTCTTTGTATTTGTTATAAGGTCTTTCATTTTCCTGTAATATTGCACTCCTTTGAGTATATGTACATCGGTTCCAACTTTTCCGGGCTGACGAAGATCTTCTTTTTAAAGCTCTCAGTCGCAAGCCCGGCGGCCGCATCCGCCCTCGGATGCCAGTCCTTTATCGTCTCTTTGGATCCTACAAGTTTAACAGCATCACCTAAGAATAGGACTTTATCATACTTTTCTGTCATCTTCAATAAGCTTTCGACCGATATCAGCAGATACTTCGATACTTTTTTGAAATTCTTGCCGTCCGATTTATAAAGACAGGCATAGACTTTATTTTTTTTAGCGTCGATAACCGGGCATACTATACCTTTAAAGCCTTTGGCATTACGTGCAATAACATCCAGCGTCGGAACAGTCACTATCGGTTTATTCAGAGTATATGACAACCCCTTAACCGTAACCACTCCTATTCGAAGCCCGGTAAAAGACCCTGGTCCCACGCTTACACAAAACCCGTCTATATCTTTAGTTTCTAACCCTGTCTTTTTAATCAGGCTGGAGATCGTCGGAATGAGTAGCCGCGAGTGGTTGCGGTGGCTGGGCCTGTGGTAACGGGCAAGAACTTTCACGCCGTCTGTTATCGCAACGCTCAGGTAGTCCGTAGAGGTATCTATCGACAGTATATTCATCTTTTAGCCTTTATATCGATCTTGCGCTTGTCTTGGCCGGCTACCGATATATGTATCTCCCATCTCTTCTTCGGTAAGAGCCCTTTGATCTTATCCGCCCACTCCACTACAGTAACACCGTCGCCGTAAAAATACTCCTCAAAATTCTCGGCATCGAGTGACCCGGGATGATCGAGCCTGTACAGATCAAAATGGTAAAGCGGCAGTTTCCCTTTATACTCCTTGATTATAACAAAGGTCGGGCTATTCACGTAACGGGCGTTCTTCACACCGAGCCCTTTGGCAATTCCCTTAGTGAGAATCGTCTTGCCGCTGCCAAGATCCCCGACTAGCGCAACGAAGTCGCCTTTCTTAAGACGTCTTGCCAACTTCTCGCCTAAGGATAAGGTCTCTTTTACGCTCTTAGAAATGGGCATAACCTCTTGGCCCTAACTTTTCTTCTTTGCCTTGACCGTTAACAAGTTTGTAACCATTTTTCTTTTCGGTTATCTCGCCTATCAGCGTAACGGGCGTCTTCATCTTACCGAGATATGTCTTAAAAAACCTCTTGGCTTCGCTGATCTTCATCGTAAATAGTAACTCAAAATCCTCGCCTTCGGATATGGCTTTCTTGAATGATCCGGCATCCTTAGATAGTGGTATTGCGTTCTGATAAAGCGTGGCTCCGGCCTTGCTTGCGTCAAGTATCCGCCATAGATCCATAACAAGGCCGTCGGAAATATCTATCATGGAATTGACCTTGAACCTCTTCACGATCTCGCGGGCTTCGCTTACCCTGGGAATAAAGTTAAGGTGTCTTCCCTTTCCGGAGCCGCCTATTGATCCCGTCACCAATATGAGGTCTCCTGGTTTAGCGCCGCTCCGTAATACAACGTTCCGCTTCTCAACCTCTCCGGCAAGCGATATATCTATCATGAGCGACTTCGATCTCGACATATCACCGCCGACTATATTTACATTAAAACGCGATGCCGCGGCATTCATTCCTTTTACAAGTTCCCGGGCAAAACTGACCGATTTTCCCGGATCGATCGCTACCGAGACGAGCGCGTAGCGCGGCAGACCGCCCATCGCAGCGATATCGCTTATATTGCGCGCCATCGCTTTCCACCCGATATCAAACGGCAAGGCGTCACGTAGTTTAAAGTGAACATCCTCCACTACCATATCACATGTCAAAAGAAGATACTTACTGCGGGTCCATTTTATGACTGCCGCATCGTCACCCGAGCCTTTCACGACCGATCCATCGAGCCGCATCGTCCGGGCAAATCCCTTTATGAGGCCTATTTCACCTACGTCTTTTAATTTCATCTGTTTTATTAACCAATTCCAACCTCGTAGGTTGGAATATACCTTTTTCGGTTATGATGGCGGTTATAAGCGGCGCGGGCGTCACATCGAACGCCGGGTTATATACTTTTACATTCCGAGGAGCTACTCGCTTTCCAAAAACGCACCTTACCTCATCAGCAGACCGCTCTTCTATCGGTATCTCTCGGCCTGTCTTAATGTTAAAATCGAATGTCGAAAGCGGCGCGACCACATAGAACGGCACCTTATGATATTTAGCCAGAACCGCCAGGCTGTATGTGCCGATCTTATTAGCAACGTCTCCGTTAAACGCTACTCTATCGGCTCCGACGAATATCTTGTCAATTATGCCCTTAGCCATCAGACTTGCCGCCATATTATCACATATCAGTGTCGTATCTATGCCTTCATTTAATAGTTCCCATGCTGTCAGCCGCGCGCCCTGTAACAGAGGCCTCGTCTCATCGACATAAACCTTTATGCGTTTACCCTCTCTCTTGGCTTCAAAGAGCACCCCAAGCGCTGTGCCGTAATCGGCGGTGGCAAGCCCCCCTGCATTACAATGGGTCAATATGACATCATAATTTTTTATCAGCTTGGCGCCATGGCGCGCCATCGCCCGGCATGAAGCCTTATCCTCATCGATAATTTCAGTAGCCTCTGCCACCAAAAGATTTTTCAGATCCTGCGCAGGAAGCGAATCATTAGATCTGGCCCGACGTTCCATCCTGGCAAGCGCCCAGAACAGGTTCACCGCGGTAGGTCTCGACGAAGCAAGATACTTGACGCACTTACGGACTTCCTTTAAAAGAGCTTTGGGTGTATTCGCTTTTGATTTAACGGCTACAAGCGCCACACCTAAAGCTCCCGCTATACCTATTGCCGGCGCACCGCGTATCTCAAGGCGTTTTATCGCTGTCCAGAGTTTTTTTATACTGCTACAATCTACGAACTTTACCTTATGCGGCAGAAGAGTCTGATCTATATAACGTATCTTACCATTCTTCCACGAGATCGTTTCAACCGGCATCTTTACCCCCAAACCATTTTCGTTAAGATATTGCGTTTTACGCCTATCGCCCTGTACGGACATACTTCGTGACAGCACATGCACCCTACACACTTCGCGTAGTCTATATAATAACCCTTATCGTCGGATCCTATCGCGCTCACCGGACATGTCACTTTACAAAGGTTACATCGTCTGCAGACCGACCTGTCAATAGCCGGCCTGAACTTGACGAGCGAGGCTATTGAATTGGCTATGCCTCTAGGGATATATTTTATCGGCAACGTCTGCGGTAACTTGAAGTTCGATACATCAAAAGTCTTTATATCGTCGCCTGTTATCTCTATCTTCGAAAGATCCGCTTCGCCCAATCCCATCGCATAAGCCTCTTTCGTAACGAGCACGTCGAGAGGCTCTAATCCTATGAGTTTTGCTATACAGGAGTCCATCGCCACGGCATCAGTTGAAGCCATGACGATGCCCATATTACGCAAAATCCCTGAGGACGGACCATCGCCTTCCATCGCTACGATAGCATCGAGTATATTCAGGTGAGGGCGCGATATCGAATGTATCTTGGCTACTATCCTGGCAAAGTCTTCTTCCCGAGGGGCCTTCGAGTGACACTCGGCCTTGTATAGTCCGGTTACAGTACCGTAGGTGTTCTTAATGGCCGCAGTTATGACTGTTACTATGTGCGTCTTCAGCTTCGGTATCGATATCATTGCATCGCAATCGAATATCTGCCGCGCTATGGGAAAACCTTCTACGAACTTTGAGCTCGTAAACCGCACGAGTTCCGCCCCCTCATCTTCTGCTATCTTTTTCATCCCGGACTTCTCGAAGACCTCGAATACATCCTTATGATATCCTCCAGGGGAGTCGCCGATCTTGACCTCACCGCCTGCGGCCTTCACGAGCCGGATCACGGCGCGCACGACTTCCGGATGGGTATCGACACCATCCTCGGGAAGCCTCGCCGAAAGGAGGTTCGGCTTTAATAGTACCTTCATTCCTGACTTTACAAAAGTCTCAATCCCGCCGATAGAGTCGAGGGCGCGCTTAACCGCATCATAAACCTTCTATTCTAACGACTGCTTCCACACCTGGTTTGTAAGCCTGCTCATCCCACTACACCCAAATGCCGCGGACGGAACTTCGCGCCAAGCGATCTTGCTATCTCTTCACACTTGGCTGTATCAACCCCCGGAAGGTCGAGACATGTCACCTCGACATCCATACCAAATTTTACACAAGTTTTTATAAACTCTTTTACCGCGGCATAGCTCGGCATCCCGAATTCGGGCCTGCATGCCTTATTATAAACGCTCTCGGTATCGGTATTAAGACTAACTGAAAATGAGTCAACAAGCCCTTTGAGCTCCGGGGCTATTGTCTTTTTATTTATCAGGTCGCCATGTCCATTGGTCACGACTCGTATTCTGGCGCCTTTCTTCTTAAGCTCCGAGGCGATAGCCTTTATAGCATCTAGCCTCAAAGTCGGCTCTCCATAACCGCAGAATACGATCTCTTTATATCTTTTTGGATCGCCGACAGCCTTAATAATATCTTCAACTGTAGGCTCGACCTCCAACATCAGATTATGCCCCTTAACGAATTGCGTCTTCGAGCGGACGCAGAAGTCGCAAGTATTCGTGCAACGGTTGGTTATATTCAGATAAAGTGAATCGCGTATCTTGTAGGCTATCTTGGACGGGTCGTCCATCCCGAGGCCAAAAAGAGTATTTGCGTTATGAGTCGTGATACGTTCTATATCCTCTTTCTAGAGCCCGAGGATCTTCGACCATTCATCTAGGAGCGTCACCATATAGGCCGGCTCATTACGCTTACCGCGCATACCTTCAGGAGCAAGGTACGGCGCATCGGTCTCCAGAAGAAGCCTCTCGATCGGTACGGCCTTGGCGGTCTGACGCAGGGCCTTCGCGTTCTTGAAAGTCAGGTTACAGGTAAATGATATGTATAAACCTAGATCGAGGCACTTTTTCAGGAATTCCGCATTGCCGGAAAAACAGTGCATGACGCCATGTATGGTGGAAGCCTGACGAATTTTTTTTAGCATATCTATAACATCATTACCACATTCGCGGGCGTGAATGACAAGGGGGAGGCTAAGTTCACCGGCAAGCGCGATAAAAGCTTCAAATGTGGCTATCTGCTCATTCTTGGGAGATAGATTGCGGTAGTAGTCGAGCCCCACTTCTCCTATCGCCACGACCTTGGGAGAAGTAGCGAGCGACTTCAGCTCCGCCAGAAAAGAGGCCGTTAAACTCTTCGCCTCATGCGGATGAATCCCGACGGAAGCATAGACCATATCATACTTCTGTGCCAGCGCCACAGACCTTCGTGAACCTTCAATAGAGCTGCCGATATTTATGATCCGTCCTATACCTGCAACCTTCGCTCTTTCAAGCGCCGCGTCACGGTCAAGATCGAAATCCTTAAAGTCCAGGTGGCAATGCGTGTCTATTAACATATAAGCTGATTATAAGCCATGCGTAGGTCAAAAGCAAGCTCGCGCGAACTCTAACCAAATTTTTTGGGTTCTGCCATGCCACCCAAAAGATTTGGTTAGAGCCGGCAACAGAAAAGAGGCGGGAGTTTATTCCCGCCTCTTCTTGTTTCAAGCTTCGACTGTCGAAGGTTTACTTTCTCCCCCTCTTCATTCTAGCTCTCGAAACGTCACCCTTCTTATCTATGAAGTAGAGGTACCCTTTGGCCTTCTTCACGGCCGGCTTCGCTACGACTTTGCCTCCGCCGCCTTTGGCTTTACCCCTTGCCATCTTAGTCTCTACGACGTTTCCCTTCTTATCGACGTAGTAAAGATAGCCCTTCTTCCTCACTATACCTACCTTTGCGACTTTCTCTGCCATTTATGTCACCCCCCTTCGCCATTATTTTTACTTCTTCTTCCAACTCCTTTATATCCGGATCCTTTATCCGTATATAACCTTTCTTCACCCTAGATACTGACCTGAAGATATTAGTCCTGATCTGGGGACACCCCTTCTCGAGATCCCTTATAAGGTTCTTCACCATACGTCTTTTCGATGTATCCGCGTTAGGGCACCGACAGATCTGGGACGGAAAGACTGACTCCTTTGCGAACTTCTTCATCGCACCCTCTTCCACGTAACAGAGAGGCCGTATCAGCACTATCTTCCCTCCAAATAGCTCTTGCCTCGGATTCATCGCGGCGAACTCTCCGTGGTAAAATATATTAAGAAGAAGCGTCTCTATGATGTCGTCCTTATGGTGGCCCAACGCTATCTTAGTGCATCCCAGGCGATCGGCCGCCAGGAATAGCGCTTTTCGCCTGTTCCACGAGCACCAGAAGCACGACGTTTTCTTATTCTTATCGAGTACTTTTATCTTCTTGAAAACATACTCTATACCTCTGTCCTCAAAAAATTTCTTCAATATCTTTGTATGGATACACCCACCGCACCTATGGTCAGTCTCTATATGCATAGCTATGAGATCGTAATCGATAGGCGCCCACTTCTTTCTTTCGTTCAACAGTTCAAGCATCGTAAGGCTGTCTTTACCTCCGGAGACCGCTACGAGTATCCTATCCTTATCTTTTATAAGATCGTAATCGGCTATCGCCCTGCCGATCCGGGTAGATATATAGTTACCTGTCTTGCTTAGCGGTCTCACAAAAAATTAAGTTCCTATCCTCACACTCGACGCGGCGGACCGGAGCGTCGCTATCGCCGAAAATATGGCAAGCGCGCTTGTCTTAGGGTTCGTTGACGAAGGCACATTCTCCGTTCGCGTCATGATCCTGCCTGAAGCCCCTATTACCTCTATCTCATGCACATTCACCGTATACCCCGGCGACGTCACTATGCGCACCCTGGTTCTTCTTGCCCCTATCCCGGCAAGGCTAAGGACCGCGGATACGTTGACATTCTGTGGAAAACCCTTCACTGCTTCTTTTGCCGAGCCTTCAAAGATGACGGTCTCACCGTCTATTTTTGATACATCTATATGATTTTCTTTAAGATACGGCGCGCCCACCAACCCCTTCGGCGGTTTTCTAGTGGTAAGTGTTACCGAAGTAATCCCGCCGGCCATCGCCGATTTAAGCCCATCGATCCCTGAGACGGCGCCGCTCGGTATATAGACCCGCACCCCGGCAGCCGCGGCTCGATCTAAAAGCTTCTCTTTCCCAACAAGTCCGCCAACGCTCATTATCAGGCAATCTCTCTTCGCTGCGATACAGGATTTCAATATTTCGGCCGATATCGATGCGGATGCCGCTTCCACTATGAGACCGGACTTCTTGATAAGCTCGGGTGACGTAAGAAGGGGGACCTTGCGCTTAAGTGTCTTTGCCAGTGTTAAGGCTTTATCTTTATCTATATCAAAAAGGGCTACGATATCTATACTATCGACCAGATCCTTTTGGCAGGCTACGGCGATGGCTCGTCCTATAGTTCCACATCCTATTATTCCGACCTTTAATTTTTTATTTTTCATTTTAATTTTCTCAGTACCCGCTTATGACCGCGCCCTTTTTCTCTCCGGTCACAGCCAGCATCCTATCGAGAGCCTTCTTCGCTCTATCTCTTGTATCGGGGGCGACCTTTATCTCATACACAAGCTTCTCCAACGAATGCGCGACCCAGCCCAAAGTTATAAGCTTCATATTCGCACATACAAGGTTAGGCGTCGGAAGATAGAACTTCTTATCCTGATTATCTTTCTGCAATTTATACAACATTCCGGATTCGGTAGCAATTATGAACTCTTTCGAGTTGGACTTCTTTAC
>JAPLMF010000099.1:14319-15892 GCA_026387155.1 Candidatus Omnitrophota bacterium
TTTACGTAAGTGAACATGCCTCCTGTGGAGCATATATGGTCACTTCTTCCAAGAACTTCAGGGTTACATTCCGGGTGCGCTATCACCTCGGCCTTCGGGTGGGCGTCCTTCGTCTTTATTATATCTTCTTCCTGTACCCTTATGTGAGTCGGGCAGAAGCCTTCCCATAATATTATCTTCTTCTCGGGTACCTGCGTCTGTACATAACGACCGAGATTCTTATCAGGCACGAATATCACTTCATCTTCACTTAAGGAGCGCACAACATCCACGGCGTTTGATGAAGTGCACGCAATATCGCTCTCGGCCTTGACCTCGGCGGATGAGTTGACATAACATACGACAGCCGCGCTCGGGTGTTCTCTCTTCTTACCTCGCAGCTTCTCCGGGGTTATCATATCCGCTCAGGGACAGCCGGCCTCCTCGACCGGCAGAAGAACCATCTTGTCGGGGTTCAGTATCGACGCTGATTCGGCCATAAATCTTACACCGCAGAATATTATCACATCAGCGTCGGTACGTACCGCCGCCTGGGAGAGCGCCAACGAATCTCCGGATATATCGGCTATATCCTGTACCTCATCGCGCTGGTAGTTATGCACGATAATTACAGCATTACGTTTCTTCTTCAGCTTCTCTATCTTTTTCTTAAGCGTCTCGTTATATTTAATATCATCTTTATCGGTGAACGGTGCCATGTGTCATCCTTTATGGATTTAATATCGTGTTGTCTATCAACCGGGTATTGCCGATAAATACGGCAAGAGCTACGAGCGTCTCTCCAACGATCCTGTCTACAGGGTTTAAAGTCTTCGTATCTACAGCCTCAATATAATCTATCTTCGCCCCTGGTCTCTCTTTTATAATACCTTCTATCATCTTTATAATCTTTACAGCATCTCGCTCACCGGACTTGACTGCCGCCTCGGCTTTAATCAGCGCCTGATTCAGGCATAAAGCGTCCTTCCTCTCTTTTTCCGAGAGGTACATATTTCGGGAACTCATCGCAAGGCCATCCTTCTCCCGTACCGTCGGAAGGACCTTTATATCAATATCCATATTGAGATCCTGAACCATCTTCTTTATGATTATGGATTGTTGAGCGTCTTTCTGACCGAAGTAAGCGATGTCGGGTTTTACTATGCCGAAAAGTTTTGTCACTACGGTAGCTACCCCCTTAAAATGCCCGGGACGCGCTCCTCCGCAAAGAGTATCCGCCAGGCCTTCCACATTGACATAAGTCGCGTAACCATCGGGGTACATATCGGATAACGAAGGATGAAACAGGACATCGGCTCCGGCTAACCTTGCCATCTCCTCATCCCGCTTAAGGTCCCTGGGATATTTATCGAGATCTTCATTATGGGAAAACTGCTTCGGATTGACGAATATACTGACGACCGCCACATCCATATGCTGTTTTGCTGTCTTTATCAGGCTCAGGTGGCCGTCATGGAAATATCCCATCGTGGGAACGAACCCGATAGTCTTGGCCTCCTTCTTCAGGATCTTGGAGAGCATTGCCATCCGCTGTATATTGTCAATAACTTTCACGCTTTACCCAATTCTCTCA
>JAPLMF010000017.1 GCA_026387155.1 Candidatus Omnitrophota bacterium
TTGGCGGAGAGGGAGGGATTTGAACCCCCGGTCCACTTGCGCAGACTCTAGTTTTCAAGACTAGCGCGATAAACCGCTCTGCCACCTCTCCGCTTGCTATCTATTAACTCAGGCAAGCGTCCCGCCTCATTCGTTTAACAGTCTTGGCGGGACCTATGCCTTAAAAAAATAACTGCTTTACTATCGCAATGTACATGCGCCCGGATGAAATCCAGGCATCGGTAAAAAAAACCTTCACCTTAAATGCCGGAAACAAAAGGCTGAATATAAATGATATCACGGCTATATTTAAAACGTAAACGAAAATTATCGAAAATATATAGCCTGACTTGACTATATCGGGCTGACGTATCTTCATCACCTCTATTGTGGATATTATATGGAACGCTAGCGTAAATCCTATCAGAAATACGAACGTCGCGCCGTTTATATTGTAAGACGCGGCGACCACAAAATATATGACGGCTATTACTATTGCGTATATCGGTACAAAATACGGGCTCAGTTCCACGAGGACATTCGTTTTGTCCGTAGTGACGGCACCACCCTCTTTAGAAACCTTGAATTCCTTTACTTTACCGCCCATTATCCAAGACGTTCCGGCGTGTACAGCCTCATGGCCAAGTACATAAAGGAATGTCGGTTTATAGAATAATAGATGGAGTACCACGTACGCCACGATACCCCAGATAAAAAGATTGAGGCTCGAAGCGAGCTCACTGATGAGAAGGATATTATTGTAGAAAGCTTGTGTGGTGCCGATCGCTACCGGGATCGCGAGAATGCCGATGACGAATTTGATGATGAGTTTTATCATCTTACTTTATAACTTCCAGTCCGTCCATGTACGGAACAAGCGCCTTTGGCACCGTGATACTTCCGTCGGCATTCTGATAGTTCTCGAGGATCGAAACTACAAGCCGCGGCAGAGCTACGCCTGAGCCGTTCAATGTATGCACGTATTCGGGTTTACCATTCTTCGGGCGGTACCTGATATTGGCGCGGCGCGCCTGAAAGTCGGTAAAACAAGAACAGCTGGAGACTTCAAGATACGCATCCGTGCCGGGAGCGTACAATTCTATGTCATAGCACTTGGCCGCCGCGAAAGATATGTCGCCTGTCGCAAGCATCAATATGCGGTACGGCAGATTGAGAAGTTGCAACACTTCCTCGGCATCCTTCAAAAGCTTCTCCAATTCGTCGTAAGAGGTTTCCGGCTTCACAAACTTTACGAGCTCTACCTTATTGAACTGGTGCACGCGTATGAGCCCCTTGGTCTCCTTGCCATAAGAACCGGCCTCGCGCCTAAAGCAAGCCGAATACGCTGTGTAACAGACCGGCAGTTTATCTTCTTCGAGCGTTTCATTTGCATGAATATTGGTAACGGGAACTTCTGCGGTTGGGATCAGGAATAGATCTTCGTCTTTTAGCTTATACATATCCTCTTCCAGTTTAGGTAATTGACCTGTGCCGGTCATGCTGCGCCTATTCACTAAAAACGGCGGGAAGATCTCAGTATAGCCGTGCTTTTTGGTATGTAGGTCAAGCATGAAGTTAATCAGTGCACGCTCGAGTCTGGCGCCTTGGCCCATATAGAGTATGAAGTTCGACCCGCTTATCTTGGCGCCTATACCAAAGCTTATTATCTTGAGCTTTTCGGCCAGTTCGATGTGATTCTTAGGATTAAAGCTGAAAGTTGGGTTTTTCCCCCAAGATTTGACTATTTTATTGCTCTCAGCCCCACCTATTGGTAGTGATTTATCTGGTATATTTGGGATTATATATATGATTTTATCTACTTTTTGCTGTACTTCCTCCACTTTCTTATCTAATTCAGCTATTTTTTGGGATACGCCCTTCATTTTATCGATAAACTCTTTAGGGTTCTTCTTTTCCTTAATTATAGCCGATATTTCGTCATTTGCCTTATTACGCTGGTTTTTCAATGCCTCAACTTCGGTCAATAGCTTGCGCCTTGACTCGTCAAGATCGAGGAATTCATCAATATTGATCTTCTGTCCCCGATTTTTGATACCTTCCTTGACCAGATCCTTATTGTCTCGGATAAATTTTATATCTAACATTTATCAACCCCTATCCTTTTATAGCACCTAGCGGCCTCATCCTGCACACCTTATTCGATATGCCGGCGCCCATCACCACCCCAACCACTTCATTCACGTCTTTATACGCATCCGGCATCTCTTCGGCGAGCGTCTCGCGGCCGGTTGACTTTACTATGATGCCTTTCTTCTCAAGCTCCCCGGATATCGACCTGCCGCGCGCTCTTTTAACAGCCTCAGAACGCGACATCATCCGTCCCGCGCCGTGGCAGGTTGAGTAAAATGTCTCTTCGGCTTTCTTAGTGCCGGCCAATAGATACGAATTTCGTCCCATATCACCCGGTATTATCACAGGCTGACCGGTCTTTTGATACTTGGCCGGCAACTCCGGATGACCCGGTGGAAAAGCGCGCGTTGCGCCTTTACGATGCACGCACAAAGTACGCTCTTTACCGCCGATGCTGTACTTCTCAATCTTCGCTATATTATGAGCGACGTCGTAGATTAAATCAAGGCCTAAATCGTATTCACCCTTCGAGAATACTTTCTCAAAAGCCCCTCGCGCCAGGTGCATCAGGCACTGGCGGTTGGCCCACGCGTAGTTCGCGGCGCATTTCATAGCTCCGATGTAGGCCTTCCCTTCTGGTGAATTCACGGGAGCGCATGCAAGCTGCCTGTCAGGGACTTCGATATTGTATTTCGCAAGGCACCCTATCATGTCCTTGGAATACTCATCGCAGACCTGATATCCGAGACCCCGTGAACCGGAGTGTATCATGAGAACAACCTGACCCTTCGAAACTCCAAAGACTTCGGCCGTCGCCTGGTCATAGATATCGTCGACCACCTGCACCTCAATAAAATGGTTCCCGGAACCGAGCGTCCCGGACTGACTCTTACCACGTTCGTATGCGCGCGACGATACAGAGCCGGGATCGGCGCCTTTTATCGCGCCGTTTTCCTCAGTATATTCGATATCTTCGCGGCGGCCGTATCCGTGCTCGACTACCCATTTAGCGCCTTCGACCAGGAGCTTTCGTTCTTCCTTTTCGCTTATCTTTATATCACCCTTTGAACCGACGCCCGCCGGAATATCATTATAGAGGCAATATACGAGCTCGCGAAGTTTAGGCTTAACTTCATCCTCGGTAAGGCGTGTCCGCATAAGCCTGACGCCGCAATTTATATCAAAACCTACGCCGCCGGGAGAGACGACGCCGCCCGCATCGACATCCGTCGCCGCAACTCCACCTATCGGAAAGCCGTAGCCCCAGTGGATGTCGGGCATCGCAAGCGAATTGCCTACGATGCCTGGAAGCATAGCGACATTAGCAACCTGCTCGGCGGCCTTATCGTTACGGATATCGGCAACCATGTGTTCATTTGCGTATATGACACCGTCGGTACGCGGTATGCACCATCTAAATTCATCGATTTTCTCTAGCGGTCCATTCCAGATCGTCATACGTCGAATATGATCTCCACCAAGTAACCGCCTTCGGACTTTTTTATCGCAAGGTCAGAATATGTGGCTGCTTTTATCTCGGTCTTGAGGCGGTTACGATTAGAACCTATCTCGCGGCCGAAAGCTTTGGCCTTGAGTACCTTATCGGTAAGCTCTGTTATTTCAAATCGGGATAGGATGATATGTTTGGTATAAAACCTGTACAGAAGCTCGTCGAGCCATGCGACGAGGAGTTCTTCGGAATTATCTGCGGCAAGCTCGAACCTCTCCTCAATATCGCACTTCAGGCCTTCGAGGTCAGCTGCAATGTCAAACATCGCGAACGCGGCGTTCTCGAAGATCTCGCGTATATCCTTGCCGAACGCTCGTACACCTATATCAGCCGTATGAGGAAACTGCTCATAGCGCTTCATATAATATAATATTACCATGGATCAGAATCAAAAAATATATCTACTTCATTACTTCTATGAACTTTCTTACTGCCTCGGGATTAAACTGCGTACCGGAACCTTTCTTTAATTCCTCCAGGGCTTTATCCTTCGATATTATACCCCTATAAGATCTCGGTGACGTCATGGCGTCGTAAGCATCGGCCACGGATATTATCTGTGCCAGGAGGTTTATTTTATCCCCTACCAACTGATCAGGATACCCGGTCCCGTCGTATCTTTCGTGGTGACTCCTGACTACTGACATCGTCTCGTCATCCAAAAGAGCTGGTTTTAGTATCTCCCCTCCGAGGACCGGATGCTCCCTTATCGCAAGCCATTCTTCATTGGTAAGTTTCTCTTTTTTGTTGAGCAGATTTTCGTGTATTACGAGCTTACCAATATCGTGTATCTCGGCGGCCTTCTTAAGGACGCCAACTCTCTCTTCCGAAAGCCCCATAGCTCTGCCGATATCGGCCGCATAACCGGCTACCCTTTCGGAATGGCCGCTCGTATATTTATCTTTGGCTTCCAGCATGCGCACCAGCGATTGGACAACCCTATAGAAATAGTCGTGTAGTTTTGCCCTGTACTCGAATAGACTTTGTGCCATGCCGTTAAACGCCTTACCCATCTGGGCCATCTCATCATTGCCCTTTATATCAACCTCATAATCGAGGTCCTGCGCGGCGATATGGCGCGTTCCTTCGACGAGCTTCTTGACGGGCCTTGTTATCCTGCCGGATATAATTAATCCCAGTAAAATCGATATCACAATACCCAGAATCAGGATAAGAACCGTTCTTTTATATATCTCCCTCTTCAGGTTTGAAACATCGCCGGCAAGCATATCTATACCGAGGGCCGCAACTACGTTGCCACGGCTGTCGCGTATCGGCGCATAAGCCGAAAGAAAGTGCCCCCACTCATCGGAAGTAAAGACCTTATCGGCAGATGGCAAATTGAGTGCCTTCATTATCTCCGGGCATCGCCTTGCGTCATAAGGATCCCCGGGATAAGCGGTGATCCTGTTAGAACTCGATCCAGATGCTGCCGGGTCGGGATCGACGATGAACTGCCATATCCATTTGTCCTCGGATTTTTTCATCGTGTATATATATTTTAACGACGGATTGGCCGCCTTTATCTTGCGCAGATTTCTCGATATTATCTTCGATGCCGCTGTGGTCTAAGGGGATCTGACTTATCATGTCTCCGTCTATCATGAGAGCCGCCGTCTGGGCCACGACCATGAGATTCTCTCTCAGCTGGTTTATCTGGGCGTCGACGCTTAACTTGTAGATTATAAGATTATTGAGGGAGATGACTATTATAACCAGGACAACGAAAGCCACCGTGACTTTCGTTCTGAAACTTCCTAATAAAGACAGAATCTTATTCATATCTTATGATTTTACACTAAACACTTAAAAAGGCAAGTATCGTGATGAGACCCATCCTATATTTATACTTTTTATCATACTTAATGCATTTTTTCTTTTAAAATAAAATCAGTAAGCGCATCAGCAACTATCTTATTACCCTTTGCTGAATAATGGACCAAGATCAGCGCTTTCACACTTGACTTACCCGCCTCCTTTAAAAAGCTGCTCAGCGGATTGATTATCACTATCGATTTATCCATCTTTTCGAGAAAACCTATATTCTTAGATTTTAATTCTGGCTTTTTAGGAAGAAAAACAACATAGAAAGTTTTCCCCCGGGACTCAGCTTCTTCGCATACCGTGCAAGCTTTTCTTCGTGCTGCATCAGAATACAGATCTATCTCTTTTTATTGCGATAGAATAGTCAATAATAAGCCAATATAGCCAAATTCCTAGTTACTGCCGATAAGCCGCGCCACTCAAATCTTCTCTATTCCGGAATTATGCCCACAATCTCATTAACTAGCAAATCCATTAACTAGAGAGTTTGATAGATATTTGTAGATAAAATTGAGGATTTGGCGCTAAGAAAGCACGTATTTACAT
>JAPLMF010000094.1:0-5517 GCA_026387155.1 Candidatus Omnitrophota bacterium
CCTCTCCGGAAAATCGCACCGCACTATTATAGAGTTTTGTATAAGAGGCTTCTTCGCTCGGCGCGCCTACCAATATATGCGTGCCCGTGGATACCGTCAGCGCCTTAATTCTCTCGGAAAGCGCCCTCTCTATCTCAAGAAATCCGGGAACGGAAGTCTCAGGCCACACTATAAGATCCGGCTTATCTTTGGCCGCCTCTTTTGTCAGACGCTCGTACTTATCGAGTATCTTGCCGCTAAGGTCGGGGTCCCACTTTTCATCCTGCGGGATATTGCCCTGGATGACCGAGACTTTGATCCGCTCTCCTGTAAAGACATTTTTAAGTCTCAAAGTACCGTAAGCAACTGAAACGTAAAGTACCAGTATCGCCGCGGCAAGACATGGAATGGCACGAACCTTTTTGGCCTTTATATCTTTTACCGTTATGAATATCGCGGAATTAACGAGCATCACCAAAAAGCTTGTGCCGTAGGCTCCTGTGATATCCGATATCTGTATTACCGGAAGCACACTTGACTGGGAATGAGCTAATAAAGCCCAGCCGAAGCCGCTTAATAGATGGGAGCGCAGCCACTCGAGCGTGACCCATAGAGCAGGAATAAAGATGAGAAGCACATAGCCTGTGGTGCAACGCGTTAAAGATAACACCAAACCGAAAAGTCCGAAATATAAAGCTAGGAACAGCGCTACTGCGATCATGCCGGGTAATGTAACATGGATGAGCCAATATATTGTGCCCAGGAAAAACAATGCGCCGCATAGATACGATAGAAGAAACGCTTTTCGCGGCCCTGCATTTTCAATCGCAAACAGAAGCGGCACGAACGCTATCCATGCAAGGAGCGATAGATTAAAATTCGGAAAAGACAAAATCAATAGTAAGGAGGATGTTATGCCAAGTATTATCTGTGAACTATACTTCACTTCCCGCAGCATTTTTTATACTTCTTCCCGCTGCCGCAAGAGCAAGGCTCATTGCGCCCGACCTTAGGGGCTTCTCTCTTATATGTAGGGGCGCTCTCTTCGGGCAGCTGGCCCTGGTATGAAACAGCTTCTTTGGCATCGGTCGCCGGCAAGTCGCTAAAATGGGACTTCTCTTCATGGACCATGCTCTGTCTTGACATATCGAAGACCCCGTGTTCGGCCTCTTCCTTGGCGGTCTTTATTTTAAAGAGATATTCCAGGGTCTCTTCCTTTATCCTGTCTATCATATCCATGAACATGGTATAGGCTTCATGCTGATACTCGACGAGTGGATCCCTCTGGCCGTAAGCTCTTAAACCTATTCCTTCTCTAAGGCCATCCATTGAATATAGATGGTCCTTCCATCTTGAATCAACTACCTGTAGAAGTATCATCCTTTCAAGGTATCTGGCCATTTCGGCGCCGATAGCCTTCTCTTTTTCGTCGTAGGCTTTCTCTATCCTTTCGAGCAGAACTTCGCGGATATCGGCGCGACTGGCCTCTTCCAGGACAAGGTCGTCCGTCTTTATCGAGAGCCTGGATTCAATATACTGTTTAAGTCCGTCGAAATCCCATTCATCAAGCCTAATCTTTTCGTTTAAGTAAGTATCGAGGGCATAATCTAGTACCTCTTCCATTATCTCGTGAATATATGATTTTATATCCTCGCCGAAAAGTATGCGACGGCGTTCCTCGTATATGACTTCGCGCTGTCTGTTCATGACGTTGTCGTAATCCAACAGGTGCTTGCGTATCTCGAAATTGTGCTCCTCGACCCTCCTCTGCGCGGTCGAAATTGCTCTTGTTATGAAAGGATGCTGTATATCCTGACCCTCTTCCATGCCAAGGGAATCCATTATACCTTTTATCCGGTCCGATCCGAATATGCGCATAAGATCGTCTTCCAAAGATAGATAGAACCTGCTTGACCCCGGATCACCTTGTCTTCCCGAACGGCCGCGAAGCTGGTTGTCGATACGCCTCGCCTCGTGGCGTTCGGTGCCCAAAACATGCAAGCCCCCGAGATCGGCCACGCCCTCGCCAAGCACTATATCAGTACCGCGGCCTGCCATGTTGGTAGCGATGGTGACGGCGTATTTCTGACCGGCCTTTTTTATTATCTCGGCTTCCGACTCGTGATATTTCGCGTTCAATACGTGATGGACCACCCCCATCCTCTTCAAAAGATCACTTACGCGCTCGGAACGCTCTATCGATATCGTTCCTACAAGGACCGGACGACCGACTTTATTAAGCTCGGCTATCTCCTTACAGGCGGCGTTGAACTTCTCCCTCTCGGTCTTGTATATGACATCCGGGTGGTTGGTTCTCTTCATGGGTCTGTTCGTGGGCATAACGACTACATCAAGACTGTATATTCTTCCGAATTCCATCGCTTCCGTCTCAGCGGTGCCGGTCATTCCGGCAAGCTTTCTGTACATACGAAAATAGTTCTGAAAAGTTATGGTGGCAAGGGTCTGGTTCTCCCTCTCTATCTTCACGTTCTCCTTGGCCTCTACCGCCTGGTGAAGCCCATCGGACCAGCGCCTGCCCGGCATTAGACGGCCGGTGAATTCGTCGACTATCAACACCTCGCCGTCCTTTACAACATAATCTACATCCCTCTTATACAGGGCATGAGCCCTTATGGCTTGCCTTATGTGGTGTTCCCATTCGGACTGTATATCATCGTATAGGTTCTTTACCCCTAAAAGTTCCTGGCACCTGACGACGCCCTCTTCGGTAAGGTTGGCGGTATGATTCTTTTCATTAACCACATAGTCTATCCCTTTTTCCAGGTCATTGCCCTTATACTTGGCTTCTATCTCTTCCTTGTCGGTGATTATTTTGCCTTTTAACCTCGGTATTATCTTATTTATTATGTAGTACTTATCGGTCGACTCTTCCGCGGGGCCCGATATGATGAGCGGAGTTCTGGACTCGTCTATCAGTATCGAGTCCACTTCGTCAACTATGGCATAATTTAGCGGCCGCTGGACCATATCTTCTTTCCTTACAACCATATTGTCGCGCAGGTAATCAAAACCGAATTCATTATTAGTGCCGTAAGTCACGTCGCATGCATAAGCCGCCTGTCTGGCCTTATGGTCCATATCATGCTGTATTACTCCGACCGTAAGCCCCAGGAATTCGTAAACAGGCCCCATCCATTCCCTGTCGCGTTTGGCCAAATAGTCGTTTACGGTCACGACATGGACGCCTTCACCTGTAAGGGCGTTCAAGTAGACCGGCAGGGTCGCCACTAGAGTTTTGCCTTCGCCGGTAGCCATTTCGGCGATCTTGCCTTCATGCAGGATGACACCTCCCATTAGTTGTACATCAAAATGGCGCATATTTAGCCTGCGTCTTGCAGCCTCTCTGACCACAGCGAAAGCTTCGGGGAGCACATCTTCGAATATCTTGTTCTTAAAATCACGCAGCCGCCTCTTTATCGACTCTTTCTCCTGAGGAGAAGTAGACTCTTTATATGCGGCTTCGACCTCGGCCATATCCGGGCCGTAGATGTTCCTTTTTTCTAAAATATGCGCCTTGAACCCATCGGTCTTGGCCCGAAGCCCGGCATCAGATAATTTCGATATCTCACCTTCGAACGAATTTATGACGTCGACTATCGGCCTTATATGCTTAAGCGCCCGTTCGTTCTGTGTCCCGAGTATCTTCTTTAATATGTAGCCTATCACGTTTAACCTTTACCCCGTTAGAAAACCCCCGTCATTTTCTAACGGGGTTTACTCTCCTGACCTTTGACCCATTTCAGATATGCTTCCATGAGAGGGTTTATCTCACCGTCCAGCACGGCTTGCGATTTCCCGGTCTCAAACCCCGTCCTATGGTCTTTTACCATCGAATAAGGATGCAGCACATAAGACCTTATCTGGCTGCCGAAGGCTATATCTTTCTTGGCTTCATAAGCCGTCTCAAGGTCCTTAGCCTTCCTCGTCCTCTGTACCTCGTAGAGTTTCGCTTTCAATACCTTCATCGCGGTAGATTTATTCTTGAACTGTGATCTTTCATTCTGGCATTGCACTACTATTCCGGTCGGTATATGCGTTATCCTGACAGCGGAATCGGTCTTATTGACATGCTGGCCGCCTGCGCCTCCGGCCCTGTACGTATCTATCCTAAGATCCGACTCCTTGACCTCTATCTGAATATCATCGGACACTTCAGGTATCACGTCTACGGAAGCGAAAGAAGTATGTCTACGCTTGTTGGAATCGAAAGGGGATATCCTGACCAGCCTATGTACGCCTGTTTCGGATTTAAGATGGCCGTAAGCATAATCGCCCTTTATTATTATTGTCGCGTTCTTTATTCCGGCTTCTTCACCGACCGTCGTATCTATCGATGTTACGCCGAAACCCCTGTCCTCAGCCCATCTAGTATACATGCGCAATAGCATCGCGGCCCAATCGCAGGACTCTGTCCCGCCGGCGCCTGCATTTATGCTCAATATCGCATTCGACGAGTCGGCATCTTCACCCAAAAGCGTACTGAATTCAAGTTCGTCGGCCTTATACCTTAGAACCGTTATATCTTTTTTAAAGTTCTCCAGGGACGCAGCATCCTCGGGCCCTGCTATACCCACTATCTCTTCCAGGCCCTTGAACTCGGACTCGAGTTTCCAAAAAGGCTCAACGCACGACTTCAGCGACTTCAATTCTTTTAATACAGATCTGGATCTCGCTTCGTCTTTCCAAAACTCCTGTTTCGCTATTTCCAGCTCAAGATCCGAAACCTTCTTTGTCTTGACCGTAACATCAAAGATAACCCCTGAGACTATCTATAAGCCTCCGGAGAGATTCTAGTTCTTTCTTAAGCTCTTCTATCATGGTCTTCCTCTTTTTACGATTATATCAGCGCCACAGGCTTAAAGTCAATCCATTCCATCCCAGGGTGGAATAGGACTTGTCCCTAAACCAGGTATGAAAGTAGCCGATAGAGTATTTACATACCTGGTTTGAATGCCTTACCCGCGATACCGTTTAGACATGAGACGCTTGTGATACGATATCGCAAAACGGTGGGCCTCATCTCTTATCCTCTGTAAAAGATGCAGGGCCTTCGACTCTTTTGGAAGAATTATAGGATCCTTCTTATCTTTGACATACAACCTTTCGAATTCCTTGGCTATGCCTATGACAGGGACTTTCGAAATGCCCAGCTTTTCAAGTTCGCCGCAAGCTGCGCCGAGATGCCCTTTCCCGCCGTCTATAAGTATAAGGTCCGGAAGACACCTACCTTCCTTCATCATTCTGGAGTAACGCCTCCCAACTATCTCCCTCATCATAGCGTAATCGTCTACCCCGGAAACGGTCTTTATCCTAAAATGGCGGTATTCTCCATTCTTTGGCCGGCCTTTATAAAAATATATCATAGAACCGACCGCAGCTTCCCCCATTATATTCGATACATCGAAAGCCTCTATCGTCTCTGGAGTCTTGACCATCCCAAGTACCATCCTCAGCTCCTCAAGGCCTCCGGACGGCTTATAGATAACGGAGTCTTCTCTTATTGTGCTCAAAGCCTCA
>JAPLMF010000094.1:5592-8153 GCA_026387155.1 Candidatus Omnitrophota bacterium
CGGCTTCCTTCATCTTCGATGATATCGTATCCAAAAGCTCCCTACGCTTACCTTCAAGAAATAGTTTAAGCTCTACAACGATCTCGGAATAGGCCTCCTTTTCTATCGTGCCCGCGCACGGACCCAGGCACTGCTTTATATGATATTCAAGGCATACCCTCTTCTTCAGCTTTACGCATGACCTTAACGGGAATATTTGCTTTAAAAATACGAGAGCCTGCCGCAAAAGCTTCGCATTTGCGTATGGGCCAAAATAAGCTGAGCCATCGTTCTTTTTTTCCCGCGTCATTATAAGGCGCGGGAAATCTTCACTCATCGTAAGTCTTAACATCGGATAGCTCTTACCGTCCTTAAGGGCAACGTTATAACGGGGAGAGAGTTGTTTTATAAGGCCATTCTCATATATGAGGGCTTCGGCTTCTGTAGATGTCGATATATAGTCTATATCTTCTACGAGCCGGACCATGGCTCTTATGCGCTCATCAAGCGATACCTTCGGACGAAAATAGTACGCTACCCTCTTTCGTAAGTTGATAGCCTTCCCGACGTAAAGGGCCCTACCATCCTCGCCTTTCATAATATAGACGCCGGGAGATTGAGGGAGCCCTTTTATCTTCTCTTTAGCAACCATTCGATCGGATCCTTTATCTCTTTTACTCCTAATATAAGACTGACAGCGAAGAAGACTGCGATGCCTCCGGATATGACCAAGACAAGAGAAACGATACTGTACCCGCCAAGCCATATCATGAGACTCTTGATAGCTATAGCCATCGCCGCGGAAGCCGCCGCGACCTTCAAGAACGATTCCTTTATATGCGCAGTTCCGAAATCACCGAGTTTTTTGGAAAGTAAAATATATAACATGGCAAAATTGAAAGTAACGGCTATGGAGTTGGCAAGCGTAAGGCCGCCCACCTTAAGCGGCCACATGAGCGCCAGATTCAGAAGAAGATTCAGGATGGCCGAATAGAACGCTGCCTTGACCGGCGTCCTCGTGTCTCCCATAGCGTAGAATGCGTTTGCCAACACTTTCAACCCTCCGCAGGCGACAAGACCGAAAGAGTAGAAAAATAATGCGCCGGACGTTATAGATGTCGAGTAGGAAGTGAAAGCGCCTCTTTCGAACAGGACTTTAGTGATGGGGGTCGCCAGCATCATTAGCCCTACACTTGACGGCACCAGAACAAAGAATACTATCTTAAGCGAAAATTGTATCGTCTCCTTCATCTTCCCTATATCGTTCTTGGCCGCATGTCTTGACATAGTAGGAAGGGCGGCCTGAGCTAAAGCTATCCCGAATATCGCCAAAGGAAGCTGCCATATCCTGTTAGCGTAATATATTGCCGCAACGGCGCCATCCCCGACTATGCCTGAAAGTGAGGCTAATATTGTGCTGACGAATACGTTGAATTGATAGACGCAAGCGCCGAGAACCCGGGGCACTATCAAAATCCCGGCCTTCCTGGCTTGCGGATGGTCAAATTCTACGGTGAGACGGGCCTTCCATCCGCTGGCATGTAAAGAGGGTAGCTGTATCAAGAGCTGCAGCAAACCGCCGGACAGGACTCCGCAAGCAAGGCCGAATACGTTCTCCCCAAACATGACAGCTGACAATATCATCGCCAGATTTAAAAAACACGAGCCGAACGCCGCGGAAGCAAATTTACCGAGAGAGTTCAATACTCCCATCGCATAAGCCCATAACCCTACAAGAAATAAGAAGGGGAAGAGTACGCGTGTCAGTGTCACCGTGACCTTGAATTTTTCAGGATCGACTAGGAAACCCGGCGCTATCAGCCTGACTATCAAAGGACTTGCCAACATGCCCGCAGCGGTAAGGGCCAAAAGCGTTACGAACATTATATTAAATAGTACCTGAGCCAGCTTTAGAAAGGACTGTTTTCCGTTCTTGGAGAGCTCTTCCGTCAGCACCGGCACCAGGGCCGAATTAGTCGCCCCCTCGCCAACAAGATCCCTCAGTAGGTTAGGTATCCTGAAAGCTACGACGAAAGCTTGTGCATATACGGCCGTACCGAAGAATCGCGCTATCACTATGTCCCTTACAAATTCCAGCACCCTGGACAGAGCCGTCGCGGAACCTATTATACCGGTAGATTTTATAAGGTGTCTTCTGCTCATATATGAACTTTTTGGGCTAAACCACTACATCCTCCGAAGCATTCCGCCTATTTCTAGTTGAATGCGGAAGATGGATAAAAGTTGACCCCCCCTGATTTAAATGATATAATCTTCCCCTGACAAAAAACCGAATAAGGAGGGTACTAAGTTGCCTATAAAAAGATCCAGTTTCAAAGACCTCAGAAAGTCGCGTGCCAGACACGTTCGAAATATCTCCACTATGTCGGAGATCAGGACATTGGCCAAAAAATTCGAAAGCCTCATAATCGAAAAGAAGGTAAAAGAGGCCGGCGCCGCGCTTAGCAAGTTCGCATCTAAGATGGATAAAGCCGCGAAAAAAGGCGTGATAAAAAAGAATACCTCCGCCCGCAAGATCTCCCGTTTTATGAAACGGCTGGCTGTCCTAGGTAAGGCATAGC
>JAPLMF010000094.1:8243-20364 GCA_026387155.1 Candidatus Omnitrophota bacterium
ATCCCTGCGTACCCTGACTTCCCGCGATATTTCGTGATCTGACCTTCCCTCTCTCTTTAATACAAGCGCTCTTAATACCCTCTTAAGGTGCCAGGATAAGATGCCCACTATTTCATGAGGCCTTTTACCGGAACCGACAAGATCGGATACGAGCCTTAGCGCTCCGAAAGCGTCTTTTTTGCCTATTTCCCAGCTCAGATCAAAAGCAGAAGCGGACACCGACCTACCGACAGCTTCCTCTACGTCCGAAGCCTTTATCGTCTTTCGATCCCCGGTAAAAGCCATCAGCTTCTCCAGCTCTCCGACAAGGTCTATAGGGAGAGCACCCTTTAGCTCCGCCAATAAACGTACCGCTTCATTTTCTATGGTCTTGCCGGACCGTGAGGTGACGAGATCCGTCGCCCATGATATAAGCCCCTGGCCCTTAAGCTCCCCGAACATCTTCACAGATGCCGCTTTTGCAAGAGCCGGGTAAATTTTCAATACAGAATCGTCTTTGAAGTCAAAAACCAGGCAGGTCGATTGCGAAAGGTCTTTTAACTTGCCCGCCAATAGCTCTATCCCTTCAGAGCTCATTTGGCCGGCATCCCTTATCAGAATTAGTCTTTTCTCGGAAAAAAGCGGTACGGTCCTTATATGGTCGAGAACGTCACTGGGGTCCGCGTCCCTGCCGTGGAACACTTTATACTCCAGGTCTTCCGGCACGCCCTTTGAAATATCCACGCCGAGTGATTCAACGGCCCTCTCTTTAGAATAGGAGTCATTACCTATAAACAGAAAAACTGCCGGGTGTAATCTTACCATGCCTCAACGGTTCTCTCCACTATGCGCTTCGCAAGATCTGCTATAGCGGCGTCGATAGCGGCATTTTCGCTCATCTCTAAACCACCGCTCGGCCTGTATGTAGTCTCTCCGGCAAACCCCGGCTCTTTCCATACGGTCTTGCCTGTCTTGGCCTCCGTAAGCTCCATACTTACAACAAGCTTTATCCTATATTCCTCCACATTATCATTGGTGTCGTATATTATGCCTCCCCTGTTAAAATCTATCAGTTCGGCGCTGAGTATGAGGTCGGCACTTCCGGGAGAATCTATCCTCAAGTTCCCGTCTATTAGGTACTTATCAATTACGGCCTTGGTGATCTTTATCTCCATGCCGGGTCTATACCCCCTATACATTCTCTCGTTGGACTGTTCGGCGGTTATCTTTATGGCGTTCTTGAAATTACCGACGTAGATAGTCTTGTAATTCGATGGCAAGAGCGACTTGGTCGTATAACCGCACCCGCATGCTGTAAATGTAAGGATCGCCACAGCAACTAATATCTTCTTCATTTTTTTATCTTCCTCTTTAGCTCTTCGATCTTTGCTTTAGCCGTATTTATAAGCGAGCTGTCAGAAAATCTGTTCACGACATCCTGATAATATATTATAGCGCTTTCATAGTGTTTTTGTGACTCATAAAATTTGGCTACAGACATCGACTTCTCCGCGGATTTGTCCTTAAGCCTCTGTATTGTCACGGACGCCTCTTTGGACAGGTCGTTCGTCGAGTTTTCCTGTGAGAACTCCTCGAACGCCTTTATGGCTTGGTTCGTCGACTCTATATCATAGTCCGGTTTAAGGGATGACTTGTAGGCGCAGGTCGCCACTTCATACTACGCCTCTTCGACAAACTTTGAGGACGAGTAATCATCCACTATCTTCTGGAATGCCAATATTGCCTCATCATAACGCTCGATTTTTTTAAGCGCCGTCCCAAGTTTGAACTGAGCCTCGTCCGCGAGTTTACCATAAGGAGAATTATCTACTACTTTCTTGTATATCTCTATCGCCCTTTCCATGGATGTCATTATATCCACCCCGAGCACTTTAGGGCTTTCCTTAACAGCATATATGTTGGCTATATTGAACTCCCTGGCTATTATCTCATCCATATTATCAATGTGGGGAAAATTGTCTATCGTCTTCTGGTAATTCTGAAAAGCGATGTAGAATTTGCCCATATTCTCATAACATAACCCCGCGTAGTACTGGGATTTAGCAGCGTATTCCGAATATTCATAATTCTTCGTTAGTTTCTCGAATTCCGCGGTCGCTCTTTGATAATCTTTAGCATCATAAAAACTCATAGCCCAATCGTACTGCTCTTTGGGGCTATCTTTAACTGCATATTTCGGATTTACAAACTTCTTGGTGCCAGGGGTCCAGAGCCAATAGGCTTGCGCAATATCCGCTGATGTCAGCGAAAACAGTACGCAAAACATGATCAATAACTTCAATTTTTTCATTGAGTTGGATTATACCACAGGAAATGTTTTTGTTAAAGCGATTTTCAAATATTCGAGGAATTCGGGTTCGTGGAGTTGTTTACGAAATTCACTACATGGGCTTTGTCTTCTTTGGTCATTTCGAGGAACTGATTACCTAACATATACTGGTTATTCGTGGGTATCTTCTTTATCCAGGCTATCTTCGATATCGCCTTGATTGGTTTTGGTAATGTCGGAATACTTATCTCAACCACAAGCCTGCAGGCAAGCGATATAAACTCTTTGGTCATAAAACAGACGCCGCCTTCGCTTAGATTATGTGACAAAGTACCGCTTACAGAATCCGCGGCCTTACGCAGATTTCTGAACTGCACGGGTAACACAGATTCCACCCTCTTATATCTGCGTTTATCTTCTACGTTTGATTGGTTTTCCACTATTTACGACTCTCCCTTTCAAGACTTACGTATGTATGCCGCCTTTGATGTTATAACTCTATCATATAATGTGAGTCTTGTCAAGGTTAAAGAGAAAAAAGTTAGTTTTTTTGCCCAAATCCATTTTTCTTAAACCTGCCATCATTATCGACTGATATTATTACGGCGCCGCTATCTTTCGTCTCATATATCTTTGCTCCCGACGACAAAATAGCCTTGACAGTATCTTTTGAAGGCGCGCCGTACCTGTTACTTCGCCCTACGCTTATTACAGCTATGCGGCTCGACACTTCATCGAAAAAATTATTAACTACAGCACCGTCTCCTAGCTTTCCGCCGTGGTGAGGCACTTTTACCACATCGGACTTCAGAAACTCTCCGTATGTCATAAGTTTATCCATAGCGACTTCTTTAATATCGCCGCAAAAAAGAGCACTAAAAGTGCCGTAGGCCAATTTCAGGACTATCGAATTGTCGTTTGAATCTAGAAGCTCGACATCGCCTTCCGGATTCAGGACATAGAGATTGACTCCGCCTAATGGGCCTATCAAATCACCGCGACGCACAACAAAATGTTTTAACCTTTTATCGGATAAAGCTTTCATATATCTGTCATAGATAAGGGATCCTGAAACGCCGGCCCCGCTATCGATGACGCATCCGATCTTAAAGTTCCCGAGCAGATATAGTATGCCTCCCAGATGATCCTCGTGAAAATGTGTTATGATGACAGCGTCTATCCCGAAAACTCCCCTATTCCAAAGGTACGGGGCTATCACGGACCTGCCGATGTCAAGCTTATCCTCTAGCCCTCCGGTCGATCCGTCTATAAGGATACTAGCTCCGGAAGGTGTTCTTATAAACGCTGAATCGCCCTGCCCGACATCAAGAAAGGTTATCTCGAGCTCTTTATTTCCGCTCATAGCGGTTTTCCATACCATTATGTTGCACAAAAGGAGCAGGACGATTATAAAATACCTCTTGCGGGGCAGGAATAACAGAAATAAGGCAATATAATAAAGGGCGCATAAATATACGGGAGGGGCCGAGACCCTGAAATACGCCAGCGGTATCTGGGCCATCGCATGGTTAGACCAGAATATCGCATCCTCCGAGATCTTGATGATATATGAGATCACTCCGCCCAGATAACCGCATAACTGGTTGACGATCAGGAACGCGAATGCAAGCCCAGTCAAAAAAGATAGCGCCGGGACTATTATAAGATTTGCGACGAACGATATAGGCGATACCATATTGAAATACATCGCTGTCAGCGGACAGCTCCCCATCCAAGCGGCGGCGGAAACTGCGGCGCCGCTATAGATGAATATCCGGGCATTATTCAGGGGTGACCTCCCCTTTATCCGGCCAAGTTTTAGCCGATCCGTTATGGGCGGTATGAATACTATAATGCTTGCAACGGATGCAAATGAGAGCTGAAAACTGGGATCGAATAATTCCTTGGGATTGAATAAAAGCATCAGGAATGCGGCCGCAGAGAGCGTATTGAGCATATCCGAATCTCTCTGTATCAGGTACCCAACCGTGAGTGCGGCAAACATCAGGATCGCCCGCATTATCGGCGGATTTGATCCTGTGGCAAGTGAATAGAATATCAGGAAAAGAAGAGTCAGGACGACGGCTGGCTTTCTCGGTATCCTCAAGGTCCCGAGAAGCCATAATAATATGGCGGCTATGAATGCGATATTCAGGCCGCTTATTGCTATCACATGGACAGTGCCGGTCTTTATGAAGTCATCCTTTATCTTCTCACCGAGCTGGGCCCTGTCCCCCGTTATTATCGACTTAAGGAATCCGCCATGGCGCTTATCAAAGCGCCCATCGATGGACCTTGTGATCCAATGTCTAAAGCTGTATGCGGCACCCGGCACGGAAAATACGGAAGCCGGTCTTATAACCCTTATTTCGTTCTCGGATCCGATTTTCAACGAGCAATATATATCCTTTAACCCAAGAGACCTGGAATAGTCAAATACACCCGGGTTTCTTAATCCGAATATTCTTGACAGCTCCCCATCCAGGATAACCTCATCGCCGAAGCCAAAATCCCCAACATCAGAATAAGAGACGACCTTAACATACCCGCGCGTCTTTTTCCATTGGTCACCCTCGGTGAACGCTTCCGCCCTTAGGAGAAAGATTGCCTTATTCTGGTTATAAAAATTCATCTCGATTACGGGATCGTCCGTCACGATCCCTCTTATGCGTATGTGCTTCGGATAGTCTGCAGCCATCCTCGATATATGGTCAGATGGGATTATGCAGGAATTGGCATAGTATGCGATGCCGAAGAATAATACGGCCAGATAAAGGCTTGCGTGAGAAAGGATCTTCTTTCCGGAAAGAATAAAAGCTAACGCCATAAATAAGGCGCTTGAGACTATTGAGTATACAATGGATATAGATAAAAGACTAGATAGGGCTATACCGAAGGCGAAGGCTATCGTTATATACAGAATCGGCCGTTTCATCCCCCGACCGTTATATCATCTTTTATTTTATTAAAAAGGGCTTGCCCGACTCCTTTAACATTCTTTATATCTTCAGTGGAAGAGAAGACCCCGTGAGAATCCCTGTATTCTATTATACGTCCGGCCATAACCTTTCCGATCCCTTTAAGGGATCCCAACTCTTCCGGAGAGGCCATGTTAATATCGACCTTTCGCCTGGAAACGGTAAATTCATATCCGGGACTGAAATGCCCTATGCGCATGCCGGGAGTGGTATGTAATTTTTTATATGCTATTACGGATAAGCCCATGAGGAGGCTTGCGAGTAAAACTATGAGGACGAATCTTTCCTGCTTTTTTAGGTCAAACATACTATCTCAGGACTATATTTGCGAGCCTCTTCGGGATTATTATGACGTCTTTTACGGTCTTGCCGGCCAGATGAGGCCTCACTTTGGCGTCGGATAAGACAAGCGCTTTAAGATCATCTTCTTTTATGTCGGACGAAACCTCTATCCTGGAGCGCAGCTTCCCATTTACCTGTATCGGTATAGTTACGACTTGCTCTAATATTGCGGATTTGTCATAGACGGGCCAACTGGCCTTAAGTATGCTTTCATTATGCCCGAGCGAGCGCCACATCTCTTCGGCTATGTGCGGTACGAACGGTGAGAGGAGCAGCACTATCCTCTCCGCCGCGTCCCTTAATACCGGTGAACCTAAAAGCCCGCCGGTTCCGGAGCCAACAAGATCGTAAGCTGCGTTTACGAGCTCCATTATAGCACTTATCGCTGTATTGAAATGGAACCCTTCATCCAAATCCTCGGTCACCTTCTTTATCGTCTGATGAGTCTTTCGTTTGAGCGCTTCTTCCTCTTTGGTGAGTTGAGAGTTGAGGGTTGAGAATTGAGAACTACAGACTTTCTCTATCAGTCTCCATACCCTCCCCAGAAAGCGGTATGCGCCTTCCGCGCCTCTATCCGACCACTCCGCGTCTTTTTCCGGAGGGCCTATAAAGAGCGTATAGAGCCTCACGGTATCTGCGCCATATGACTCTATTAGCTTATCGGGGCTGACTACATTGCCCTTCGACTTCGACATCTTGGCGCCGTCCTTAATTATCATGCCTTGCGTAAACAGATTCTTGAACGGCTCATCAAAACCGACTATCCCTATATCTGAAAAGAATTTGGTTATGAACCTGGAGTATAATAGATGAAGTATGGCGTGCTCTATCCCGCCTATATATTGATCGACCGGGAGCCAGTCGTTGACGGTCTTAGTATCAAACGGCTTATCTTTTAGATGCGGCGTTATGTAGCGTAAATAATACCAGCTCGAGTCGACGAACGTATCCATGGTATCGGTCTCGCGCGTTGCCGGGCCCCCGCACTTAGGGCACTTTGTATTTACAAAATCTTTCGAGAGCTTTAATGGTGACTCGCCGGTCGGCCTGAACTCCACGTTCTCCGGCAATAAAACCGGCAGGTCCTTCTCCGGAACCGGCACAGTCCCGCATTTGAGACAGTATATCATCGGGATCGGTGCGCCCCAATAACGCTGGCGCGATATGAGCCAGTCCCTCAGTTTATACTGGATGGCGCGCTTGCCGAATTTATTCTCCTCAAAGTAATCCGCTATTTTTTCGATCGCCTGTTCGGATGGGATACCATTAAATTTATCGGAGTTGACCATCACGCCTTCGCTCGTATAAGCTTCTTTCATGGTAACCGGATCGAAACTATTCTTTGGGTCATCGATCACCACTTCTATGGGAAGCTTATACTGTTTTGCGAATTCGAAGTCGCGCGTATCATGGGCAGGTACCGCCATTATCGCCCCTGTTCCGTATTCCATCAGTATATAGTTGGCTACCCATACCGGCATCTTATTACCGTTGACAGGGTTAAAGACATAGCTTCCTGTAAATACACCCTCCTTCGTAATATCGGCTTGCGCGCGCTCTATCTTCGATTCACCGCGCATCTTCTGTATAGCGCGCTCCGCCTCTATTTTATTTGGGGCGCCGGCAATAAGAGAGCTCACCATGGGGTGCTCCGGAGCCAGACATATGAAAGTGGCCCCATAAATAGTATCAATCCTCGTCGTGAAACATTTTAGGATTTTTGGGCTTCCATCTATCTTAAAATCTATCTCGACGCCTGTGGAGCGGCCTATCCAGTTGGACTGCATCGTCTTTACACGTTCCGGCCACTCGGTCAACTTTCCAAGGTCCTTTAAGAGCCTCTCGGCATAGTGAGTTATCCTGAAGAACCATTGTTCGAGGTCCTTCTGACTCACCTCGGAGTCACACCTTTCGCAAGCACCGTTTATCACCTGTTCATTGGCAAGAACCGTCTTGCAGGATGGGCACCAGTTTACAAATGCCTTTTTTTTGTAGGCCAGATTCTTCTCGTAAAGTTTCAGGAATATCCACTGGGTCCATTTATAGTACTCCGGCAGGCATGATATGACCTCCCTCTCCCAGTCGTATTCTACGCCCCACTGATTAAGCTGGCGCTTCATTGTGCTTATATTATTGAGAGTCGATACCTTAGGATGGATCCCCCCTTTTATGGCCGCGTTCTCGGCGGGTAATCCGAACGCGTCGAATCCCATGGGAGTGAGGACGTTGTAACCGCGCATCTTCTTATAACGCACCACGACGTCGCCTATTATGTAGTTTCTGCCGTGGCCGACATGAAGAGCCGCCGACGGGTACGGGAACATCATCAGGCAATAGTACTTATCCTTTGGATTCTTCGTATCAACATTAAATAGCCGGTTCTCGCGCCAGAACTTTTGCCATTTAGGCTCAATAGTATCGAATGGGTAGAATTTTTCGTCGCTGGTAGTTAATCGTTGGTCATTGGTCATCTCTTTTTACACATCTTTCTCGCTATAGCGATGTTTCTTTTGTCATCTTTATCTGATTCCTTCGGTGTCTCCATGATGAAAGCCGCATCTTTAAGAGCGGGATGATTTATCACCCTTCCAAGCGCCTGGAGACCAATCTCGCCTTTTCCCAGATGCTGGTGCCTGTCCACATGAGAACCCAACAGTGAAAGGCTGTCATTAAAATGGATCACCTTTATCTTATCAAGCCCTATGAGCTCGTCAAATCTGCTGAAAGTCTCCCGGAAACCAATTTTCGTCTTTAGATCGTACCCGGCCTCGAACATATGAGCCGTATCCAAACTAACCCCAATCTTCTTTGAATTGCCGATCGAATCTATTATTCTCTGAATATGCTCGAATTTATAACCTATACTGTCACCGGAACCGGCTGTATTTTCTAGTAGTATCGTAGTCTTTGGCTTCGCCTTCTTTAGTATCTGGACCAGCGCTCCTGAGAACCTCTTTATGCCACTGTCCTCACCGCTACCTTTATGACTACCGAGATGTGTGACAAAATATTCGGCTCCCAGCAAATCAGCCCTCTTAACGTCATCGATGTAAGCCTCTATCGACCTTCGGTATAATCTATCATCCGGGGTCGCAAGGTTTATTATATATGGTATATGGACTGCTATGGGGGCTATGCCGTATTTAGCCTTAAGCTCGCTAAACCTGGAGAGATCGGACTTATCGAAACCTTGAACCTGCCATCCTCTCGGGTTACGGCTGAATATTTGTATGGTGTTGCACCCGAGCGCTTTTGCCCTTTCGAGCGCCTCATATATCTTCCCGGCTATAGAAACATGTACGCCTATACGCATGGTCATATGATTTGTGGTGCCGAGGGAGGGAGTTGAACCCTCATATCCGTGAGGAAATCGGTTTTTGAGACCGACGCGTATGCCAGTTCCGCCACCTCGGCGCAATTATCTCATTGATTATACTTTATGAAACAGCTTTATTCAAGGGCGTTATAAGGTCACGAAGTGACATCTATGTAAAGGGGTTAGGATAACTAAGGGAAGGGGAAAAATTCCCCTTCCCTTAATAAAAATACTACCTTTGAGGAAAAGGGATACAGCGAGCACCCGCATATATTGCCAGCCGAAGTGCGAGCGTCATAAGGGAAAAACCACGTTTTTCCCTTTGAAATTTTTTGCCTTATATTTACTATTGCAAAAATTGGTGGAGCTGACGAGAATCGAACTCGTGACCTCACAATGCCATTGTGATGTGATCCCTCTTCACCACAGCCCCATGATTTTATCAAGGATGATTATATCAGTAATAAAGCTTAAATGTCAACGACGCCATATACAAAACCTGCGCCGGTATTATTCACGGCGCAGGTCAATTCATTAAGCGTTGTCTTTCTTCTTAAAGCTTCTTTTCTTTCTGGTACTTTTCGAGAAGCGCTTCAAATTCCGGAGAGAACTCTCTGTCAGCATTTCCTTTCGGGGGCCCTATCAACGCCTCCTTATTCGGGTTCAATGTGAATATCGTAAGAAGCGATCTTACGAGGAACTCATCACCCCGCCCCCCTATCCTGCGAGGCTGCGGGAGTTGCCAGGAAAGATTTATTCAACATTTCGCTTTCACTGACTGGGCTATCGGCCATAGTTGAAACGAATTTGGCTCCGGATGTATTGGAACCCGCGCCTTTCAATCCGGCCTTGAAATCTATGAGTTCCTGCGTGCTTGTATCCGTTGTAGTGACGGTAGTTTGAGCTGTATTTTCTACAGTAACGTCCGGCTGAACAGGGCTTGCCAGATTACTCTGCACAAGAGGCAGAGATTGAACGGCCAGAACCTGCGGAGCCGTCGGAGAATCCACGGCAGCCGGCGGCCAGCTGGGAAGCTGATATGGTTCCTGATTCGTCAGCGCATTTGCATAGCGCCAGTTTGCCCAATCAACCGTAGGATTCATGGTATCGGCGCTGTTGGGATTGAACGCATAGGCCCACCAATGTCCATCTGTATCCTGTTTGATCACCGCAAACCATCCGGGATGCGTCGGCCACCATGCAGAATCGACCGCGGCATCCCACTTGTACCAGTACTTATTGCCACTTGCGTCTTCTTCGTGGTACTTAGTCCAGACACCGTTTCTCTTCTTATAGTCCGTGTGAGCCGTATCACTTTCATTGGTCTTCTTTCTAAAACCTATCTCATTGGATGCGTTCCATATCTTTGCTGTATAGTCGCTGTAGAAATAGTACAGGTACCCGGCATATGTACCTGACTGATATGTCTTTGCTTTAAGAGGAGTACCTGCATAATATGCGCTGACCGTGAATGTCGTGCCGTCGGAAGCGGTTGTCTTATAGATGCGCCCATAGTGTTCATCTGCGTCTATGGTCCCGTCGCCGTTCTGATCAAAATCCTCGTTGTAGTACTCATACTTAATGTTTCCGGATGCATCGGCTTTCGAAAGTGTTTTTGACGCTACCCTGTTATTCGAATCATCGTAAAGAGAATAGGTCACTTTTACCGTTGTCCAATTAGAATTGCTATAGCCTACCTTACCGATGATCCTGTTAGGGGTAGTGGACGAGTAAGTGTACGTATACGATAGACACCCATCAGAGTCGACGGAAACGCGACTAGATTTATCCATCCTGCCGTACTTAGCTCCGGATATTGGATCCGTATAGAAACTCTCATCCATATAATGATAGTAGCTGTTTCCTTGCGCGTCAGGAGTTTTGTCATAATAAACATAGGTAACCTTGACTATCGTCCAGTTATTGTCACTATAGCCTATTTTCTGGATGATTCTGTTCGTAGTCGTGGCCGAATAGTTATACGCATGGCTGGAACATCCTTCCGAATCGGGTAGAAGGCGTTTAGACTTATCAACTCTGCCGTACCATGAACCGTCGGTGCCCTGGAAGACAGCCTCATCCATATAGTGATAGTAGGTGTTGCCTAAAGCGTCAGGAGATGCAAGGGTTTTAGACTCTAGCCTGTTGGCGGTATTGTCGTTATAGGCGGAAGTTGATATCGGATTTGTCCAGTTCCATCCGATCTTAGTAGCAAGCCGTCCGGTGGCTGTATAATCATATAAATATGATATACATCCGTCCGAATCGAATGCTGATCTCCTAGACTTGATAAGCTGACCGTAACCCTGACCGTTATAATCGACGTCCGAATACTCGTAGTATATATTACCTTCTGCATCCATCGCAGCAAGCGTCTTTGACTTCATGCGGTTCGTGGTATTGTCATAATAAGAGTAAGTGACTATGGCGATGGTCCATGCGGCGTCTGAATAGCCGGTCTTTGTGATGACGCGAGTATTAAGGGTTGTTGAGTACGCGTAAGCGTGCGACAGACACCCGTCAAGATCCGCCAGCACCCGTCTTGACTTATCGACCCTGCCGTACATCAATACGGCCTCATCCATATAGTGGTAGTAGATGTTGCCGTTTAAGTCTACGGCGTCAAGGGTCTTGGAAGCCAGGCGGTTAGAGGCGTTGTCGTTATAGGTGTAGGTGACTTTCACGATGGTCCATGCGGCGTCTGAATAGCCGGTCTTTGTGATGACGCGAGTATTAAGGGTTGTTGAGTACGCGTAAGCGTGCGACAGACACCCGTCAAGATCCGCCAGCACAGTTGAACTACCTGTAGCCGTAATGGTTGCAATAGTGGTCCATGGTCCGGACATAGATGCTGCACTCTGTAACTGATAGGTGCACCCTACTACAGTGGTGAAGGTTATTGAATTGACAGTTATACCTGTTATTGTGGATTGAGGTATGAAGTCCTCATCAATATAATGATAGTAGATGTTTCCACCTGCATCGGCAGTTGTAAGGGTCTTCGACTCTAAACGATTAGCGGCGTTGTCGTAGTAGGTGTAAGTCTCTATAATTATGCCCTCTGTGACTGTGCCAGTCGTGGTATTGATCGTTACGTGGAGTTTTGCATTGGTCTTTGTGGCAGGAGAGGTAGTCCTAAAGTATATGTCCCCTGATACGAGCGTATAGAAGTTAAGACCCATCTGGTAGCCGTCGAAGGCCAGAGGGTTAGATACG
>JAPLMF010000054.1:0-3189 GCA_026387155.1 Candidatus Omnitrophota bacterium
ATAACCCAATTCCGGCGACAATTCAAGCAAAAGCGCATTCCGGGATCGCAATCCTGTTAAAGTAATTCCTATCCCGGAATGAAACCGGAATCTTATCGGTTATCCTTCTTAAAAGATATGATAAGACTAAAAAGTACCTGCTGGGCATTCAGGTCTTTGGGCAATGGCCCGAAAGGGGCGGCCTGTTGGAGGCTTAAAAGGGCGGTATCGATGAGTTTTGTATCTTTGGTCGACCTGCTTAGAGCGACGTCGATCCTGACGATAGCACCTTCTTTATTCAGGATAAAGAAAAGATTAACGTCCCCATCGTTGTAGTGATTCGCATAATTGCGCTTAAGTTTTGTAAGGATCTTCTCGCGTATAGATTGGTAATACGGCAAGCTGCTGTCGGCTCCGCTCTTAGACATGACCTGGTACGACGACATGTCGGCATTTATTTTGGCGTGCTTCTCGGCCGTATCATCGGACGTTACGTCCTTCCACTTGCCGTCATCCTTGGGCGCGACCTGGTATGACTGCATATCGGAACTCAAGTTTATATAGACATATTCGATCCCATCGGACGTTTTGGCGTTCTTAGCCGAACTCTCGAGCGAATAAGCGCTTCCGGCAACAAGGCAGACTACTGCCATAAAAAATACCGTCGCCTGGGCGAATCTAAACATATTTATCCCTTTCAATGTGATGGTGCTATTATACATCACATTGAGATAATTTTTGCTAAAATTTTGAATTGACGCCGCCGTAGGCATTGATACCGGGCTCACCATAGCCGCGCACTTCTTGATAGTGCTTATTGAACAGGTTTTCTATGCGTCCGAAGATGCTAAAATTCTGAGACACTGAATAATCGGCCCTTAAACCTACTAACGTGAATTGCTTTATTTTATCGGTTCCGCTATCAAAATATCTCCCGGTATGATTTACGTCGATGCCTAAGGCAAATTTTGGAATCGGCTTTATTGCTATATTTATGTTAAATTGATTTTGCGGCACCTTGGCAAGTTCTCTATCGGTTGAATAATCCATGGTATCGTTGCTCGTCAAGTTTGCTGATACCCTCAATTTTTCATTAAATAGATTCACCTCTGCCCCGTATTCCATTCCAGCAGATTTTGCTTTAGAAACGTTCTGATAGGTGCTCTGAAACGTAATAGGGTCTGTAAAATACTTTATGAGATTTGAAAATCTGATCTGAAAATATGTGACGCTCAATTTCAACGTTTTACCAAATAGATATTGATCTATTCCAATTTCGTAAGACTTGGCATCTTCGGGTTTTAAATTAACATTCCCGCCCAAAAACCCCCATGCCGGATTGGCCGGTGCATATAATTGATATAGCGATGGCGCTTTAAATCCGGTGGAATAAACCCCTCGCACCCTCGTCCCTGTAGGAGCGAGATAAAAGGCGTCTATCTTATACGTATTGTGCGTGCCAAAGCATGAATGGTTATCAACCCTCATGCTTTGAGTAGACCCCAGTATATCTTTGAAATGTATTTTATTCTGAAGATAAAGACCTGAATTTCTATCAAAAACTTTCGGCTGATCGCTTATCCCGCTAGCAAAATCAGTATAATATGAATCTGATAATTCCTGCAGGTAATCATAACCTATCGTAAAAACATCATAATCGAAAATATGGAAGTTGTTTTGAAAATCGAGCCTTGCCGCCCTCCCTTCGTACCAATCATTAAGACCGTTCGGATAATCAAAATCCTTTCTATGATTATTCATGTATGAATACCTTACGGAATAATCGTACTGCTCTATCGGCCGATGCTCAACATATAAAGAATACAGAAATAAATTTGACTTCCCTATAAGCTGATCGTTGTCTCGCAACGCCCATGTCATCGGATCCGAATCATCGTACCTGAACCTTGCATATATATTTCGCAGGGTTGCGCCTATGGTCAGATCGTTATTAATATCATAATCCAGCCTGCCGGCAAAACTCTTTCTTACGTAAGGATCGACTTCATGTATGCTTGGATTTGTCACCGAGTCTGTTGTTGATATGCCGCGCGTGTTAAATTGCGAATATGCGAAAGAATAATGCAGCCCTTTCTCGTACCCGCCAAAATTAACATACTCATCAAGTGTACGAAGAGACCCCGCTTCAATACCTGTCTCGAAAAATGGCTTATCCGGCTTCTTACTCTCAATATTTATCAATCCTCCAATAGCATCGGATCCATAAAGGGCCCCCTGCGGCCCTCTGGTAATTTCAATTTGTTTTATATTATCAAAAGGCAACTGAGCGAAATTAAAGGCCCCGTCGACTGATGCAGGATCGGAAACTTTCATTCCATCTATTATAAGCAGCGTTTGATTCGGGTTTGCCCCTCGTACTCTTATCATTGCCGGCGCCCCAAAAGCTCCGGATTGAGTTACGCTAACACTGGCATACTCCGTTATCAAGTCCTTAACAAACCTCTTTTGACTTGAAAAAATATCTGTATCATCCATAACCGATACAGAGCTGGCGGTCATAAGAGAAGATTCTTTCATCTTGTCGGGCGACACAACGATATCTTCTAACTCCTCGACCTTTCCTAGTATGTCTTCGGCGGGCCGGGTAACGTTATGTATAATCTCTTTTAATATATTTTTTTCCTCTTCAGCAAATACTGAAGTCGCTATTAGTAAAAATGCTAAAAACACCAAAATTTTCTTCATTTCCCTCTCCCAAAATATCCGCCTTCGCATTCAACAAAAAACCCCTGGCGAAAAATTCGCCAAGGGCAAGTTCCCTGTTCTACTTGAAACCCGTATATGGATGCTCTTCCGGCATCTCTTGATACATAGGCAGGTTTTCTGACTCGGGGATCATCCTACACTCAAGCCTTCTCACCCTTACGGGCAATGGCCTATTTAGAGCTTCGTCACCCCATACAGCGGCGGGACCGTTCTCCTAAATCCTTTTCACTAGGATCCTAGAGATTCCCTATCCTATGTAGTAACATATTTTAAAGAGCTAAGCGGATTATATAACCGGCAATGAACGCTGTCAACCAATATTTTCGATGAATCTTCTGACAAGTCCGGATATCGCAGCGTAATCATTTTTATCTAACAGATCTTTTCTAAATACACTGGCGCCGAATGAGACTGCGTCGGCGCCGGCCTTGAAATATTCCTTCATATTCTCAGGACGCACTCCTCCGCAAGCAAGAAGTTTTA
>JAPLMF010000054.1:3301-15905 GCA_026387155.1 Candidatus Omnitrophota bacterium
TCACCATCGTAGCTCCGGCGTTCCATGCCGTATAGATCTCAGAAGGAGTAAGCGCTCCCGGAAATACCGGTATCTTGTTCTTCACACAATATGCGGTAACATCGGATATCAAGACGGGAGTTACTATGAACGTTGCGCCTGCCGTAAGTGCCGCCTTAAGGTCCTCCATACCCAGTACCGTGCCCGCACCTATGGCAAGCCTTCCGCCGGAAACTTTTACTGCCTTTTTAATGAGACCTGGAGCCTGGGGCGTATTCATCGTAATCTCCATCGTCTCAAGGCCTGCCGAGACGACGGCCTCTACGAGGGGCTCTATGTCGTTACAACTAATGCCCCTTACTATCCCCATCACAGGTCTTTTCGCAAAACGCTTCAGATCCATATTGAGCCCATCTTTTTCCAGCATGGCGAAATCCCGCTCCGGGCCACCGCAAGCGCCTTGGCGGGATCAGTCTATATCATCCCCTAGCAGGCTTTCGTAGAACTCCCTATAGTTATCCTTCTTATCGCTTTCTCGCAATGCTATAGCCGACTTCGGATGCTCGTCGAGTATTCCGGTTATCGCGTATGGTATTATATAGCCCCACTCTAGCTTATCGCGCAGCGGTATGAATTCTTTCGATATGAGATCGAGTATCGGACGTATATCATACTTCGGGTTCTTAAGAAATCCGATTAAAAGCTCAAGCGGGCAGTTGCCTGCGGCGCGCCCGAGACCGTAGACCGTTCCATCGACATAGTTGGCATCATGTATTATGGCCTCGATCGTATTGCTAAAACCTAGCTGCTGATTATTATGCGCGTGGATACCGATCTCTTTTGATTTCAGTATCGATTTAAATTTCTTCACAAGGAACTCTATCGACTCCTGATACAGCGCACCAAAAGAATCAACTATGTAAATGACCTGCGCCTTCGACTCCTTTTCGAGCTGATGAAGCGCTTCGCTTAACTCATTATCGAGAGCTCGTGACACAGCCATAATATTGACCGTGGTCTCGTACCCCTTATCGGAGAAGTTATTTACAAGGTATATCGCCTTGTCTATATCCTTTACATAAGCTGCGACCCTTATCATGTCTACCGGGGAATCCTTCTTCTTCTTTATATCGTCCACATCCACCCGATCAACATCCACCATTACCGATATCTTTGTCTTTGACTTCACCTCGCCTATCGCCTTCTTGATATCTTCGTCATCACAGAACTTCCATACCCCAAAATCTTTCGGAGCAAATAGCTTCTTTGAATTCTTATACCCTATCTCCATGTAATCGACCCCGGCCTCCGATAGCGCCTTGTAAACAGCCTTAACGAAGGGCATATCGAAATCATGTTTATTTATCAGTCCTCCGTCCCTTATTGTACAATCAAAGACCTTTATCTTCTCTCTGAACACTTGTCTCTCCTTTTATTTTAATACTCTATCCCTTTACGGCAGTGCAATCCGTTGTCGAATGGATGTTTTACCTTCTCCAGCTTCGTAACATAATCGGCAGCCTCAACAAGCTCCTTAGGTGCACCACGACCTGTCAGTATAAGCTCCAACTTTTTTGGCCGCGACCTTATCAGATCCAACAGATCCGCCGCTTTTACAAAACCCTCACTTACGCAGTTTATAACCTCATCCAGTATTATAACATCATACTTCTTTGCCTTCATTACACGTTTTATTTTCGCTAGCTCTTTGCGTATGCCTGACGACAGCTTCTCTTTCGAACCCCCAAACATGGGATGGGCCTGGCCCAGACAGACTACTCTAAAATTAGGAAACTCGAGCCAGCTCTCCGATGACGTGCCGTGAGCCTTCAGGAACTGGAACATGCAGACGCCGAGTCCTGAAGATGCGGCTCTAAGCGCGATCCCCAGACTGGCCGTCGTCTTCCCCTTGCCGTCGCCGGTATATATATGTATGCACCCTGTCTTCAGTTTACGCATAGCTACCCCAGTCTAATTAAACTTTTCGGGTCCTGCCGCTCCCTCGCCTTTTAGTGCTCCTACGTAAAACATGGGGTTCATTATCAGCTGAGCTAATCTCGTGGTATGTCTGTATGCCCGCTAAGGATTGCCTCAACATCCTACCCCTTGTACGGTATCGCTTTCTTCGGTAGCAATCCTAAGAAGCGGGCACCCCCATCCCATGTTTTACTTGTGCGCCTAAAAGGCTTTAGTCGCGTCACCCGAAAAGTTTTCTCTAGACGCTTTCTCTGGAAAATCAGCCGTTGTCTTCACTATCGCTGATTTTCCTTCAAGTGGAGCGAGTTAATAGGCGGTACTTTTGTGTTACCCGCCCGGAGCGAATGTTGTAAAATCTTGATACCTATAGGCGGTACAGAACGGACGCTGAAACTGCACTATAGAGGGTCATGTTCAGCAGGTGGGGCCTCCGGAGCCCCGCCAATCATAGTGTTGTACGCAGATTCAGCGGCCATCAAGATTTTACCACAACAAATTTGGATGCCTAATCCAAATTTGTGACGAGCGGAGGGCGGGAACACAAAAGTAAATCGCCATCCGCGAGCGAAACAAGGCTACGCACGCTCGCTCCAGCCTTCCTTCCCGACAAGCGGAACAAAGACGCATTTGCATATTTCGGTAGTCTCAATATCGGCTCCGCGCTTCTCCGCCACCGTCAGCACCTGAGAGAATTCTCCACCTAGAGGTATCACAAGCCGCCCGCCGTCCTTAAGCTGTTTCAATAGATCGGACGGTATGCCGGGCGCTCCGGCGGTAACCACTATCCCGTCATATGGAGCGTGCTCTTCCCACCCCATAGTTCCGTCACCGACTTTGATCGTAAAATTCGCGTAACCCAGCCGCTTCATCCTCGCTTCGGCTACCGTCACGAGACTGGCAAACCTTTCCACGGAATATACCTCTTTCACTATCCGTGAAAGTATTGCTGTCTGATAACCGCTGCCTGTACCTACCTCCAAAACCCGTTCACCGCCTTTTAAGGCCAGGCATTGGGTCATGAGCGCAACCATATACGGCTGCGATATCGCTTGCCCGCTCCCTATTGGAAGAGGATAATCGCTATAGGCATCATCCAGATATTTCGGCAGAACAAAATCGTGGCGCGGCACGGACTTGAAAGCGTCTATAACTAGCCCGGACCTTATCCCTCTGGGTAAAAGCTGGCCTTCGACCATCGCCGATCGCGCTTCTGCGAAATCCATAGTTACCCGCGGAATGCGTTCAATATCAAGAGCCTCATGAAACGTAAGGTATCCACAAACGGATTTATATTGGACTTCTCATCTTTATAAACGGTCTTTACCGGCGCCGAGTCTATTTTAAATCCCGCTTTTGCCGCCTTCAATATCATTTCTGAATCAATATCGTAATTCGACGACCTTAAACTTATCTTCCTTAAGAGTCCGGTCTTTATCAATCTGAAACCGCACTGTGTATCGGGGATATCCCTGCCTGTCATTACCGAAAGAAGCCACGACATGAACCTGTTGGTAGCTATCCTGACTATGGGCATTCGGCTGGTATCCCGCATACGATTACCCAACACCAGATCTGCTCCGCTTTCGTGCGCCTTCTTTATCAGGTTCGCGATATCATCTACATCATGCTGGTCATCACCATCCATAACTATGACGGAGTCAAATTTACCTTCTTCAAGTATCTTGTCAAAACCGGTACGCATAGCGGCGCCTTTGCCCATATTCGTCCCGTTCTTTATTACAACGGCTCCTTCCTCGGAGGCCTTTAGAGCCGTAGCGTCGGAAGAGCCGTCGTCCACTACATAGATGGTAAATTTACGCTCCTTAAGCTTTCTGACTATTTCACCTATGGTGCGCTCTTCATTATATGAAGGTATCAGTATACATGGCCCTTTGATCATTGGGTCCACTCCCTTTTGAACATATACCACTGTGTAGGATACATCTTCACGTAACTCTCGATCACAGAAATATACTCTTTCATGATACCCTTAACCCTGCCATCTTCCTCGAACGTCGAAATCTTCTTTAGGCGGGGCTCAAAAATAAGCCGGAAAGTATCATCTTTTTCGCGCACCATGAAAGTCGGCACTATCTCAGCATCAAGCCGTGCGCTAAAAACAGCGGGTCCTTTAGGCACAAGCGCAGGGGAGCCAAAAAAATCTATATAAAACCCATTCCCAGAAAAGTCCCTATCCCCCAATAGCGCCACCAGACCGTTATTCTTTAGGGCCTCATAACAGCTGCGCAGCGATATCCCTATTTCTATCGGCTTGACTTTCCCGGCCATACGTTGTCTTGTAAAAAAATCGTTTATACGCTTGTCTCCATGGGTCAGTACTACCGCCATGACCGGTTGGCGCAGCGATGATACGACCAGTGCCCCAAGCTCCCAGTTCCCTATATGAGCCGACAAAAGAACTACGCCTTTTCCTTTCGACAACGCTTCATCGAGATTGTCTATACCTTCGACCTTCACAAAACGCTTTATATAATTTCCATCAATCTTTGAGAATCTGAAGAAGTCCACCAGATATTTTGCAAAATTCCTAAATACTTGCCGGGTCATTCTGTTTAGCTGCCTTTGATCCTTTAAACCGGTTATCTTCTGAAGATTATATTTCACGGCTTTCCTGTCCGCGCAGGAAACAAGGCACCATAAATCCGCCATCGCGCACGCTACGCCGTAAGCACTCTTTGTAGATAGCGACATCGCCAGAAAATACCCGATCCTGTACATGATATATAGCATAATTATCTACACCATCTCCAATATCATCCGCGCTATATCTATGGAACTTGAGGGCCTTGAAAGCGAAAGCGCTTTACGCCTCATATCCGCAAGCTTGTTCTTTATATACAAAAGCTCTCCCAATATCACAACAACATCCTCCGGCGACTCGGCTTTTACCGCCACTCCTTCGTCTAAAAGAAAATGTGTATTCATCGCTTCCTGGCCCGGCAGAGGATTGACGATCAGCATCGGCAGTCCTTTTGCTAGTGCCTCGGCCGTAGTTATACCGCCCGGCTTAGTTATTATAAGATCCGAGATCTGCATAAGCTTGTCAATATTGGGAGCATACGGCAGCACGACCACCTTCTTCCTGAATCGCCCTCTTTCCAAGTGCCTGTATAGTCTCTTATTAGTACCGCATACGATGATCAGCTGTATATCGATGGCCGAGCGATCCAATGAACGTACCATATCTTTTATAGGCCCGAGACCCTGCGTTCCCCCCATCACCAGCACGCACGGCTTATCTAGATCTAGCCTCAAATTACGTCGCAGAGTTCCGTCATCTTTATCATAATAGCCGAACTTCGATTCTATCGGAATCCCAAAAGACATTATTCTTTCGGCCTCTATTCCATTATCCTCGAGCTTCTTACCGGTCTCCTTCGACGGAACTATATATCTGTCGACGTTATTATATATCCAGTATGAGTGTGGGGCATAATCCGTGAGGACGCCTACAAGGGGAGCCGCCAGACCGTAGCTTTTTTTATAATCGGCCACCATACCGCACGGAAAGGCCTGAGTACAGACGACGGCGCTTGGAGCGAATTCGTCGAGAAGCGGTTTAAGTTTACCGGTATTAAATTTATGAAACATATCACGCAATTTTTGGGTATTACGCAAGACCTTGGGATTGTCATAAAGGTATTCCCATATCTCGGGTCTCCTCTTTACCACACCCATGTATGCGCGGTTTATCACTTTCTCGAGGATCGGGTTAGTATAATTAAAGGAGTTCAGATTAAGCGTTTGGATCGAACTGTCGAGCGAGTGTAGCGCTTTCTCTATGGCTATTGAGGCGCAGTGGTGCCCGGAGTGTTCCGATATATATAAAAGAAGGACTTTTTTCGGCATCCTTTGTTTATCCTATCCTTGCCAATACCTGTCCCACCTTTACCTCATCACCTTCCGCGGCCAGTATCTCTTTTAGGGTACCGGAAGCCGGAGAAGGCATATTAAAAGCGGCTTTATCCGTTACGAGCTCTACAAGATCTTCCCCTGCCTTAATGCTATCGCCTACAGACTTATGCCAATATGAAATACTGGCCTTCTCTATGCCTTCACCAAGATGCGGTAATTTTGCTTCCGTCATTATCTCGTCTCCTTTAAACACTATGGATAGGCGTTGGCACAAAATATGTGCAGAGCCTCCTGTAGTACTTCCGAAAGAGTCGGATGGCCATGCACCGAACGGGCCCAGTCTTTTATATTTATATTTGACGTCTTTGCAAGCACCGCTTCTGCTATCAGATCGCAGGCCCCTTCGCCGAATATCTCAACTCCCAGTATAGCTCCATTAGCATCACCTATAATCTTTGCAAACCCTTCACTCTTTTCCATAAGAAGCGCCTTGCCGGAACCTAGATACGGGAACTTCGCTATCCGCGCATCAGGGTATTTAGCCTTCGCCTCTTCCTCACCCATTCCTACGCTGGCTATCTCCGGATCCGTCCAGATACAATTCGGGATGTTTGAGTAATTAACTTTTCTAATTTTACCTAACATATTATCGCATGCTACCATCGCGTCGTAAGATGCCTTATGCGCGAGCATGGGGCCGGCGACGCAATCACCTATAGCATATACATCCCTCTCACCGGTCTGGAGATGGTCGTCAACTACTATCCTCCCGCCGTCTTTCTTCACGCCGCACTTCGATTCTTTTACGCAATCGGTATTCGCACCTCTTCCTATCGAAATCAGGACCTTCTGTATCTCTATCGTCTTGCCTCCGGAAACGGATAGTTTTAAAACCTTGCGCTTTTCCACGGATTCGGCTTTCGAGGAGACCAATACATCTATGCCCCTGCGTTTAAATATCATTTCGAGTTTTTTGGAAGCTTCACGCGACTGCGTAGGTATAAGCCTTTCGGTAAATTCCACTATCGTTACTTTTGAACCGAGCGTATTGAAGAGACTGGCAAATTCACATCCGATAACGCCGCCGCCGATTATCGCAATGCTTTCGGGGAGATCTTTTATATCGAGGATGTCGTCGCTTGAAAGAATATCGTTATGATCTATTTTTATATTCGGAAGCTCCATAACGGATGATCCTGAGGCGACGATTGTGTACTTTGTGCTTATGTCTGGCTGCCCCGAAACCGATATCGTGTTAGGCCCTGAAACCTGAGCCTCGCCTTTCACCAGATCGACCTTATTCGCACGAAATAAGGTTTCTACTCCAGTCCTAAGGCGAAGGACGACGTCGTTCTTACGTGAGACCATCCTGCCGAAATCTGCCCTGACTCCGGACGCCTCTACGCCGTACAAAGATGCCTCTTTAACAGTTTTATATATTCCGGCCGAATGGATAAATGACTTGGTGGGGATACAGCCGCGATTTAAGCATGTCCCTCCCGTAAGGTCTTTCTCAATAACACAGGTTTTAAGTTTATGACGGCAGGCATACAGAGCGGCGACATAGCCGCCGGGCCCAGAGCCTATTACGGCCAGATCATATTTGGTCATAATAAATTGATGGAACCCTGTATTGCTTTTGCGGACCTTAGGAACGCATCCTGTTCCTCTTTCGAAAGGTCTATCTCGACGACTTTCTCCATACCTGACTTACCTATGACGCAAGGTACTCCTATACATATATCTTTGAGCCCGTACTCGCCCTCCAAGAGAGCAGATACGGTTAGCGTAGCTTTCGTATCATACATAACGGCCTTTATCATTAAAAGAGCGGCCGCGCTGGGAGAATAGAACGCGCTGCCTGTCCCCAAAAGCGAGACGATTTCGGCGCCTCTATCGCAGGTACGCTTTACTATCTTGTCCAGCCCATCCTTAGGAATAAGGCCCATCACAGGCTTACCGAACACTCTCGTCTTGGACAGTACCGGAACCATCGTCTCTCCGTGACTTCCCAGTACAACGGTCTCGACAGCCGACCTCTTGACCTTAAGTTCATCGGCTATAAGATAAGCCATCCTCGCACCGTCCAGGACCCCGGCCATGCCGAATACTTTATTGCGTCCTGATCCCATGGTCGCCAGCGCCAGATACGTCATCACATCAAGAGGGTTCGTCACTACGATAACTATCGCGGAAGGAGAATGCTTCCTTATCTTCTCGGATACACCCTTAACGATGCCGGCGTTCTTCGAGATAAGTTCTTCGCGGGTCATGCCCGGTTTTCTCGGCAAACCCGCCGTTATAACGACAATATCGGAACCTTCTACCTGGGCGTAATCATCGGTACCGATTATACCGCATTCATGGCCCACTACGGGGGACGCGTCCAGAAGATCTATCGCTTTGCCTGCAGCGACATTCTTAAGTATATCTACAAGGACTACATCTGCGATGCCTGCCTCTATTATCCTCTGGGCCAGCGTCGCACCTACCGCTCCCGCTCCTATTATTGATATCTTTTTTGCCATACTCTATACTAACCCCTGGATTTTATCTTTTTTATTATTGCATCAGCCATTTGGCTGGTACCGACAGCGGTCTTGTCAAAGCGATCATTCTTCATATCATACGTAACGTCCCTGCCTTCCGCTATCACGGAAGCTACCGCTGCCTCGAGTGAGTCGGCCGCGTATTTTTCGCCCATATATCTAAGCATCAAGACGCCCGATAGGATCTCTGCAACAGGATTTACTTTATTCATTCCTTTATACTTGGGCGCGCTGCCGTGGGTCGGTTCAAACATAGCTATCCCTTCGCCTATGTTCGCTCCTGGTGCCACTCCCAACCCCCCTACAAGCCCTGCCGCCAGGTCAGATATAATATCGCCATAGAGATTAGGCAGGACGAGCACATCGTAATCTTCCGGCTTCTGTACGAGCTGCATACACATATTATCAACTATCCTGTCCTCGAATTCTATCTTGCCGGTATAGGACTTAGCCACATCTCGGGCAACTTCAAGAAATAGACCGTCCGTATACTTCATTATATTTGCCTTGTGGACCGCAGTGACTTTCCTCCGCTTGTTGGCGAGAGCATAGTCGAAAGCAAATTTAACTATGCGCTTCGATCCTTCAACCGATATAGGTTTTATGCTGATGGCGGAACCGTCGCGTATCTTCTTCTTTGAAAATTTTTCAAATAGAGCTATGAGCTCGGAGGTCTCTTTTGTGCCCCTCTCGAATTCAACCCCGGCGTAAAGGTCTTCAGTATTCTCTCTGACTATAACGAGGTCTATATTTTCATATTTGGAACGCACGCCTTTGTAGCTCTTACATGGTCTTAAACAAGCATACAAGTCAAGCCTCTTTCGCAGCTCAACATTGACACTTCTGAAACCGGTCCCTATGGGTGTCGTGATCGGCCCCTTGATCGCAAAGCCGCTCTTCCTTATGGCTTCTAACACATGCTCCGGGAGTGGTGTCTTGTACTTTTCTATAGCGCATTCACCGGCCTCCATGATCTGCCATTCTATCCCCAGGCCCAACGCGTCGATACAGCGTCTGGTCGCCTCTGTCAGCTCCGGACCGATCCCGTCGCCGGGTATCAATACGACCTTATACTTACTCAAGTCTGAATCCCCCGTATTTTTTGAAATGTTCTACTATTCCGCCGTCCTCAAGAAGCTTCTTCATAAGTTTAGGCACAGGCTTAGTGTCGAGCACGAGCCCCTTTCCGACATCTCTTAATTTGTCTTTATCAGTATCGAGCTCCAGTTCATCTCCGTCGTCGATAAAGTCAGTATCACACTCAACGAGCGTAAGTCCTATGTTAAAAGCATTGCGGTAAAATATCCTGGCATAAGACTTGGCCGCTACGGCATAAAAACCGGCCGACTTCAGTGCCTGCGGAGCCTGTTCACGCGATGAACCGCATCCAAAATTCTCACCAGCCACGAGTATATCGCCCTTAGTCACCCTTACGGCAAAGTCAGGATCTATATCCTCAAATATATGCTTCGCCAGCTCCTTCGGGTCCTGTATCTTAAATTTATACCTTCCTGATATAACATAATCGGTATTTACATTGTCCTGCACTTTTAATCTTCTTGCAAAATGTTTCATGATAACCTCGTCTTGAACTGCCGCGGATCGGTAATTCTCCCCTCAAGCGCCGATGCTGCAACTGTCGCAGGGCTGGCCAGGTATATAAACGAATTGGGGTTGCCCATTCGCCCTTTGAAGTTACGGTTCGCCGTGGAGATAGCTACCTCGCCGTCAGCGAGTACTCCGTTATGGGTGCCGACGCACGGTCCGCAGCCGGGCGCCACTACCATGCATCCGGATTTCACGAATATATCGATCATCCCCTTTCTGGATGCCGCTAGAAATATCTCGGTGGACGCGGGGGCCACTATGAACTTGACCCCGGGTGATATCGTCCTTCCTTTCAGTATCTTTGCCGCAATCTCTAGATCCTCGAGTCTGCCGTTCGTGCAGGTGCCGACGAATGCCTGATCGATCTTTACTCCGGTCAGAGATTCGGCATCTGCCACATTATCGACCGCGTGAGGCTTAGCCACCTGAGGCACCAGTTTCGAAACATCATATCTTTTGACCGCGACATAGCGCGCGTCGGGATCGGCCTTCACAGGCCTCGGCTCTTTCCTCGAATGCTCTATTACCCATTTAAGCGTCTTTTCATCGGCTTCCATAAGACCAACCTTGGCTCCTATCTCAACTGCCATATTGGATATTGTGAGTCTCGCATCGACGCTCATATCGGATATTGTATCGCCGTAGAACTCCACCGAACGATAGGTGGCTCCATTGGAGCCGATATCTTTGGCTATATGGAGTATCACGTCTTTTGAATAGACGCCTTTTGGCAGTTTGCCCGTTACAGCCACCCTCATCGTCTCGGGCACCTTAAACCAATTCTTCCCGCTCGCAAGCGTTATGGCAAGGTCTGTGGATCCCACACCTGTAGAAAATACGTTTATAGCACCGTACGTGCAGGTGTGCGAATCGGCGCCCAATACGAGGTCGCCACAGGTGACGTGGCCTTTCTGCGGGATTAGCTGGTGGCAGACGCCGCAGCCTATATCGTACATCCCGACCTCAAACTCTTTTGCAAAGTCGCGCATCTTCTTATGTATCGCCGACACGCCCATGTTCGGGGAAGGTGAGGAGTGGTCAATTATCATATAAAATTTAGACTTGTCAAAAGCCCTCTTGACCCCGAGCTTCCTAAAGCTGTCTATTATTATCGAGCTCGTGCCGTCCTGGCCGAAACAGAAGTCGACGTCGCATATCGCAATATCTCCTGCCTTCAGATCGCGCCCTGCATGATTGGATAATATCTTTTCGGCTATTGTTTTACCCATTCTTCTCCACCCATTCTCTTATTCTGGCAAGCGCCTTATTTATTTTTTCTTCGCCTGTTGCAAAACTCAGCCGTATGAAGTCGTCCTCCCCGAAAGGCTCTCCCGGGATAGCGGCGACCTTCGCCTCATCGAGAAGCCTATTGGCCATCTCTACAGAGCCCATCTTCAGTTTAGATATGTCACAGAATAAGTAGAACGCCCCCTCCGGCCTTATACACGACATATTCTTTATAGCCTCGATGCCGTGGACCATAATATCGCGGCGCTTGGCGAACTCGACCCTCATCTTTTCGACACAATCCTGACTCTCTTCGAGAGCCGTCAGCGCGGCGCGTTGGCTGACCGAGGCTGGGTTCGACGCCGCATGACTCTGCAAATTCCCGATAGCTTTCATGATCTCTATAGGCCCCGCCGCATATCCTATCCGCCATCCTGTCATCGCATAGCTCTTCGAAACACCATTTACGGTTATAGTAAGATCGTTTATATCTTTGCCCAGAGACGCTATCGATACATGCTTCGTGTTACCATATATCAGCTTTTCATATATTTCGTCACTCATCACGAAAAATTTGTGCTTTACTGCAACCCTGGCCACCATCTTGAGCTCATCCTGACTGTAGACAGATCCTGTCGGGTTCGACGGACTGTTCAGGACCAGACATTTTGTCTTCTTCGTTATCTTCGATTCAATGTCCTTCTCGGTGAGCTTAAAATTATTTTCTTTCTTTGTCGGCACAAATACCGGTGTCGCTTCGGCCATATTTACCATGGCAGGGTAACTAAGCCAGTACGGCGCCGGGATGAGCACCTCATCACCCTCTTCACAAAGGACCTGAAATACGTTATTTATCGAGTGCTTTGCGCCGTTCGATACCACTATCTGCTCGGGCGTGTAATCAAGGCCGTTGTCCGTCTTGAACTTACGGCTTATAGCCTGCCTTAGCTCAAACATTCCGCTGGAGGGCGTATACTTGGTGAAACCTTCGTTTATAGATTTTATAGCGGCCTGTTTTATATGGAGAGGTGTGTCAAAATCCGGCTCCCCGGCCGCAAGGCTCACCACATCGACGCCCTCTTTGGCCATCCTCTTAGCCCTGGCTCCTATCTCTAATGTCACCGATTCCGATATATCCGATACTCTTCCAGCCAATTTCATGCGCTCAAATCCTCCATATCAGACTATCATTATATTATATAGACGTGAAATCTCAAAGGAAATTTTAGGGCTGCTGCAGTCAATCCTAAGCCTAGTTATAGCGAGCACATTAAAAATGTTAGGCCTTTTGTGAAGGAGAAAAATGGGAACCTGCGGAACTCTGGGCCCATAGGAGAGCCCTTCATCAGGCGCAGCTGTCACAAGTGAAGCAAAGTGATAAGGGAGGA
>JAPLMF010000097.1:0-6677 GCA_026387155.1 Candidatus Omnitrophota bacterium
GCTTACAAGCAAAGAATGGAAACTATGCATAATTCGGTGGAAAATATCGATTCCGCCGTATCAAGAATGAATTTTTGGGAAACCGCAATTGTAATGGCGAACGCCAATCCCTACTTTGGGGTAGGCCTGCAGCGCTATAAGTCAGAATATAATCGTTACGATCGTAGTAAGGGTGATTTTGGTGTGGAGAGGGCGCTTCACAGTACTATTTTGCAGACTATGGCCGAGATGGGATATCCCGGTTTCCTCCTGTATATTCTGATAATCATTTGTTACTTTTTAGGAATAGGAACCTCAAAGAGAAGAATAAGGATGTATTTGAATGAAGGACAGGAAAAAAAGGAATTCTTGGCGTATTTGAACGCGCTTACTATTGCAATGATCGCTTTTCTAATAAACTCCAGTTTTGTTAATTGTTTGTACTTTGAGACATTGTGGGCATTTATAGGAGTTATTATAGCTGCAGAAAGTATTACGGGGAAATTTTGTCAGCAAGAAACCGTTTTACAGACAGGCGCTAATGGTTAATATTAATAACCGTGAAAGGAAAAATATTAATATGATAAAAGAGAAGATAAAAATGATCTTTAACATTCTGTTTTTAGTTTTTGCTTTACCCCTGTTCGGTTTTTACAATTTAGAATCTACTATTCTGGGAAGAGAAAAATCGTTTCAGGGCATGTCGCAATCGTTAAGTTTATTTCCCGGATTATTTGGAGTTTATTTACGGCGCGCCTTCTATGTTCTGAGCCTAAAAAAGTCCTCTTGGGATAGTTTCGTAGGTTTCGGCACTACCTTTTCGCATACTACAACTGAGATCGGAAAGCATGTTTATATAGGGACAAACTGCACGATAGGTGATGTCTCATTAGGTGATTATGCAACGATAGGAAGCAATGTGGACATAATGAATCGTGGTAAACAGCACTATATAGATAAGCTCGATGTCCCTATTCAAGAGCAGGGTGGCGAGTATCCCAAAATTTATATTGAAGAGGACGTCTGGATAGGAAATAATGCGGTAGTAATGGCCAACATTGGTAAAAAATCTATCATAGGCGCCGGGAGTGTGGTCGTCGTAGATATAGAAGATCATGCGATCGCGGTTGGGAACCCGGCTAAGGTGGTCAGGAGAAGAAGCTAGAAATGCTTGAAATAATGATCGCTTCAGACAATAATCAAAAAGAGTGGATGGAATATGTTAATTCAAAACCACACGCCCATTTTTATTATGACTATAGATGGAAAAAAGCGTTAGAAGATAGTTTTGGTCATCAATGTTTTTACCTCATGGCAAAAGAAGGCGGCAAGGTCTCAGGCGTTCTGCCATTAATATTTATAAGGAATAGGATCATTGCGTCATCTTTGGTATCCATACCATTTTTAAATTACGGGGGCATATTAGCTGATGATAAAGTGACGGAATTATTTCTACTGAATAAAGCCATCAGTATCTTAAAAGAGGTCAAAGGAGTGTATATAGAGATACGAGGCCTTGAAAAACTGGATTTACCGATGATAACGCGTGAACATAAGGTTACAATGCGTCTTAAATTGGCCGCCGATATGAACGCCGGGTGGCAAGAATTGGATGCTAAGTTAAGGAATCAGATCAGGAAGGCCGAAAAGTCCGGGTTGACGTTTAAGGTCGGGAAGGCGGAACTTTTAGACGGATTCTACCGTGTATTTTGCCGGAATATGAGGGATCTTGGTACGCCGGTTATCGGGGAAAACCTATTTAAAAATATTCTGAAGTATTTTCCGGAAGAGACAAATATATTTATAGTAGAGCAAAAAGGAAAGACCGTTGCGTCTTCTTTTACATTGACGCACAAAGATGCGATAGAGATCCCATGGGCCTCTTCTATTAAAAATTTCAATAAGTTATGTCCAAATGAATTCATGTACTGGGAAGTGATAAAGTATGCGATATTAAAAGGGCTAAAAAACTTTGATCTGGGGAGGTGCACCAAAGATTCCGGCACATATCGCTTTAAGAAGCAGTGGGCCGCCGCGGCGAAGCCGCTTTACTGGCAGTATTGGGTCGAAGAAGAACGGTATTTGCCTACAGATAAACCCAAAGAAAGCAGATTTGCCCCTCTGATATTTTTGTGGAGAAGGCTGCCTCTTTTTGTAACAAATACGCTAGGTCCCGTTATAGCGAAGAATATCCCGATATTTTAATGAATATATTATTTATCACTCATAGGGTCCCGTATCCGCCGAATAAGGGCGAAAAGATAAGGGCGTTTTATTTTATAAGGCACCTATCCGAAAAACATCGCATATTTCTATACTCTTTGTGCGATGATAAAAACGACCTCAAATACAGAGAGGAATTAAAAAAGTATTGTGTCGGCGTCAATCTTTATTGTATACATCCGCTGTCGGCGCGGATTAACGCATTAATGCGCTTATTTACACGCTACCCGGTTACCTTCGGATATTTCTGGTCCGCCAGGATGAAAAGAGATATCAGGAAAAAAGTTAATGAAAAAGAGATCGATCTGGTATTTGCAAGCTCATCTTCTACGGCGCAATATGCTTTAGATATCGATTTGAAGCCAAAGATAATCGATTTTATCGATATGGATTCGGATAAGTGGGCTGTCTTTGCAAAGACCTCCATACCTCCATTCTCTTCAGTTTATGCGCTGGAATCAAACCGTATCAGAAAATGGGAGAAAAGCATAAATGAGATCTTCACCTCCTCGATAGTTACTACGGAAGATGAAAGGAAAAAGCTCGAAGCGGTCGATCCGCGCGGGAAAGAGAAAACGCATGTTATAGCCAATGGTATAGATCTCGATTATTTTATTCCGCAGGTTAAAGAGCCGGCCTATAAAAATCTTATATTTACCGGCCAAATGGATTACCTGCCGAACATAGATGCGGTGAAATATTTTTATAAGGACATTTTACCGCTGATTAGAAGAAAGGTCCCCGATATCCGGTTTTTTATTGTGGGCAGAAATCCATCCTTGAGCATAAAAAATTCGTGCGGGGAAGCTGTGGTTACCGGCGAGGTGAATGATATCAGGCCATATCTTACCGAGGCAGCCGTATTTGTGGCGCCGCTGCGCATATCTTTCGGAATTCCTAATAAAGTATTACAGGCCATGGCGCTCGGTATCCCAGTCGTCGCTACAAGCCAGATATTGCGTGCAATAAGAGCTGTGCCGGAGAGGGATATTCTGATCGGTGACACGCCTGAAGAATTTGCGCGAAAAGTCATCGAATTATTGGGGGATAAAGTGAAGAGGGATGCTATTTCAAAAAACGCCACTAAGTATATAAAGGATAATCATAACTGGAAGAAAAACCTTTCAATATTAGATAATATAGTAGAAACTGCTGCTAGACGCTTGTGACCAGGCCTTCCGCTCTTGATTTTAACAACCTAGTGATATACAATGTGAATGTTTATGAAAGATAGCAGGGGTATGAAAAGCTTTGATGAGTATTATATGAAGGAGGCGATAAAGGAAGCCGAAAAGGCCTATGACTCCAACGAAGTACCGGTAGGGGCTGTAGTCGTCTATAGGGAAAAGATCATAGGCAGAGCTCATAACCAGATAAAACTGCTAAAGGATCCGACAGCCCATGCCGAGATGATAGCGTTGACTCAAGCCGCAGCGTACCTGGGGAGCGAACGGTTGCTTGAAACCACTGTTTATGCTACTATTGAACCGTGCGCAATGTGTGCGGGAGCGATGATTCTCGGAAGGGTGAAGCGTCTGGTGTTCGGAGCGATCGATCTGAAGACCGGTGCGTTCGGTTCGGTGCTCGATCTTAATAAATTAAAGCTGAACCACAAGATCTCCGTGACCAAAAGAATTTTAGAAAATGAGTGCGCGGCATTATTAAAGGAATTTTTCAAGATAAAACGGAGAGGTCGCCTAGTGGCCTAGGGCGGCGGTTTGCTAAACCGCTATATGGGTAATACCGTATCGAGAGTTCAAATCTCTCCCTCTCCGCCATACGTACCAATTCGCACCGGCGGACCCATCAGGGTCTGTCGGTTCGAATTTATTGCCGTCCGCCACGATTTCTTGACTTTTGCATTTTTAGATAACAAAAGTAGCATTATTCTGGAATAGAAAATCACAGTAGCATAATCCCAAAGAAAAATGCAGATATGGAATTTACGGCACATAACATCCTTTTAGATAACGGACAGAGAACGATCTATGACCACAGGAAGCTTTTGGCGGAGACCGATCAATGCAGGGCGATCATCTGCACGCTGAATACTTTCTTTGGTGGTCAAGACAAGAGCAAGGTCAGGATAGCTGACCTTGGGTGTTTCGAGGGCGGGTATACCGTCGAATTCGCCAGAAATGGATACGATGCATTGGGCATCGAGGCGAGGCGTCTGAACCTTGAGAACTGTTATTATGTCGCTAAGAACCTTAATCTGCCCAATTTAAAATTCGTTAAGGATGATGTTAAGAATATTGCCAATTACGGCATATTCGACGTTATATTCTGCTGCGGCCTTTTGTACCATTTAGATCAACCCTATGCGTTTTTAAAGACGCTGGGACAGATGACAAGGAGCATGCTCATTCTGCACACCCATTATTCCGTAGGAAAGCCTAATTTCTTCTTTCCTCCCGCTGAGCCTACTTATCTGGAAAATCTCTACAGGATATACAGGTATAAGATATTAGCTACTTTAAGGGACATGCTGCCCAAGAAATTGCGAGGCACTAAAAGGGATCACAATCTATCGCATCTAGCGATAAACGAAGGCAAGTTGGGAAGATGGTTCTATGAGTACGATCCAATATCCACTAAAGAAGACATAGAGAAGCAGAGGTTGAATTCATACAGTAACGAGAAGTCATTCTGGATGACAAAGAAGGAACTATTGCAGTCTGTCAAGGAAAGCGGCTTTGATCTAATATACGAACAGTACGATTTCTTGGGCGATATCGTCAAGAATACATACACTGAGGATTGCAACAGAGGCTTATTTATCGGAGTTAAGAGTAGATAATAATCTGTCTCTAGCTAAAAGCACTTATTAAAAACGTCTTGATGAATAATAAAACTCTTTGGCTGTTCTCGCATAAAAAGGGTGGTAAGATACCACCCAATTATCCTTGGAAGTATCTCAGCAAGGCGAGCTTTAATGTCATAGTGACAAAGATAATGATCCATCATTTTTGTAAGTTATTTCTTACGAAGGCTAACAGGGATGGTCTGAATAGAGATTTTATGAAACCATTTTATGAATATAAAAAGCTCTGTTTAGTATTTTTGATAAGTACACTAATTTTCTATTTATCGGGATGCTCAAAAAGCGTCGATAAAAATCAAAATCAGCTCGAAGAATCCCCGATTGCTTCCGATGTTTTTACGTCGCACCAGAAGATGGCCGCGTCTGACTCATCGTCTCATTATGGATCCGGTGTTAATTTTATAAAGCGGCTCGACATCATGCCGGCCGATTATAGCGGCGTATCAGTCACTAATACTGCAAGACTTTTGAATTTCTTTACCATGACTGATATCCATATCACCGACGAAGAAACGCCTGCACAGGCAATCGAATTTGGCTACAAAGGAGGTAATTCAATTAATAAAAAAAATCAGTTTGATTTTGGCATCTCCCTGGGCGATGCTTGCAGCAATGCTCAGCACAATGAACTAAGATGGTATATCGATGTCCTTGATGGCAAAAATATAAACCCCGATTCCGTCGCCAAAGATGAGTCTGCCCCCGGACCTTATAATAATTATCAGGATAAATACAAAGCGGCAGGGCTTGATAAGACGATCAAATGGTATCAGGTTCTCGGCAACCACGATCATTTATGGACGGGCTCATCCTCCGCGAGCGATTACTTTCGGCAGGCCTATATAGGTGAGAATACCCTCAGCATGGGCGATATATTAAAAGACCCTCTCAACGTAAATAGTTTTGGTTTCTATACAGGCCCAATCGACAGCCGGGCGCTTTATGGCGACATTATTGGCACAGGACTTGTCGCTATCTTCCCCCTGCCTTCGGAGGTATATACTTCTGATCTGAAATGCCACTCACTCTCGAGAATGGAGTGGATGAGTGAATTTTTTAAAACATCTTCTGGTCCAGAAGGACATGGATTCAATCAAGCAAACGTAAAAACTGGATTCGCCTGCTATTCTTTCGAGCCGAAGTCTAATATACCCATCAAGGTTATTGTGCTCGATGATACCCAAAGGGATGGCGATCCCGATGATCCCAACGATCACTTCTATGGACATGGCTTTCTTGACAAGGAACGTTATGAATGGCTTGTAGGAGAGCTCGATAGGGGTCAGACCGAAGGCAAACTAATGATCATCGCCGCGCATATACCGATAGGCGTCGAAAAACCGCAGGTACAAGATCCGAATTCCTACATGGGTTGGAGTTCCCACGCTTTTGTAACCGAGAATGGGCTTATTGCTAAACTTCATGAATATCCGAATCTTATTCTATGGATCGCGGGACATCGTCATATAGATACAGTTACCGCACTGAAGTCACCTGATGCCGGTCATCCTGAACTTGGCTTCTGGCAGGTTGAAACCTCATCATTAAGGGATTTTCCTCAGCGGTTCCGCACTTTCGAGATAGTTCTCAACAGTGACAATACCGTTTCAATTATTACGGCCGACGTTGATCCGGCGGTCAATGACAGGTC
>JAPLMF010000097.1:6686-9744 GCA_026387155.1 Candidatus Omnitrophota bacterium
CGTTCTTATGCTGCCGCGGCGCAGCAGACAGTCAACAATTCTATAGATCTACGGCCTGCCGGTTCGTACAATGCAGAGCTTATTAAACAATTGACTTCGGAAATGCAGGCAAGATTAAGGCGTGAAACTCATCAGTAGGAATATTTGAACGGAACAAAAATCCTATCCGAAGGTATATGCATGCTGGGATCATCCCCCACAACAAAGATGCCGTTCTCATTTAATTTTCTTAGTCTTTGCTCCAGCTTTAAAGATAGTCAATGATAAGATCACCAAACCCAACGGTATTAACCATATCATGAGATAAGAGATGTATTCAAATATGGTTCTCTTCGGGCTAAAGGTAAAATAATTAGAAAAAATCTTAGGAGAAGCGGCAAATACCTTCTCCATGAACATGGTGTCATCCTTAGAATAGCCTGCTGAGTAGTAGTATCGGCCAGCGAGCACCGGATTTTTAGTAAGCTCTTTTATACTATATGGCAGAATAACTCCAAAATCTGGATCGAAAATCCACCATATGTCATTTTTTTTGTCTATTTTTACTTCAATAATCACATGTCCCGGATAAGCAGCGATTTTTGACTTTATGCCATTATTTTCAAGAAGACAGGAAAGGACTATTGCCGCATCACCGCAATTACCGATTCCGCGCTCGATCGTTTTATTATAATTACAAAAATGGTAACGTTTAAATACATTGTCGTACGGGCTATAATTTAAAATAAATAGTATATAGTTTTCCCAGGGGGGTATTCTCAGGAAATATTTATCAATATCGCATTTTTTCCAATCTATATGAGCGAGGCCTTTTTGCACTACTCTGTTCAATCTGATCGCAAATTCTTCATTACTTTCATTCGGTAGGCGTATAGTGCCTCTCTTGAATTCTTCGAGATTCAAGGTAATATCATTAGGGAACCTAAGGCTTTTTTCACTGTATATTTCAGGATTTCTTAATGATTTAAAAAAAATTCCACTGATATTCAAGGAAAATAGGCCTATAGCTATAATCAAAAATAATATGGGGCAGCTTAAAGAAAGAACAGTTTTTATTTTATTTGCCATATCTCACCCTGTAGAGGCTGTATATTTTCATATCTTTTGTGATAAATCGACATTATTTAAGTTTGTATTTTGCGTTGGCCGCTAGTTTGATCGATATTTCTACCTTCCAGATTATACTTCTTCCTGCGTTCTAACGTCAATTGTTTCTTTTTAAGCTCGTCTTTTTAATGCCTCCTTCTCCCGATAAACATATATATGGACAACGGCGGAAAATGGTTGTAAAATTACCTTCATGAAACGCTTCTTAAAGGTGACAGGGATAGTGATTCTTGTCGCATCGGCGGTATCGTTTGCTCCGGTTGTGCTGCTATATCTTTCGAAGGAACCGGCGCCGTATACTAATGCCGAGATGGCAGAACGGCTCACGGCCAATAGAGGCGACAACTTCAGATTTCTGGTATTTTCGGACAATCATGCCGGGCTCGTATTAAGCGATAGCGCCGCCCTAAAGATGGTCCGCAGCATGAACCGCGAAGACAGATTCAAAAAGATCCCGGTGGATTTTGCCCTGAGCGCTGGGGACGTGACATTTCGCAGCTCAAAATGGGATTTTCACATATTCAATATCATCCGTTCCAGAATAAAATTGCCGGTCATATGCGCGGCCGGTAATCACGACGATGATAATAAGAAAGTGCGGGACATCTTCAGGAAATATTGCGGTTCCAATGAGATGTCTTTTACCGACCGCAATTCTTATTTTATCATCCTCGATAATACCATTACAAATATCACGGAGAAGCAGTTCTCCTGGCTTGAGACCGAATTGACGAAGTCTTCCCCGTATGCGCACAGATTCATAATAATGCACAAACCGCCGCTCTCTCCGTACCAGCAGGCCTGGTACAGGTCGGAACTCAGCGCCTGGCCGTACAGGTTTATGAAGTTATGCGAGAGATACAAGGTCGATATTGTATTCACCGGCCATGAGCATATGTTCAAGGAATCTTCTTACCGCGGGGTTAAATATATAACGACAGGCGGCGGAGGGATGCCCATGGATATACCCACTTCAGACGGCGGGTACCACCATTATCTGGCGGTCAGGGTGTTAGGCGATTATGTAGATCTGGAAGTTCGTAAGATATTTCCCCCGCTATGGGAGTACCTGGGCTACTACATATGGAAAGACCTATTTTATACGCTGAAGAGCGTATTCCTCTAGCTGTATGCGCATACTGCGTAATTACATACTTAAAGAATTCTTCCATTCATTCCTTCTTTCAATAATAGTATTCACGTTCGTATTTCTTGTCGGCAATATAATCTCGCTGGCAAACTACATAATCAATAAAGGCGTCGACATATTCTCGGTGTTGAAACTCTTCTTCTTCCTCATCCCGTGGCTTTTGAGCTTTACTCTACCGATAGCCGTTCTTACAGCCGTCATACTTACTTTCGGAAGATTTTCTTCCGACGGTGAACTGACGGCAATGAAGGCCTCGGGTGTTAGTCTCGCCAGGGTATCATCTCCGATCATCATACTCGGCATAATATTCAGCTTCCTGGCGTTCTTCCTGAACGATCAGGTCTCGCCTAACGCATCTTTCGCATCGCGGCGGGTTATAAAAGAGGTGGGGATGAAGAAGCCGACGGCTTACCTCGAAGAGGGGACATTCATAAGGGGTTTTGAAAATTACGTCATATTCATACACGAGATACGCGGCAATATCCTGAAGAATATAAGGATATACCAGCCGCAGGAAGGGAAATCCACCAGGACGATAGTAGCCGAAGAAGGCGAGATAAAGACTGTCCCGGGCAGTGAGGTGGTTGAGATGAAGTTATATAACGGCACTAGCGAAGAACCTTCACCGACGGATCCCGGGAGCTTCTATAAGTTGAACTTTAAGGTATATCACATGACGATAGATCTATCTAAGATACTTAAAAAAGAGAGGATACAAAAAAAGACGCGTGAGATGACCGTTAACGAACTGAATAAGGAGATAGAGAGGTCCGAAGCTCAGAAGATCGATACGACGCCGCT
>JAPLMF010000097.1:9755-30853 GCA_026387155.1 Candidatus Omnitrophota bacterium
CCGCTCTACGTAGAGGTGTACAAGAAGATAAATATGTCGATAGCGTCTTTCGTTTTGGTGCTTATAGGAATACCGCTTGGGATAAGGGCGCATCGCAGCGAAAAGTCGATAGGATTTGGGATAAGCCTTCTCATTTTTGCCGCATACTGGGGATTATTTTTGGCTGGGGTGGCGCTTTCACTCCAGGGCACGGTCTCGCCGCTGATCGGCGTATCGCTTCCGAACGTGATATTTTTTATTTTAGGGCTAATCATATTCATCTACACAGCGAGGAGATAGATGGCCGACATACATGAGATCGTTATACTGGGCGGAGGTCCGGCCGGGCTGACGGCGGGGCTTTATGCCGCAAGGGCGAGGATGGATGTCATCCTCTTTGAGAAGGCTATGCCGGGTGGCCAGATACTAGTAACGGACAGGATTGAGAACTTTCCTGGATTTCCGGAGGGCGTATCGGGACCTGACCTTGCCGAGTGGATGACTAAACAGGCGGCCCATTTTGGGCTCAAGACCGTTATGGCCGAGGCAAAATCGATAGAGCCGAAGAAAAAACAAAGCGGCTATTTTCTGGTAAAGCTGGAAGACGGATCTCAGATAAAAACGCTTTCGCTCATAGCCGCAACAGGCGCCGGGTGGAACCGCCTCGGCATACCGGGGGAGGTTGAATTGATAGGCCGCGGGGTTTCGTACTGCGCCACATGCGATGGTCCACTATTTCGCAGTAAAGAGGTAGTTGTTGTCGGAGGAGGGGATACTGCGCTCGAGGACGGGCTTTTTCTGGCAAAGTTCGCTTCTAAGGTAACTATAGTCCACAGGCGTGACCGGTTAAGAGCTACGAAGATACTTCAGGAAAGGGCAGAAGCGAATCCGAAGATCGAGATGTGCCTGGACTCGGTCGCTACCGGGATAGCGGGTAATTCCAGAGTCGAGGCCATCAAAGTTAAGAACTTGAAGACGGGAGTTGCTAAAGATATAAGGTGTGACGGCGTATTCATATTCATAGGTATCACGCCAAGCTCGGATATATTCAAACCGATAGTAAAGACCGACGATAAAGGTTATATCATAGCCGACGATGATATGAAGACCTCGTGTGAGGGCATATTTGTATGCGGAGACGTGAGAAAGAAGGCTTTGCGGCAGGTGGTGACGGCCACGGGCGACGGTGCCACGGCCGCAGTGAGCGCTCAAAACTACGTCGAACGCCTAAAGGGTATCGAATACAAATAAGCTGTAAAAATAGCAAAACCCCTTTTTATAACCACAAAAAGGGGTTTTTGCTTTAGAGTGGTGCCGAGGGGCAGAATTGAACTGCCTACGCCCGCGTTTTCAGCGCGGCGCTCTACCAATGAGCTACCTCGGCGATGTTCAATAAAATAACACGAAAGAGTTATGTAGTCAATAACCTTTATCTTGGTGTATAATAGTCGCTATGAAGAACGTCTTTAAAGGCAAACTGCTCAAGGTATTCGTAAAGAAGGTTCGCCTACCTAATGGGTATCTCGCGACATTTGAAATAATAAAACATCCCGGCGCCGCGCTCGTCATACCCTTCCTGTCGAAAAAGAAATTGATAATGCTGCGCCAATTAAGGCCCGTAGTGGGAAGCTATATATATGAGCTCCCGGCCGGAACCATTGATAAAGGTGAAAGCCCTCTTGAATGCGCCAGGCGCGAGATAGTGGAGGAGACCGGCTATTCCGCCGGAAGCATGAAGCGCCTCGGTTCTATATATCCCGTGCCAGGATATTCTACAGAGAAGATAGTTATATACAAGGCCCAAGGGCTCTCTCCTCGCCACAGGCACGCCGAAAAAGATGAGATCATAGAGCTTAAGATATTTACTCAGGGCGACGTCCGGCGTCTCTTCGAGTCTGGAAAGATAGTGGACGCAAAAACAATAGCGGCCCTCGCATACTGTGGGTGGTTATAAGGATTCACCCCGCCAAGGCAGTTAAAAGGACGAGGCGGGATGTTGCACAAACAGAAAAGAGCCGCGAGCTCCATGAGATATGTAACTGCTTCCGAAATGAAAGAGATAGACAGATCCGCCATAGAGGGTGGCTTGCCTGCCCGGGAGCTTATGGAGAATGCCGGCCGCGCAGTTGCCGTTGAGGTCGGAAAGCTCGTTAAGAGCGGGAGCGTCGCGGTCTTCTGCGGATACGGCAATAACGGCGGCGATGGGTTCGTCGCTGCGCGCTACCTGAAGAAGAAAGGCTACGATGTCTTTGTCTATGTGGTAGGCCGACCGCGCTCGATGACTCAGGAGTCAAGCGACAATCTCGAAAAATTATTCACCCTCGGTATAAAAGTCGACATCATACCCGATAAGGCCCGCACCGATTTTCTGTTTAAATCCTTCAATAAGCCGGCGCTCGTCATAGACGCGCTTTTTGGGACCGGTTTCCGAGGGCCCTTAGATGATCTTTATTCCGATCTGATAAAAGGAATAAATGCTTTAGGGTCTACAGTTTTGGCTATAGATATACCAAGCGGTCTCGATACCGACACAGGTCTGCCGACGCCGGACGCAATAAAAGCGTACCTCACGGTAGCGCTCGGATATCCGAAGTCGGGTTTTAAGGCCTCGGGCGCGAAAGAGTATACCGGTATCGTTGTGGTTGCTGATATAGGCTTACCGAAGGAAGGGGTTCGTAAGGGGTATAAGACCGTTAAACTCCGAAGCGGCAAGAGCGGTCGGCACGATCCCCGTCATCCGTGGATATATAAGGGGCGGCTCCTCGATACAGATCCTAAAATAAAGCCTGGTGATATAGTTAAGGTTGTCGATCCGAACAATGTTCTCCTGGGGGTGGGGTACTATAATTACAAGTCCGACATAGCTGTCAGGATACTGAGTTTTAAGGATCGGATCATCAATAAAGCTTTTTTCTTAGAAAAGATCGGCGATGCCTTTGCGAGGCGCAAAGATATTCTCGAGACTACGAACGCCGTCCGAACCGTCTTCAGTGAGGCCGATTCTCTTCCCGGGCTCATAGTTGACCTTTATGGGGAGACGGCAGTTTTCCAGGCGCTGACGCTTGGTATGGATAAACTGAAATCCATTGCCGTCGAAGCTATAAGAGAAGTGATAAAACCAAAATATATATACGAAAAGAGCATTTCGCCGTTTAGGGCGATAGAGGACCTTAAAGAGGTCTCAAGATGGTGGGGGGACGCAGGTGAAAGTTTAGTAGAGATATATGAAGGTAATGCCAAATTTCTAGTCGACATAGTAAAAGGGCACAAGACGGGATTTTATCTCGACCAGCGTAAGGCCCGCTCGGGCCTCGAGAACATATCTAAGGGCAAGCGCGTACTCGATCTATTCTGTTACACCGGAGCGTTCTCGGTATTTTCGGCTCTTTACGGCGCGGAGCATATCCGCGGCGTGGATATAAAAGACCAGTGGCTTTCACTCGCCAGAAAGAACGCCGAGCTGAATGGTGTTTCCGGGAAGACGGAATTCGTAAAGGGCGACGGATTTAAGACCCTGGAGAAAATAGCATCTTCCGGCGAGAAGTTCGATGTTATAATACTCGACCCGCCATCGTTTTTAAGGTCGCGCGCGTCACTTGAGAGCGCTTCGAGGGGTTATAAGGAACTGAATTTCAAGGCTATGAAGGTCCTGACCGACGGCGGTGTTTTGGCGACGTTCTCGTGTTCGCACAATATGCCGAACGCTCTCTTCGCCGAATTGATAAAGAAGGCAGCCACCGAAGCGAAAAAGAAGTATACGATATTGAAGAGATGTCACCAGTCCGAAGACCATCCGATAGTCAGGGAGATACCGGAGACGGAGTATCTAAAAGGTTATTTCCTGAAGGTGGAACCCTTATGAGGGTAAAGAGACTTACGAAGAATAGTATAAAGCCATACGGCCGCATAATAGACCGCACATGCGTCAAGGATGATGGCCGCGGGAACAGGTTCGGCATACTCTTAAAAGAGCCATCAAAGGGCTGGCGCATCGGGTATCTCATATTGCGCGACAAGTTTGTAGAAAGACTCGAGCGCCATACGGATTCACTTGAGACCTTTGAGCCGGTAAGCGGCAGGGCCGTCATAGTTTTGGCCGGAGCCGAAGCGCCCAAAAAAGTGGAGCTCTTTTTTCTCGACAAGCCTGTTGTGGTCAATAAAGGCGTCTGGCACGATCTGCTCGCGGTCTCCGGGAAATGCGAGATAAAGATATTTGAGAACATCAAGGTCAAGACCGAGTACTATTCCCTAAATAAAAACCTTGTGGTATAATTATGTCAATAGAGGAATAGGAAATGCTGAAGAGGTTTCTGATATCGGCTGCCGTCATCATACTGTTTGACCAAGCCGCTTACTGTCAGAAGATCGACCTGCCCGCCAAAACGCTTACGATAAGAGATTCAATAAACACCGCTATCAGCAACAACAGATCCATCCAGATACAGGAAGAGGAAATACAATATGCTAAGGCTAATATCCTTTATGCCCGGGCGCTGTTTTTGCCGACGCTGACGGCCTCTTTCGGCTATACGTTAAACGACGCTGTGCCTACCATCTCCGCCCCCCCGAATAGCAGGAAAGATCCTCAGATATTCTTCGGCTACAAGAATAATAACGTGACCTCGCTTGCGCTTCAGGAGACCATATATAACGGCGGCGCCAATATCGCGAATCTGGAACAGGCCAAGCTTAATCTGAAAGCCCAGGAGGAGACGCTGCGCCAGACGCGCCTTGAAATGGAGTTTGAGACGAAACGTCTCTTTTATGGATTACTGCTGGCGTACGAGACCAGGCGCATAGCCAAAGACCTTGTTGACCGCGCCCAGGCGCATTACGAAGAGGTTTCGGTCAAATTTGGCCAGGGCACAGCCTCAAAATTCGACGTGCTTCAGTCGAAGACGCAAGTCGCTCGCGAGATGCCGCAGCTCATAAGCGCGGAAAATTCGATAGATCTATTGATGGTGGAGTTCAAGAAAATACTCGTCATAAAGATGAGCGATAATATAAAAGTGATGGGTGAACTTAAGCCGAATGAGATCGTCATCAAAGAGAACGACTTCTTGCAGGAAGCCTATTCAAAGAACCCAAAGATGATATTGAGGCTTCTCGGCATAGATATAAACAAATGGGCGATAGAGTACGCAAAGTCCGGCTGGCTGCCGCAGGTAAACGCGTCAGCAGGGGGCTCGTACACTTCGAACAATTTTTCAGAGATGATAGAATCAAGACAGAGCCTATGGAGCGTAGGCGTTAAGGCCTCCATAAACGTTTTCGACGGATTCGCGACAAAAGCCAAGGTCGACGAAGCCAGGGCCAAGTACAATCAATCGAATCTCGAGAAGGAAGATATAATAGACCAGATAGCCGTTGACATAAAGAATGCCTGTTTAGATCTTATGAAGTCAAAGACCGTTATAGATACTGAGCGCGACGCGATTGTGGAAGCCAAAGAAGCGCTCCGGCTGTCCGAGGTAAGATACGATAACGGCGTCGGTATAAATCTGGACATATTCGATTCACAGGTGGCCCTGGCGCAGGTCGAGCAGAGCCTGGCGCAGGGCATATATGACTATATAATGGCCAGATCTCAGCTCGACCTTACTATGGGCAGGGAATTTTCCGAGAAGAATTATATCTAGCACTCTTTAGGAGGAGATAAAAATGGCAACAAGCGTTACCGAAGCCCTTAAAGATAGAACAAAAGGTATTCCACCGACAAAGAAAAGGCGCGTCGTCATAGCCCTGGTTATCCTCGCCGTGATATTTGCAGGGTGGGCCGTATACAAGGTGGTGACGAAGATAGAGAAGGCCAAATATGTTAAGATCTCCGGAAATATCGAAGGTAACGACGTTAGGATCTCTTTCAGGGTTAAGGGCCAGATAGAAGAGTTGATAGCCGATGAGGGCACGGTTCTCAAGGTGGGCGATATCGTGGCAAGGCTTAACAAGGACGACCTCGAGAAGCAGAAGAACGAAGCTGCGGCAGCCTTAAAACTTGCCGAATATCAGTACCAGCTCGACCAGCTTGATTATGTGCGGGCGGAGAATCTCTTCAAGGAAGGGGCGATATCGGCCCAGGACAGGGATAAGGCGAAGACAAAATCCGATATCGATAATGCAAATGTCGATAAACTTAGAGCGACTCTCGAGATAGCGGAACTTAAACTTTACGATTGGGCGGATTTGAAATCGCCGCTTAACGGCTATGTCATAACGAAGAGTGCTCTGCAGGGAGAGGTGGTCCAGGAGCATCGGCTCCTTGGGGAAATCATCCTCCCCGGCATAAGGAACCCCGAAAAACTCCTCCACGGCCGCCCGGTAATCCGTGGCCGTAATCAGACCCGCTTTGAAAAGATGTTCCTCAATGGAGAATTCAGTTCACCCCTAAGTATATACAGACGACCGAAGAGAGAGTTAAGTACGTCTATAGGATAAAGGTGAAGGTGGACAATTCGAGCCTCGAACTTAAGCCCGGCATGCCGGCCGATGCCTACATTATGATGGATTGAAGATGGCCGTCATAAAGACGACAAACCTCACGCGAAAATTCGGCGATCTTACTGCAGTGGACAACCTTAATATTGAGATCCCCGAGGGCGAGATATTCGGTCTCGTAGGCCCCGACGGTGCCGGCAAGACTACCACCATGAGGCTTTTAACCGGTATCCTCGATCCTACCGCCGGTGAAGGATGGGTGTACGGCAGGCACATAGTCAAAGAAGCCGAGACATTAAAAGACAATATAGCATATATGTCCCAGCGATTCGGCCTCTACGAAGACCTGACCGTGATCGAGAATATAAACTTCTATGCCGATATTTACTGTGTTCCGGATTCTGAGCGCGCCGCCAAAATAGAAAAACTTCTCGGTTTCTCTAATCTCACGCCTTTCAAGGAGCGTCTGGCAGGGCGGCTTTCCGGCGGCATGAAGCAGAAATTGGGCCTTGCCTGCGCCCTGATACACACCCCAAAAGTCCTGTTTCTGGACGAACCGACTAATGGAGTCGACCCGGTGTCGCGTCGCGACTTCTGGCGCATCCTGCATAACCTCCTGAAAGAGAAGGTGACCATATTCTACTCTACGTCGTACCTGGATGAAGCCGAAAGGTGTAAACGCGTGGGCCTCATACATAAGGGCAGATTATTAAGGTGCGATACTCCGGAAGAGATAAAGAAAGAGACCGGCACGAAGTCGCTCGAAGAAGCGTTCGTATCGATAATAGGCGAATATGAATCAGCAAAGTCAGTATAGCGAAGCAGCCGTAAAGGTTGAGAACCTTGAAAAAACTTTTGGGGCATTTACGGCCGTAAACCGCATATCTTTCGAAGTGAAGAAAGGTGAGATATTCGGATTTCTTGGCCCGAACGGCGCCGGAAAGTCGACTACAATAAGAATGCTGTGCGGCTTATTGACGCCTACATCGGGCGCAGGCACCGTAGGCGGTTTCAATATAATGAAGGATCAGGAATTGATAAAGCAGCATATAGGATATATGTCGCAAAAGTTCTCGCTCTACGATGACCTTACGGTCGAGGAAAATATAGAGTTTTACAGCGGCATCTACAGGCTCTCGAAGAAAGAGAAAGAAGAGCGCATGGAGGAGGTCATAAAACAGGCCGGCATTGAGGATTTCAGGAAGAATTTAACGCGTGCTTTATCCGGCGGATGGAAGCAGCGTCTCGCACTCGGATGCGCGATACTGCATAAACCGAATATCATATTTTTAGATGAACCTACCTCCGGCGTCGACCCGATAACGCGTGCGAACTTCTGGTCGATAATAAAGGAGATGGCCGGTCGGGGCGTGACGGTCTTTGTTACAACACACTATATGGATGAGGCCGAGAACTGCGATCGTATGACCCTCATATATAAAGGTACGATAATCGCGATGGGTACCCCCGAAGAGATGAAGACCGATATCATGAAGGACGATATCCTCGAAGTCAGGGTTCCGGGCGCCGATGAGTGGATTGATAAGCTGGAAAGCCTGCCCGGCGTAAAGGACGCGGCGCTTTTTTCGACAACTATACATACCGTCGTCGAGAATGCCAAGATCGGTTCGGCATCAATAGAAGCGGCCTTTAAAATGGCCGGCGTCAAAGACTATTCGGTGAATAAGATAAGGCCGTCGCTCGAGGACGTATTCGTCTCATCGATCGAGAAGTATGATAAGGAGCACCCGGCGAAATGAATTTAAAAAGGGTCAGAGCTATAGCGAATAAAGAGTATATCCAGATAATACGCGATCCCAGGAGCCTTGCGCTCGGGCTTCTGATCCCCGTTATACTCATCGTGCTCTTCGGATATGCCCTATCGCTTGATATAAAGGATGTGCCTCTCGCCATCTGGGATCAGGACAATACGAAAGCCTCTGTAGATTTTATACTCAATTTCAAAAATTCGGAGTATTTCAGGATAATAGGTTATTACGACAATTACCGGAATCTTGAAAGATTGTTAAATTACGGCAGGACTATGATGGTGCTCGTCTTACCGAAGGATTTTTCACGTTACCTGTATTCGAACCAGTCCGTTCCGGTCCAGCTGATACTGGATGGCAGCGATTCGAACACTGCTACGATAGCGCTTGGGTACGCCCAAAGTGTAGTACAGCAGTATAATGATAAACTGTTCCGGAAATCTTCACAGACAAACCTTGTAAATTCTCAGCCGATAAGTCTGGATCAGCGTGTATGGTTCAACCAGGATTTTGAATCGAAGAATTTTATAGTGCCGGGGCTTATTGCGATAATCATGATGATAATAGCGGCGCTTTTGACATCTCTCACCGTCGCCCGCGAGTGGGAAAGAGGCACCATGGAACAGCTCATATCGACACCGGTGCGGTCTTCAGAGCTTATCATCGGAAAATTTCTGCCGTACTTCGCCATAGGCATGATAGATCTGGTGATATCGGTGATACTCGGGCGTTTTGTATTCTTTGTCCCCTTGCGGGGCAGCCTGATACAGCTCTTCATAATGAGCGCGCTCTTTCTTACAGGAGCCCTGTCGCTCGGAATATTTATTTCAACTGTCGCCAAGAGTCAACTCATGGCAAGTCAGATGGCGATATTAACATCGTTCTTGCCGACGTTTCTTCTGTCGGGTTTTACGTACGAGATATTCAATATGCCGCAGGCAGTGCAGGCAGTGACGTATCTCATACCCGCGCGGTACTTTATAAAGATACTCAGGGGTATATATTTAAAAGATATCGGCATGTTCGAACTGTGGCCGGAGGCGACATGTCTTATGGTTTTCTCGGTACTAATGTCCCGGCTTGCGATACACAAATTTAAAAAGAAGATATTATAAGCCCCGTTAGAAAAGACGGGGCTTTCCAATGGGGTAAATCTATGTTCGATCGCGTATTTGCGGTTCTAAAAAAAGAGTTTCTACAAGTCTTCCGGGACCCACGGATGAAGATGATAATATTTGTATCTCCTGTGGTGCAGATACTGATATTCGGCTATGCGGCGACGATGGATATAACAAATATACCTATGGCCGTTTACGATGTTGATAACACCAAGGAGAGCCGTGAGGTCACGAGAGATTTTACCTATTCGAAGTATTTCAAGATAACGAAGTACCTTTCGGAAGAAAAAGAAGTTCAGCATGTTATAGACCACGGCCGGGCACTTTGTGTATTAAAATTCGACCGCGGGTTTTCGCAGAATCTCGTCGGAAACCGCACCGCCCATATACAGCTGGTGGTGGACGGCACGGACTCTAACGCCGCCCAGATAATAGTTGGTTACTCCAATCAGATAATACTCGATTATAACAACAGGGCCCTCCAGGACCGCGCGCACGTATATCTTACGAGGCTCAACATCGTCCCGTACGTCGATCTTCGCGACAGGCATTGGTTTAACGAAAATCTGATATCGCGTAATTACTATCTTCCCGGTGTTATCGTACTGATAGTCTCGATAATGTCGCTTCTTTTATCGGCAATGGCTATAGTCCGCGAAAAAGAGATCGGTACCATGGAGCAGCTTATGGTAAGTCCGCTTAAGCCGATAGAATTGATAATCGGCAAGGTCGTGCCGTTCGGTATCATAGCGCTCGTGCAGGTCATACTGATAACGGTGGTGGGGAATTTATGGTTCAACGTGCCATTAAGGGGATCGATACCGCTTCTCTTTATCTCAACTCTCATATATCTTATGACGACACTGGGAGCTGGGCTGCTGATATCGACGATTTGCGCCACGCAGCAGGAAGCGATGATGTCCGTATTTTTATTCTACTTCCCGGCGACGCTCCTTTCCGGATTCGCGTATCCGATAGCGAATATGCCCGTGATAATACAGTACCTTACACTGCTGAATCCGATGAGATACTATCTTACGATAATACGCGCGATATTCTTAAAAGGTGTGGGGGTGGCCGTCCTGTGGGATGAGATGACGGTGCTTTTTATAATGGGCGCCTTCATGATCTTCATGAGCGCAAAACGTTTTCGCAAGACGATAGGTTAACATATAATACGCTGGAGAAGCCGCGAAGGATGGGAACATGGAAAATAATATCGTAGATGATAGATTCGGTGAATGGACATTCGGGCTTGATCCAAGCGCCGCCCGGATAGCCGTATTCAATAAGGTCCGGGATATCCCCTATATGATAATCCCCGAACTACGCTCACCCGATGCCGGTCCGTCCGGTATCCTCGGGAAGAACTGCGGTTCGTGCCAGCCTAAGCACTGGCTCCTGGCGATCTATTTTAAGAAGCTCGGAATACCGGTCAGGTACGCCACCTATCCTTTTTACTGGCACACCGGGAATATCATAAAGTACCCACCCGAATTAAGAGCCATGATGAAGGACCTTCCTATTACGAACCACCTTGCGATAAAAGCGGATATCGAAGGCAGGTGGGTGCTTGTCGACGCAACATACGATCTTAGGCTCGGTGAGGCAGGGTTCCCTGTCAATAGGAACTGGGACGGCGTAAATCCGACGCTCAACGCGGTCCACCCGCTAAAAGAGATATTGCATGATACCCCCGAAGAGAGGGTGGCGTACGATGTCAGAACGCGTGAAAGTTATACAGATAAAGAAAAATCGGCGCTCGTCGAATTCGTTCCGAAATTGAACGCCTGGTTCGAAAGTCTGAGAGCGTGACCTTTCTTAGCCATTCCACACCGGGGGGGGGAATGGCTGAATGGTTCCACCTCCGGTGTGGAATGAAAACCCGCCGAGTACGATTTATTGTTGCCTCTTTACATCGTGCGGGTATATAATTGAAGCTATGAGGCCAATTATTACAGCCGTTTTATGCATATCAGTAACGGCTCTTACGGCTATTCCCTCAGCCTATTCCCAGGAAGAATCCCAATACAAAAAATTCAAGATGGATGATGAGACGGCGAGCGTCGCCATCATGTACAAGTTAAAGCCCGATGGCATGGATGTGGCAGTCTCCGCTGTAGCCACCGGTAAGGGCGCCGAGTTCCGGAAATGGGAAGTGACCGATATACGCCTCAGGATAGCCGGCGAAGCAATAAAGCCGGATTCTTACGGCAGGTTCTATGTAACGAAAGAATCAATATTCAGGTATCCGGCTGCTGTGTTATTCGCTGTAATAGGGGCGACGATCAATACCGAAGGAAGCGGTTTAAGTCAGGGGATCACGGCTGTCGGTGCCGCAATAGGCCTCGGACTATTGGCGACCCAGGCGAAGGGCAATATTGCAGGCCAGAATGCCTCGTTTAAATTAAGCGGTGAACTAGCCGGAAAGATAGGCGATGGCGACGCTGTCGAGATAACAGCCGAAGATAAAGATCTGCACCTAAAGGATGTTATACGCACCGGGCTTACACCACCTTCAGCTGTGGCCAGAACGCCGCCGTCGGATTATTCCGGTATGACGAGAGACGATATATTTACGAAGATGAACACGATGAAGTCCGAAATAGAGGAGCTGGAGACGAGGCAATCTTCTTACAAATATGGGGAGAACCCGGAGTATGATGATATACAGAAGAAGATAGAGTCGCTTGAGACCGAACGTGGCCTGGCTTACAGGACGTGGTACGATAAGGGCAATAACTCTTAACCTGCGAGAAAGAGGGGATCATGAAGATATCCAAAGTGCGTAAGATAGGCATCCTGACGGCCGGCGGGGATTGCCCTGGCTTGAATTGCGTAATACGCGTTATAGTCAAAGCTGCCATAAGCCAATACGGCATAGAGGTCATCGGTTTCAGGGACGGCTACGACGGGCTCGTTAAGAATGAATATATAGCTCTGCGTAGCCGGGACGTATCCGGCATAATAAATCTGGGCGGCACCATACTTGGGACTTCAAATATTGCCAATCCGTATCGTTACCCTGTCACTCAGGGTAAAAAACTGATACTCGAGGATCGGTCCAAGGACGCGATAGCCAACTATAAAGAGAACAGCCTCGATTGCCTGATAGCGATAGGCGGCGATGGCACGCTTTCCATAGCATCAAAACTAATAAAGGATGGCTTAAATATTGTGGGATGCCCAAAGACGATCGATAACGATCTCTCGGGCACGGATATAACATTCGGGTTCGAATCGGCCGTGGTCACAGCTACCGACGCGATAGATAAACTTCACTCGACGGCGCAGTCGCATCATAGGGTCATGATAATCGAAGTCATGGGTCGGTATGCGGGATGGATAGCGCTTTACTCGGGAATAGCCGGCGGCGGCGATATAATACTCATTCCCGAGATACCCTACGACATGAAGAAGATAGCCAAAAAACTTGAAGAACGTCATAAGGTCGGAAAGCGCTTCTCTATCATAGTCATAGCCGAGGGTGCCAAACCTAAAGGCGGCAAGCTTACTGTAGCAAAGATAGTCGAAGCCTCTACGGACCAGGTGAGGCTCGGCGGTGTGGGCTCGATGCTCGCAAACGCCGTAGAAACGATGACGGGCCTTGAGACGCGCGCAACGATACTCGGCCACCTCCAGCGCGGAGGAGCGCCAACGCCGTTTGACCGCAACCTTGCCACGCGTTACGGCTACGAAGCCCTGAAGATGGCCGTGGGAGGAAAATTCGGCTGCATGGCGGCGCTTGAACGCGGGCGCGTTACCAGCGTGCCGATATCGAAGGCAATAGGGAAGCTTAAGACGGTACCGCTAAACCATCCGTTCATCGAGACGGCCAGGGCAATCGGTACAAGTTTCGGAAATTGATACGGAAGAGAAGCTCTAAAATAAGGAGTAGCCCATGAAGAAGATGCTATTGGCGCTGGTAGTTATTTCGATAATAGTATCCGGAATGGCCTTTGCCGAAAGCGATGCGGATATCCACATCATGTATAAAGAGGGCCGCTATGCTGAGGCACTGACTCTTGCCAGTAGCACCTTGGCTGAGAAAGAGAAACTTTACGGGCCGGAGGACATTCGCATAGCGGAAGCGCTCGACGATCTCGGCATGGTCTATGCCGCCCAGGGCAATCGGCAGGAAGCTGCCAATCTCTACAAGAGGACGCTGGGCATATGCGAGAAAGTCTACGGCGTCGATAATTACAGGGTGGCTACTGCAAGCCTGGTATTAGGCGACCTTTATTTCGATGACGGTTCGAACGAGGACGCTGAGGCATATTACAGAAAGGCCGTGGCGATATACAAGAAGGAGCCGGACAAGAAAGCCGAAAAACTTGGCGCAGCCTTGACAAAGATCGCCGAGCTCTGTTATCTTACCGGCAGGTATTCCGAGGCGGAGTCGCTTTACGAAGAATCTATGCCGTTTCTGGAAAAGGCATACGGCGCGGATTCCTCGCAGCTGTCGTTAGCAACCGACAGGCTCGCTGAGCTTTATTATCATCACGGTAAATTTGCCGCCGCCGAAAAGTTGTATAAACACGGTATAGAGATGGCGCAAGGTACGCATGCCGACGATAATCCGAGAGTAGTCGCCCCTTTATTCAAATTGGCCGATCTTAAATTCGCCCAGGGCAAATACACAGAGGCGAAGGATATTTATGAACAGGCGCTCCGGACCTGCGACAAGACTATAGGAATAGACTCTCCCCGTGCGATGTTGATATCCAATAATCTGGTAGAGACCTATCGTAAACTTGGCGAGGAAGAGAAGGCTGTGGCTATGGAAAAGAGAATTAAGGAGATATTGGAACCGGTTAAAATAAAGGAGGGTGCATGATAAAAGGAATGCTGTGTATTTTATTGATTGCCGCTCTCGTCGTCTCTGCGGCAGGGGTATCTTATGCGGCAGGAGCGGAGGAGCTATTTTCCGGGATGGGAAAGAAACTGGTGCGGGGTGTAGTTAATACCGTTACAGGATGGGTTGAGATACCGACTCAAATTTATTACGGTTATAAGAGCGAGAATTTCGGCGGCGCGTTCGTCGGTATATTCAGCGGTATATGGCATGGCATCGGCAGGACCGTATCCGGCGCAGGTGATGTAGTCGGTTTTTGGGCGGCAGATCCGAAGTCTAACGATGGCGTAGGCATACCTCTTAACGCAGAATACGCGTGGGAGGAAGGAACGAAGTACGACTTAATGAAACCGAGCTTCGGAGAAGCGACATTGACCCCTATGGGAAATAAACTTGGGCGCGGCCTCGGCAACTCGCTATTAGGATTTGTTGAGCTCCCCGGACAGGTACTAAAAGGGCTGAAACTCCATGCACCGGATCTCGGGGTAGTAAAAGGATTATGGTACTGGTACAGTCGACAGATCGATGGTGCGGTAGACGTGGCGTCGTTCTTATTCCCGAACCCGAAAGACACGAAAGCGCTGGCGTTCGACGAAAAGTGGCCTTGGAGCGCCTTGGGCGATACGCTTAAAAAATAGGAGGATGCAATGGAGAGAAAGGATATTGTAACTCTTAAGGGCGGGCCGTTGACCCTTTTAGGTGATGAAGTCAAAATTGGGCAAAAGGCAAAAGATTTTAAAGCCCTCGACTCCAATCTTGCCGAAAAGAGCCTGGCCGATTTTAAGGGCAAGATCAAGCTGATAGCGTCCGTCCCGTCGCTCGATACCCCCGTATGCGATACGGAGATAAAGAGGTTTAACGACGAGGCTTCCAAGCTATCGAAGGACCTGGCGATAATATTCATAAGCATGGACCTGCCGTTCGCGCAGAAGAGGTTCTGCCAGGAGTTTGATATCAATAAGGTAAAGACGCTCTCCGATCACAGGGATGCCGATTTCGGATTGAAATTCGGCGTGCTAATAAAGGAGCTCCGTCTTCTTGCCAGAGCCATATTTATACTGGATAGGGAAGATAGTGTTAAGTATGTAGAATATGTGAAAGAGCTGGGAAACCCGCCGAATTATGACGCGGCGTTAAAAAGCTTAAAAGAGTTAATATAGCGTAAAGAACCGGGGGAAGTAGAAGGGTGCGTTTAAAAAGAGCGATAAGTATAATAGCCGTGATTGAACTTCTTATAGGCGCCTCCACCGTCTTGGGCGTTACGACGACCTATCTGCTCCATCTGTCCGAAAAATCTCCCACTGTATTCATATTCGTCCTCTCCTCCGCTATAGCTTCGACCGCGATAGGGCTGGGGCTTTTAAAGCACAAAAAATGGGCAAGGACGCTCCTGGTCTTCTTCTCCGGGTATATCGTCATCACTAAAGTTCTGATCTTTTCAGGTTTGATGAATTTTAACGGCGAGATAATAACTTTCATATCTGCGGGGTTAAAAAATTATATATCGATAGTGTATCATATTTGTGTAGTGTTGTTTTTTACGCAACATAAGGTGAAAAAGCAATTTAACGAGCGATGAGCTCTAAACACGAGAGGCCTGTCGTTGGTAATATAGGCAAGAAGGTCGTTAAAGATATCTCGAAGATGGGAATGCCCTCGCGGGTTCATGCCGTGATCGCTTTTATTATAATAACTGCCGCAATCTTTATAGCCTATTCCGGAGCGTTAAAAGCCGGGTTCATTTACGATGACGATCACCTTATAGCTCATAATGCGCTTATCAAGAACCTATCGAATTTTCCTGCCTATTTTCGGACCGACCTGTTTTCGGATAAAGTCGGTGAGTTTGTCAGTAATTCTTACAGGCCGGCCCAGACCATAACAAATGCCCTGGATTACATGCTTTACGCGTTAGAGCCGTACGGTTACCATCTTACGAACATATTGCTACATATATTTAACGCTATGTTGGTCTTCTTCTTTTTCCGGCATATTTCCGATAGCGACACCTTATCTTTATCGGCCTCTCTCTTATATTCGATCCACCCGATTAATACACAATCGATAGCCTATATCTCCGGGAGAGGTGACATCTTGATGTCTATAGGCGCCATGCTAAGCTTGATCTATTTTGCTAAGTATAAGGGTGGGTCCTACGGATTTTTAGTCTTATCGGTATTTTTTTATCTCTTTTCAATGTTATCCAGAGAGGCAAGTATAGTGGTGGTCCCCGCCCTTTTAGCAGGTTATGCCCTGTACTTTAGAAAAAAAGAACCGGCAGCTTTCCGTGTGCTTCTTATATATCCAGTAACTGCGATGATCTATCTGGCCGTAAGAAATTTGGTATTAAAAGCTCATATTGCTGCAATCGGCCTCGAATATATTCCTTTATTCCAAAGGGCCCTTACTTCCATCAAGGGGCTCTTCATAAGTCTGCGGATAATGATATTACCTTATGATCTGCATTTTGACAGATTTGTTCCCGTCGAAAGATCGCTCTTGGCCTTTTCCGCTATAGTGCCGATATTGGGCCTGTCCCTGATGATATGGGCGGTGGTTCATCTTTATAAAAAAGGGCTGGACGGAAGACATCAAACGGAAAAAATCGTTTCTTTCGGGCTTTTCTGGTATATGGTTTCGATGGTTCCTTATCTTAACATAGTGCCGTTGCAGGTTTTTGTATCAGAGAACTGGCTATATGAGCCGTCTCTGGGTATCATCTTTGCTTTTATCGCGGTAACAGGGTACTATTATGGCAGCGGCCGGGCAGGAAGGGCTAATTTATTAAACGTCTTTATACTTTTGCTTTTTTTAGCGTCATTAATCGCTTATGGGGCCGTTACTGTTAAAAGGACCGCAGACTATACCGATCCCACGAAGCTATATTTAAAAAACCTGAGTTATGAGCCGAACGTTAAGTTTTATTACATGCTGGGCACGGAATATGGTTTAAAGGGCCGGTATGATCTGGCGATAAGCGCATTTAAAGATGCGATTGAAATTGACAAAACTCTGCCCAACCTCTTTGTTTTCAACGCGAGATTTAATTTGGGTGTTACATATGCAAAGCTTGGCCGTATTGAAGATGCTATAAAAGAGTTTAATTTTTTATTGGATTTAAAAAACGTTCCGGGCGAAGTAAATGGTCAGTGGAATAGAAAAGCCGCGAGTGCGATCAAAGAGATCGGATAACATGGTAAATACCGGACGCGAAAAGACTTTATATATCTTTTTATTAATTATCCTAACATTCTTAGTATACAAAAATTCTCTCAATGGCCCATTTTTGCTTGATGATGAGCTTCTTATAAAAAATAATCCCCTTATTAAATCCGTTTTAAATATTCCGATTCTATTTAATAAAGATATTTTCGCAAACAGCGCCACGGCCAGTCCCATAAGCAACTCTTATAGACCGTTACAGACCATAACCTATGCTATGGATAATTTTCTATGGGGAGGGGATCCATATGGGTATCATCTTACGAATGTGATACTGCATATTCTGAATGTGGTGCTGGTATTTTGTATTGCACAGAGATTGTTCCTCAATTCATACAGCTCGTATTTCGCGGCCTTGTTATTCGGGATCCATCCTGTCAATACATCGTGCGTATCATATATTGCGGGCAGGGCGGATGTCCTTACGGCCTCTTTCATATTATTGGCGCTTATCTTTTACATGGACTACAGCCAAAAAGGAAAAATAAGCTCTCTCTTGATCTCTGTCACGGCATACATATGCGCTATTTTTGCAAAAGAATATGCGATCCTCGTATTGCCGCTTCTAGTTTTTCTGTACAACGCGGTCTTTAAAAAAGAGCACATAGGCAAGATCTACATCTATCTTTCTTATTTTGCAGTACTTGCGCTATATCTGCCGCTTAGATTGCATGCTCTATCAGGATTAACGCCGTATAATTTGGAGCTTTATCACATAGGCATGTTACCGCGCGTTTTTACCTCATTGAAAACTCTCTTTATTGATATACGGATACTGCTGGTTCCTTTTGATCTTCATTTTGCGCGGACCACAACGGTTGAAAATTCGATTTTTAGCAGTCCATATGCCACTCTGACCGCTCTGGGTCTTGTTGCAACCGGATGCTTTCTGGGTTATTTGTATAAAAAATATAAACATGAAAATGATATTACATGTGGCATGATATTTTTTGGGATTTCATGGTTTTTTCTTTCCATGGCGCCCCTGCTGAATATTATGCCTTTGCAGGTATTTCATTCAGAAAATTGGCTCTACCTTTCGTCTATAGGCATCTATCTGGCGGCCGTTTCGGTCATCAGTGCCGGCTTACGGATATGCATTAATCGTAACGCGCCCGTCTTTCGGAATGTAATTTTATTGATCATCTCTTTCGTACTGTTGTGTTATGGATATACGACCTTCAAAAGAAATCAGGATTACGGTGATACGGTAAGATTTTATCTATCCAATCTGAAATGGCGTCCAAATGTCAAATTTTATAGAGTTTTAAGCGGAATATACGGCTCCAAAAACGATCTCGACAATGCTATAAAGTATTCCCGAAAGGCGATAGAAGTAAACGAGATATACCCATCTCCCGAAGTGGCGGGGGCTTACTATAATATGGGCCTTACATATATGAATTTGCGAAAATACCGGGAGGCGAAAGAGGCCTTTTTAAAAGTGATGATATTTAATGATGAGGGGCTTAAAAAAAGCGCTTTGGCGTATTTAAATTCCATTGAAAATAAAAAATAAAATGAAAGTGAAATTTTATTATAGAAGCAGATGCAATATTTTGGTATCTTGTCTTTACTTTACCGTGCTATGAGGTATACTTAACGAAGGTATAGGAAGGATGGGCTGTTTTTTGGATTTTAAAAAAAGGAGGATATTGTGAAGAAGATGGTCATTCTTTTGGTGGGTGCGCTATTTTTGACGGTTGCCGTAACCGCTTTTGCCGAGGAGGAGCTGGGTTTTATACAGAGGATGAAAAATAAATTTATGAAGAAACCCACGCAGGCCACGACGACCACCAAGGCCGCGGCATCCCCCGTGATAGGGAAGACCGACCAAAAGGCTTCGGCGTCGGTGCCCACGGTAGAAGAGGTTCCTATAAAAAAAGAAGCCTGAATAATGAGTCGCTGCAAGGCCTTGCCAATAAAATCATAGGAGAGGTAGGCAGGATAAGATCCGAGGCAATCAGAGAGCAAACGGACGCAGTCAGACAGGCACAGCAAGTCCAGACACAATTGGTCCAAGTTCAGCAAGCTCAGGCTGCCAGCAGGCAGGCCGCGCAAATACAGTCTATCCCGAAGCCTCCATCCGGCCCTACGGCCGGAAGCCCCGGTGGTCCCGGAGGCCCTGGTGGCCCCGGAGCGGCGGGGGGTCCCGGAGGCCCTGGTGGCCCGAGTTCCGGAGGAGGAAGAAGATAGAGAGTTTTTCATAGCAAATTCCAAAAATAGGAGGCTTATAAACATGTTCAAGAGCATATTATCGGTAATTCTGGTGGTTATGTTATTTATGGGCCAAACATTCGCCGAAGCGGCCGCCAAAGCGAAAGATCCGTCTGCGTCGGGAAAACAATTAAAAGAAGATACTAAGGCGGGGAAACTGGAGGACCCGTTAGATAAAGTCTCCAGGGAAGATGTGCTGAATAAGGTAAACGGTATACTATCCCACAATTCGAAGATATTGGAGCTCTTACCTGAGATACAGAAAGAGGTGAAAGGCAAGAAGACGGTTTTCAAGACCGGCGGTAAAGAGATGGAGGCCCTTTCGAAAGATGAATTGATAGTGATCTTAAAGAAAATAAATCCGGCGCTTCTTAAGATACAACAGGAGCGGATGCGTAAGCAGGGAGAACAGATAGCGCGGCAACACCAGCAGAATATGCAGATCCAGAGGACGGCCCAGCAGCAAAGTCAGGTGAAAGCGCCGACCGTTTATACTCCGCCTGCTAAACAGCCGTCTGTCCCAACGCCGTATAGGCCGCCTGCTGGTCCGCCGAGGCGTTAATACAGGAAATAAGAGATATGAGTCGTCGGAAGGGCGGGAGGAAAGATCCAGCGTCAACCAGGGCGGATTTGTCAGTTGCTGAAGGGTTTATCGGATCCGAAGCTCCGTGGAAGATAAAATCTATTCTTATATTGCTTCTTTTGGCCGCAGTTGCCGTAAGTTACGGCAACTCGATCTATGGAGTATTTGTATTTGATGACCACACTCAGATCCTCAATAATCCTTATATAAAGAGTATAAAAAATATCCCGGCGATCTTTCTGTCGGGGTTTTCCCATCTTAATATCACCGGCGTCAATTACTACAGGCCTATACTAGAAGTTTCTTATCTTTGGGACCGTTTCCTGTACGGAACCTGGGTGGTAGGCTATCACATCACAAGCATCCTGATACATATGCTGAGCACAGTGGTCCTTTTTTTACTGATCCAGCGCATCTTCCGGAAGATAAAGATCTCTTTTCTAACAGCGCTTTTATTCGGCGTTCATCCTATATATACATCAGCCGTTACCTATATATCGGGCCGCGGCGATTCTATCGTTATCTTATTTATCCTCTCATCTCTTCTCTTCTATGTAAAGTATCTGCAATTCCCGAGGAAGAAGCTTAAATACCTCATACCGGCCGTTCTTTCTCTGTTTCTGGCACTATTGACGAAAGAGACGGCATTATTTTTCGTTGTCGTGCTTTTCTTGTATAGATATTGTCATTCGCAGGATCCCGGACACCCCATAGATGCTTCAAGATGGAGAGCAGTATACATTTCGGCTATAACGGCTGTCGTCATATATTTATTTATGAGATCAGCGGCGATTGCAAATATCGTCACCTTACAGTACAATGTAGCGGCTTCAAGCGATTGGCATGTTAGGTTTTTCACCTCCATAAGAGCATTTCTTAATTATCTGATCCTGCTGGCCTTTCCGGTCGGGTTACATTTG
>JAPLMF010000097.1:30920-42745 GCA_026387155.1 Candidatus Omnitrophota bacterium
GCTTTGCTGGCATTGATAATATATACGGCCGTAAAGCTTCGCAGGGCAAAGGGCCCGGTCTTTTGCGGCATAATGTGGTATCTGATAAATATCATACCGGTATCGAATATATTCATCCCTCTTAACGCGTACATAGCTGAAAATTGGATCCAATTGCCGGCGATAGGCATCTTCCTTGCTGTATCCTCCGCGGCGGTATATGCTTCAGAGAGGCGAACCGGAGTTGCGCCTTTAAAAATGGTTTGTCGTATGGCGCTACCGGCGGTCATCTTACTGGCTGTGGTTTATTCACATTTGACGATATCAAGAAACGAAGAGTATCGTGACCCGATAATCTTTTATGAGCGCGCGCTTAAATATGAGCCAGGTGCTTCGAAATTGTATAATAATTTAGGCAGGGAGGTAGAGGACAGACTGGGCGATACCGATAAGGCCGGATCGCTATACAAGAAAGCTATAGAGGCAAGTCCTGCCAATGTTAACGCTCTTAACAATCTCGCCAATATATATTCCGCGAGCGGCCGATTCGATGAAGCTATTAGATTATTCAATAAAGGCCTAGAGGTAGATAAAGATAACGTGACGCTTCTGAATAATCTCGGGGTTGCATATATACGTAAAGGTGATAAGAACAGCGCATTGTACAACTGGCGCAGATCTGTCGAATTGAACCCTGACCAGCCACAGATAAATGGATATATAAAGAGAGACGAATAAGATATGATATTGTTAAATTGATGAATATCAAATAACATTTTAATCGGAGCGCATGGGTAAAAAATCGAGGTTTAGAAAGTTAAGTAAGGAAACGCGAGCGCCGAGCGAAGGAAGTCTTTCGTTTTTCGAAAGAATAGATACTAGGTTTTTGGCGGTCGCCCTCGTCCTTTTGGTAGTTGGCATTTATGCAAACGCCGTAGGCGGGACGTTCGTCTGGGACGATCAGACCCTGGTCGTGAGGAACGACGCGACGAGAAGCTTCAGCAATATCCCGTATATCTTCGAGAATGAGTTCACCAACATGGCAAATTACAAGGGCCGTATTTACAGGCCTCTTCAGGAATCATCCTATATGGTCGACCGCTTCTTATACGGGCTCGACGCGAGTGGTTTTCATATTACCAGTATCATCCTCCAGATCGGTTGCACGCTTGCGCTCTTCTATGTTGTATTTTCGATTCTTGGGTCCAGGTTTATAGCTTTTTTCTCGGCGATGATATTTGGTCTCCATCCGATAAACACAGAAGCTGTGACTTACATATCCGGCAGGAGCGACCCTCTCTATCTACTTTTCTTGTTGCTGGCTTTTCTCATGTATATAAGATCATCGATAAAACGTGGCCTGGCATCAGTAATATATATTTCTGCATCGCTCTTCTTTTACGCGTGTTCGCTCCTGTCGCGTGAGACGGCGGTCATATTTCCGCTTCTCCTGGCCTCTTACGAGGTCTATGGCATAGGTGATAAAGCGCGAAAGAATATATTGAGGATAGTTCCTTTCGTCGCGCTTATTGTCATATACGCCATATTCAGGGCCGGGATCGTAAAATCAGGCTCATTGCAGAGCGGCGGACTTGATGCATTGACGGCAGTATTTATAAACAGTAAGATATTAGTCAGGTCACTGGCGATACTTCTGGTCCCCATCGGGCTTCATATGTGGGATACCTTCGGCATATCTTATTCAATTAATGGAGGCGAATTTTTCCTTAATATGGCCCTCATGGTGTTCCTGGGATTCTTAGCGGCGGTAATGATAAAAAAAGACCATCGCATCATTTTTTGGATATTTTGGTTTTTCATCCTGTTGTTGCCGCATCTGAACATAGTGAAGCTCAACGCACCTTTTGCGGAGCACTGGCTGTATGGAGCCTCCATAGGCATATATGTAACGATCGGAATTATATTGTACGGCATGATCGCGCGGCGAGTCATTCCCGCGACGGCCGTTTATACTGTATTGGCGGTAATCGCGCTCTATCTTTCCGTCTTCACCATAACGAGAAATTCAGAATGGAAGGATGAACCCTCCATTTATAACAACACGCTTAAATATATCAAGTCGCCCAAGGTCTTTACCAATCTGGGTGTTTGTTATGAGATAAAGGGCGAGTATGATAAGAGCGTGGAGGCTCATAAAAAAGCGATCGCAATGTCACCCAACGTCGCCCTGTACCAAAATAACATAGCTATAGCCTACGCCAAGAAGGGAGATGAGAAGATGGCATTAGAACACTGGAAGAGGTCGCTTGCGCTCGAGCCGGATCAGCCGGAGGTTGTAAAGTTTGTGAAAAGGATAGAACCATAATGAGTAAGATAAAAAAGATTTATGTATCTTTAAAGGAGTGGGTGTTGAAAGGTATACCGCCATGGCGGGTGTATAAAACCATGTTGCAGGTCAGGATGGCCGCTTGCAAGAAGTGGTATAGCCTGAAAATATTTAATAGTAAACCGGTCGTTACCGGAAAAGACGCGCCGCATTTTGAAATACACATGCTCATATGCCACAGGGATGTAGGCATGGGGCTCTGGGCGATCAGGAGCTTTTTTTATCATACAGATAAAAGCTATGCGATCATATTGCACGATGACGGTACCCTGACAGAAAAAGATCTGACCATTCTGAGGCGCCATTTAATAGGTGTGACAATCATAAAAAAAGACGAAGCCGATAATATGCTTATAGAACAGTTGTCCGCGTATCCGGAGCTTAAATGGTTTCGATTTTCATCAGATGTCATTAGTTACGATAGGCGGCAGTCTTTCAACGGATTTATTTTTTCATTGAAGCTGGTGGATTTTAATATACTGACAAGCGCAAGGAAAAAATTGTTCCTCGAATCGGATGTTCTTTTTTTTAAGCGGCCTAAACTTATAATGGACTGGATCGATGATTTAAGCGATGCTAGGATCCTCTATATGCTGGAAGCCTATAAGCCGGTAATGAACGACAAATACGAGATCACATCCTTCTTACCGAAGGGGCGGTTTTTTAACGGCGGTCTGGTATGTGTAGATAGTCAAGTCTATAAAATAAATCTGGCAGAAACCAATAAAATAGTCTCGGAGATCAGAAAGACAACGGTGCCCACTCATTTACTAGAACAATATGTCTACCAGAAACTTTTTCTTGGGGCAAAGAACTGCTATCCTTTACCCTTGCCGGAATATGCGTTTAATTATTATAATAAAGATTCGATAGCGGTGCATTTCGGAATGAAGGAACTTTTCTTTGAGAATGTTCGTAAAACAGAGAGTAAAATCACATGAAAAAGGAGGGGTGATATATAAGGTAAATTGGTGATTATAACATGAAGTTAAGATACAAAAAATGTATCTTTAGTCTATTGAAATTAATCCGGAATGTGTTATACTTCCAATGTAAGGTGTATGAACAAAAAGGCAGCATGGCCCGATTTTTTTTAGACACAAAGTAAGGGCTTATAAGAAGTATAGGTGAAGCTATGAAGACCAGAAAACTGCAGGTGCTCATGATCCTCATGATAGCGGTGGGGTGTATACATTGCGCGGCTCTATCCTTCGCAGAGCAAGCCGCAAGATACGCCGCCGAGCAGGAGGGAAAACATATGTTTCTCGCCCAAACAAGAGAGGATGTGAGCGCACTCCGCTCATGCCTAATGCCGCTTTATAGACCTGCCGCTAGACCTGAACTTGCGGCGGCCACGCCGAGCGTTTTGGCTATGATACCTTCAGCAAATATGGTGCCGTCTTTAGTACAGCCGGATTCGACAGCGATAGCCGCATCACCCCGATCGGAGATAACTACAGGATCGGAAGATAAGAGATAACAGTCGTTTTTGATTCTTACTATTCAGCTAGTACTTTAGAATTCTCCGAGGAACCTTTTATTGCAGCCTTCTTGAGAGATTCTATACTGATCCTTTCCTTCTCTATTATATCCAAGGCCGATTTATCCTGTGTATCTGTCTTAGCCTCGTCCAGATACTTTATGTCATATTCACAGTAATTTGATATGAACTTCAGCCAACCATTCAATATATTCACCGTCTCTTTATTAAGATAACCTCCGCCGAGTGAGAAGACCTTAAGCATTTTAAGATAAGATTCGATAGTCATAAGGGCGTAGTTATTTATCTCAAATACACGCTCAAGAGTTCTTATATCCTGGGGCTTTGCCGCCTTGATGGCCTGGGGAAGGGTATATCCGAGCTCCGTCATGGAAGACCTGACACTATCAAGATCGCTCAAATGATCCTGCGCCGACGCTGCACCTGAGGTAGCCCAGGCGAGAATTGATATTACCGCCATCGAAAGTACAATATTTTTCATATACATCGATTTTAGTATAGCACATGATTTGAGAAAAGCAAAATCACCAGTAGAGATTTTAATGGTATAATCATATGTCTGCCCTCCTGAAACCAACTAAGCTGGTCAGGAGAGGAACTTTTTAACCGAACCCGTTGTCTAATAGTACGAAAAGGGTACGTGTATGCGTGAAATAGCCAAGGAGATCATAGAGCTGGCCGCCGGTGGCGATATCTCCGCTTTTGAGGAGATATATAAGGCGTTCTCATCGACGGTCTATACCGTGGCTCTGGGTGTAACACGCGACAGTCGGGACGCCGAGGAGGTGACCCAGGACGTCTTCTTAAAAGCTTTCCGGGGCCTAAAGAGGTTCAAATTTGGTTCTTCGCTCGGCACGTGGATATACAGGATAACGGTGAACACGGCCATTAATGTGTATCGCTCGGGTGCAAGGCGCCGGGCTTTCGGTATGGTGGACTACGATGAAATAAAAGATAGTGTGCCGGACTTACGCAACACGTCCAAAGAAGAGATCGAAAAGCGCCACGCCGCAGAGAGTGTCGACAGGATATTAAAGGATTTAAGCTTCGAGCACCGCTCGTGCATAGTTTTGCGCGAAATAGAGGGGTTAGACTATAAGGAAATGGCGCAAGTTTTAGGGATACCGATAAATACTGTTCGTTCAAGGCTTAAGAGGGCAAGAGCGGCGATGGTGACATGCGCCAAAAGGGAGGGTTTAAACCATGGACTGTAAAAGGGCTAAAGGACTCGTCCTGTCGGACTATACGGATGGAGTATTAAGAGGCCATGCGCTTGAGGAACTAGAATTGCACTTACGGTCATGCTCATCCTGCCGCAGGCTTGCAGAAGGCGTAACATCGACCGGAGAATTATTGAAGTCGGCTGCCAGGGTCGATGCGCCACAGGCTGTCTGGAACAGGATCCGGGCTGAGATATCCCGAATTTTGATAAAGGAAGGGTTTGTCGAAACCGTCTTGGAGAGGATCCGATATGGGCTTTATCATTTACGGCCGACGGTTATGGCTACAGCGGCTATAATAGTGCTTATATTCGTGCTGGCAACAGCGAGATTTGTATCTTACATGAATTACTCCGCGGCGCTTTCGGTAAGAGAGGATATAGTCAATATGGTATCCTTAAATGGCGAGGAACGCGGGAGTGGGGAGTATGATATAGGTACTTCAGCGGAGACATTTTTTCTTTAAGGACCTATTCTCCTGAAATCAGCTAAGTTTTTCAGGATGGAACTTTTTAACGTATGGGAAGCGTCTAAATGATAAGAAAAGGGGTGATAAAAATGAATAAGATAGCGAAAGTAATGACAGTGGTAGTAGCGGTGGTATTTATCACTGGTTCGGTATTCGCTTGGGGAGGCTGTGGAGCTACTGGTAAGGGAGGTAAAGAGTTCCCGAAGAAGGAAGAGATGAGGAAGGAGATGAAGATGGAGCTCGGTCTTACCGCGGAACAGAGTAAGCAGCTCGAGGCCGGTAGAGAAGCTCATCGTACCGAGGTAAAGGCCCTGCGCGAAGCGATGAATGCGAAGAAGGATGAACTTAAGACCGCAATAGCGAAGCCCGGGGCTACGAGAGCCCAGGTCGAGCCGATAGTCAACGAGCTCAAGGCGATCGAGGCTCAGATGACGGATAAGAGGATAGATGGTATATTCGCCGTGAAGGCGGTCCTCACTCCGGAGCAATTCGCGAAGCTCGAGAATATGAAAGAGAAGCATATTAAGGAACGGAAGGAGAATCACAAGGATAAAGAGACGGGAAAGGATTGGTAGTTATGAGGGCCGTTTTTTGTAAGTTATGTATGTTCGGCAGACACAGCGGTTATTAGGAAGTTTTCTCTTGCATTTAAGGGATAATATGATATACTCCTGATAGACGCTTGTGAGCGTCAAGCAGTTTGCCCCCTATCACGAAACTCACCGGAGAAGAACTGGTAGGGGGCTTTTCATACTTCCCTAATTATGGGGGGTATAACAAGGAGGCGGTAATGGCGTATCAAGGCGGTGGTGGAAGTTTTGGCGGGCCGAGAGAGATGCATAAAGCGACCTGCGCAGAGTGTAAGAAAGAATGTGAAGTCCCCTTCAAGCCCCGGGAAGATAGACCGGTATATTGTAAGGACTGCTTTTCAAAGCGTAAGGATAGCGGCCGCTAAAGGCCTGTCTCTTTAGTTTATTTTCTCCTTGCTTATAATACAGTTAAGGGATGAAATATTTTCATAATAAATATTAAAGGGGGTGGGAAGAAATGAAGAAGTTATTGGTTGTAGTATTAGCTCTTGCATTCATCGCCGGCGTCGCTTATGCTAGCGATCAGGCGAAAAAGGTAATGGAGCCCGTAACTACAGCGGTGACCAGCACCGGCGCAGCGGTTAATAACGTTGTGCAGGGTACTGTCGATCCGGCTCATCAGGGCAAGAGAGTTGGAGAGCCCGTAGAAACAGTGGCTAGAAGCACCGGGAATACGGTCACTAACGTCGCAGAAGGCGTTGTACAGACGTTCGATGTCAATGGAAACCCTATCGTCACAGTAGCTAAGACGACTAAGAATGTCGTTGAGGATTCCGCTAAGACGGTTACTTTCCAGAAGGTAGAAAAGAAGGCCAGCAAATAAATAGTGTTTGCCGGTTATATTGCTGTAAAATAGTAAAAGAAGGGCGATCGTCAAGGTCGTCCTTCTTTTTTTGAATACCAGTTTAATCTTGAGTAATTACTTAAATTAGAGTAGGATACATCATAAGAGAAGGGGGTTATAACGATGAAGAAAGTAGCGGTATTTGTTGTTATAATTTTAATGGCGTTCACATTAACGGTCGACGTTTATGCCGATTGCGGAAGCTGCGGCGTCGGAGCGAAGAAGTCAGTCTGCTCCAATCCGACAGGAGATACGATAGACCGGACGCCTTCCATAAAGGCGATGCAGTCGCAATCGGCCCGCGGCTTGGGGCATACGACCGATTCACTGGGCAATAAAGTTTCCACCCAGACCGATAATTCAGGTCAGAATCAGCTGGGAAGATAATTTACGGTAATATAGGGGACGGCAGCTATTTTTTATAATAGCCGCTATCCTCGTTTTTATGCCATGAAAAACATCATAAAGATCACGGTGTTTGTTACGGCCGCTTCGTTCGCCATATCAGGCTGCGCTACTATGAACTATCCCACCACCTACAAGGTGGAGGGCAAAGAGTTTGTCCAATTTAAAGAGATGGATGATGATCGCGCGTTAAAGCTTGTCGCACTCATATATAATGTAACCCCCGAGACCTGGGAGGATGGCATAGCCAGGTCTATAGCTCTGGAAGATTATCTGATGCTCCTTTCAAAGCGCAAATCAAAATATATAAAGAACTCCGGCATATTTGAAGCCAAATACGAAAAGGTAAAGCTATCTGCGTGGAAGGACGAAGATCTCATAAAGCTCTTTGAAACCCTGTCGCCTAAGGCCGATATCTATTATATGGATGCGGCCCCGGAGCTCACTGAGGTCCAGAATGCCCAGAGGATAGTCTATCTTACGGCAATAAGCGCCATAGATACCCAGATGAAGAAGCGTCGCAATACCCAAAGCGCCGTTTCGATGGTAAGCCAAATACTCATGACGGCGCTTTCGGTCGCGCTTTCAATGATATAGTAAATGAGGTAATATCTCCACTAAAGTATATTACGAGGTAGATCCTTACAATAGGCTCATCCTGAATAGGCCGGGCTCCAAATATAGCGGTCTGCCGAAATTTCGCAAAGCGATAGACGGTCGTTTTTCACTTGATAGATCGAATAATCTCACCTACCAGGTCAAGGCGCCGGTTTCCGCCGGCGAAAATATTCCTCACCAGATAAAGCTTAAAGGCGATTGGTCGCTTGCTGACGGCCACAGACTCCGGCTTACCTTAAATAAATTAGGCCGAAAGACTTTAGGCGACCAGTTGACATTCGAAGGCGAGATCCTTGATACGAGTGAGAACTCGCTCCTTTTTGCATTGACCACAACCACGAGATTAAATACCCGCACAACATATGCACTGGAACTCGGCGGCATATGGAAAGCCGATAAACGTAACAGACTGTCATTTCATGTAAAGAGGGAGTCCGGCCGCTATGATATTCTTACATTTAACGGCGTCTGGGAGCTCGATAAACGTAATAAGTTAGTATATAGGTACGAAAGTGCAAATCTCGTCACAAAGAAGCGCCGGGTCCACGCGCTAGAATTTGATGGCTATTGGGACGTACGTGATAAATACCGGATATTTTACTCGCTCGGTGCCAGCTCTGAATCATCATTCGAATTTAAGGCTGGTGCTGGTATATTTAAAGAGAATTATATAAAATATGAGGTGGGCATAGGGCTTAAGGGCTACGTCAGGCCTGTTGAACGGGTAATAACGCTATTCGGCAGATGGTTCTTAAAAGAGGACGTCGGTGTTGTCTTCGAGATTAAGTGTGCGGATAAGAAGACACGCCAGATCATATTTGGCGCGGATTTTAAAATCACAAGCAAGGACACGGTCTCGTTGCGCTTAAAAAGCAGCGAGGATGACAAGAATATAGGCGTTACGCTGGAGTTATCGCGCAAGATTTTCAAAGGTGAAGGGGAGATATTTTTTCGTACGGCGTTTGCAGGTCGGGAGCAGGCGGTATATGCCGGCGCCGCCTGGCGCTGGTGATTGTGATTTTATAAAAACAAGGGTGGCGCAGTCCGGTGACAAGGAAAAAGCGAAGTCAATGCGCCAGGAACTTAGGAAGACGCATCAGGAGAATGTACAGGAGAGGCACGAGGATAAAACGACGATGCGTTCGATGAGGAAAGAGGCTAAGCAGAAGAGAGTTGCCGCCCGCCGCGGCGCCGTTACCGGCAATAAGCAGTAACAGCAAATTCCGTTGTCTCATAGCCTGACACGGTGGTATAATATTTCCACCAAGAGAGGTTATGAGACAATGGCGCTTTACAATATAAGACAGGTAATATAGTTTCTAACCGGGGGATAAAATTCCCCCGGTTTTTTTTGTTGGATTGTCTCTGTCTACAGGCAGCCGGTCCGACAGCCGTTTAAATTCGTGAAACAAAAGGAGGGGTTATGGTGATAAAGGATCTGGGCAAGACATCGAGTGGTATACAGGCCAATATGGCCGCGCTCTTAAGCTATCTGGCAGGATGGATCACGGGATTGATATTCTTTTTGGTAGAAAAGGATAATAAATTCGTGCGTTTTCACGCAATGCAGTCGATAGTAGTTTTTGGGGCGTTTTCCGCCTTGGGGATCGTTATATCGGTCTTCTCATCGCTCGCCATCACGATCCACGCGTATTTCTTACTGCCGCTTATAGGGCTAGTCTCGACGCTACTTTGGCTTGTGGCGCTTGTACTCTGGATCGTCCTGATGATAAAGGCGTACCAGGGGGAAAAATTCAAGCTTCCGGCCGCCGGTGATATTGCCGAAAAGAACATTTAATAAATCGTATCATGGACTGCAAAAATCTTAAGAAGAACATGGAAGATTGTAATTGCACGTATCCCGGGTGTCCGAGGCACGGCATATGCTGCGAATGCCTGAGATACCATCGGGCGAGCGGTGAACTCCCAGCCTGTTATTTTGAAAAGGTCAAAGAGAAAACCTACGACAGGTCGATCGAAAATTACATGAGAGGAAAGTAGACGCGATGATAAAGGCAAAAGCGGTAAAATTGGAGAGCGTGGTGAGATATCAGAATAACTCCGTAGTAAGCCGCGATGTCATACATAAAGATGTTGGTAGTGTGACTGCGTTTGCTTTCGATCAGGGGCAGGGCCTGAGTGAGCATACGGCGCCATTCGACGCTCTGGTGTATATATTGGATGGTGAAGCCAAGATCGTAATAGCGGGTAAGCCGCGCACGGTAAAAAAGGGCGAGCTTATTATTATGCCGGCCAATAAACCGCATTCCCTTAAGGCGTCTAAAAGATTCAAGATGCTGCTCGTCATGATAAAGAAATAAGCAGGTAGCTGTCCCCAATCGGAGCTATGACAAAGAAAATACTGATATTATCCGGGTCCCCTAAGAAAGACGGTAATACCGCCGCCTTGGTCGAATGGTTCGCCGATGGCGCGCGGTCCAACCACGCCGAGGTTGAAGTCGTCAAAACGGCTTTTCTCAGGTACAAGTCCACCGGCTGCGTCTCCTGTAGAATCTGCCAGAAGATAGAGCCTTACGAATGTGCCATTGATGACGATGCAAAGCCTGTCCTTGCGAGGATGACTAAAGCCGATGTCATCGTTATGGCCACTCCGCTCTATTTCTTCGGCCCGAGCGCTCAGCTAAAGTGCATAGCCGACCGTATCTTCTCGCTCTACAAATGGGATAACATTGCCGGCATCATGAAGAGCCCGCTTAAAGGTAAGACACTCATTCTTCTGGCCAGCGCCTACGAGGATGTGGGGCTAGATGCTCTTGAGGCGCCGTTCAAACTGACTGCCGACTATACCGGCATGAAGTTTATATCATTCTTGGTCCCTAACGCCGGACTTTCCGGCGATATAAGGAAGAAACCGGATGTGCGCGACCAGGCAATAGCGCTCGGTAGAAGGATAGCCGGTGCCTAAGATCCGCCTAGAAAAAAGGGCCGGGAAAAGCGTCACTATGATCTCGGGTCTTCATACCTACGGATCCAAAAGGCTGGAAAAAATTGCCAGTGAGATTAAATCGAAATTTGCTACAGGCGGAACGGTTAAGAATGGTATTATCGAGATCCAGGGGGATAAGGTAGTAGCTATTCAAGGCTGGTTTGAGGAGAAGAGTGGCGAAGAGTAGACATCCTAGAGATAAATAATAGAAGTATACATGTCCCAGGCGAAAGTGCTTGGGATTTGCCGTTTATGGCAGTATAATTTAGTAGTAGGAGGAATATGATATGAGTTGCCCTATATTAAATTTATTCGCGAAATGCTGCTGTTCCAGCGCTGGGATTTGCCCATTCTGTATACAGCTTATGATCGTGGTAATGGCGATGGCGCTTGGCGCGTTGGTTGCCTGGAAGCCTAAGAAGACCATAGATATACAAATAGCCATTTATCGGCTATTTAACTGGAAGATAGAGCCCATATCCATGGAGAAGGAGATAAGAAACACGCGTATCATGGGGATGGCTGTTCTTATTCTCGGGATCCTCGCGCTTATTTATATTTTGTTAGCAAAGTGACACATCCCCAGCAACCAAAAATATTATGGCAAAATTTCTGCTGAAGTGGTTTGTAAATATAATAGCGCTCTTCGTCGTTATGCATGTGGTCGCGGGCGTAAGCCTGGATAATATGGAGACGGTTCTAGTAGCGGCCCTTATTCTGGGGTTTTTGAATGCTTTTATACGGCCGTTCATATTGATACTGACGCTGCCGATCACGATTCTCACGTTCGGTTCTTTTACTTTAATTATAAACGGCTTTCTATTTTATCTTGCCGCTAAATTCGTTCCGGGCTTTACCGTCGCCGGTTTCTGGAACGCGTTCTGGGCGGCGTTATTATTCAGCAT
>JAPLMF010000050.1 GCA_026387155.1 Candidatus Omnitrophota bacterium
CCACTTTGCTTTTTTGAGCACCCAAAGCGGTTCTCCGTGATAGGCAAGCCTCGGGCAGGCGACAGAATAGCCCTTTCTATTAAAAAAATTAGCAATGAATTTCATCTCGTTGGGAGTACCAGTAAGGCCATGTATCAGGATGACACACATCCCGTTGTTTCCTTTTAAGAATATGCCGTTATCCTTCCGGGGAAGATCTGAAGAGGCGCGCTTACGCTTTCCGATATCGAGAGTGAATATGACTGACATATATACTGCTATCCCTGATAAGATATGGGCAAAAATACCGTAAACGTGGAACCCTTGCCTTCTTCGCTATCTACGGAGACGCTGCCCTTATGCTCTTCGACGATCAGCCTTACGCTAGAAAGCCCCAGCCCGAAACTTTGGCTTGAGGACCGGGACTTTTTGACTTGATAAAACCTATCGAATATATAAGGTATCTCGTCCTTTGAAATACCTATCCCGGTATCGCCTACAGAAATCCTGGCGTGACCATTTGCCTTTTCAACAGAAACAGACACCTTGCCATTTCTGTATGTATATTTTATCGCGTTATCTATCAAATTCGTCACAAGCTGCTTTAGCTGCTTGTCGTCGCCGTCAATAATCACTTCCTCTAAGGAAGAGAAAAATAGCTCAATATCTTTTTCCGACGCCTGAGATCTTATCTGTTTAATGACGTGATCGATCAGTCTATTCAGGTTTACTTTTCTTATCTCGAATGGAGTCATGGAGTCATCAATCTGGCTTAAGATAAGAAGATTATCTATTGTCTTCGAAAAAACATTCAAACTTTTCGACGCCCTCTTTATTAAAAGCCCTTGTTCCTCCTTTGAAAGCTCTTTATCGACGGCTCCCTCGAGATCTTCCTGCAGGTCGTTCATCGGCACCTTAAGTTCCTGGGATATGTTCTGTATAAACCGGTTATGAGAAGAGAAGGACCTATCGAGCCGGTCTATCATGTCGTTGAATGTATCGGCAAGCCTTTTTATCTCATCCTTCGTATCCGGTATGTGAAGACGCAGCTTCAGATTCTCCGCCGTTATCTGACGCAGGGTCCTTACCATATTATCCACCGGATGCAGCGTAAGGCTCACCAATATTACCCCGGGTATAGCCGCAAGTATTATTGTCAGCGGTATCAGGATAAATAACATTATTCTGAGTTTTCCAAGGGCTATTGAGACCAGACTTGCCGGACCTGCAACCTGCACTATATATCGCACCTCGCTGCCTATTGTTATCGGTTTTGAATAGATCCTGAATTTTATCTGCTCACCCTTTATTGATTCACCCGATACTGTATCAAAGCTCTCGATACCTCCCGCCACATCTTTAAAATCATCACTCTCTAGCTGCACTATATGCGGCATCGATTTCGACGCTATAATTACTACACCTTTGATATCCGTTATTCTAACAAAGAGGCTCATGAGTTCAGGGTCTCTTCTCTTTTCTTCAACCCACCCGCGAGCTGTCGCCACAAAATCCGCCAGCCTTACTTCGTCAATATCGGAGGTGGCAAGCTTGCCCTGATACGGTATGTCCCAGTAAGCGATTACGGAGTCGACCACACCCTCGGCCCTGACACTAAGTAGATCATCCAGACCATCAAAGAGCTCTTTGTGAAATCCCTTATAAAGGATAAAACTGAATATGGATAGTGTTAAAGTAAGAAATAATATGTACCAAAGGAGGACTTTAAAGCGTATCGATTTGAAGAACATTTTTTACCGGACTTTCTAGTGGCTATAATCTCTCCATAACAAAAACGGCCCCCCAAATTATCAGAGCCGCTTTTACAAATTAAAACCTTCTATCCTATTTCTTAGGCTTCTTCTTTCTGCATCCGCAAGTAGAGCACATAAGCCACTCTCCTTTCTCGCGTTGTCATAAGTATACCACCGTTCAGGTATCTTGTCAATGCGGACTATTCCCTGTCCGCGGCCATAGCCGAAAATACGAGAGCCAATACACAGGCAAATACCATGAACGCAAATACCGCTTTAAAGCCTTGGATCATTATCCCAGGATGTGTCCTCACCTCGGAAAGTGGTATATTGATCTTCGATGCCGCACGTGATACCGAGTTCATTAATATTATAGGAGAAGCGGCCAGCCCTACCGCGCCGCCGATACTGAGCATAGTCTTATAAACCCCGGAGGCCACTCCTTGTTTGTCGGCCGGAGCGCTCATCATTACGAGCCTGTTATTAGGGGCTAGGAATAATCCCATAGCTACACCCATGACCAATTGACAGGCTATGACATAATAGAACGGCGTACCATTATCAAGGAATGTCAACATTATCGCGCCTATCGCGGCGAAGACCATACCTATCGAGCATGGTAGACGCGAACCGGTAACGTCCGATAGCTTACCGGAGAACGGCGCGATCATCATCATCATGAGCGGCGGAAGCATCAGGACTATTCCGACCTTAGTCACCGGAACATTCCGCACTATCTCTAGATAGAAAGGAAATATGAAATAAAGACCCATATATACGAAGACCGACAAGAAAGCAGCTATATTAGCAAAGCTGAAGTTCTTATTCTCAAACAGCCTCAGATCGAGCAGAGGATACGGCATATACCTCTCCCCAAGTATAAACGCTACGAGCGAGACTACCGATACGGCAAAACATCCGAGAACGATTATGTTACCGAGCCCGAGCCTGGTTACTGAATTTAGGCCGAACAGG
>JAPLMF010000082.1 GCA_026387155.1 Candidatus Omnitrophota bacterium
AGTTGGATTCGACTTCCGACGAGCTGAAAGATATGTTCAGGGTTGAGGAGCTGTTTAGGCGCGCTAAAGAAGCCATCGCGGCGGGCACTAGGGTCGGCGTAGATCTCAACATAAAAGACTGGTCGCAACATTTTCCCGGATACAGTGACGGAGTCCTTGCCGAAGTCAATAGGCTCATAATCAAATACGATATGGCCGAAAAAGTGTACGCAGGCACGTTCAATCCAAAATATATGGAAAAACTGAAGGCTCTCAATCCTGCCGTGACCACCGGTACATCGCTCCATAAAGGAATGGATGTTAATGTGGTTCTCAACGGATTTATAACCAAAGCCAAGATGATAGGCGCTTCCGGTATAGCTTTCTATCCCGAACAACTTAGCCTCGATGTCATAGATGAGGTCCACGCCGCAGGACTTATGGTGGTAGTCAATATCGGGCCGGGATTAAATCCGGATTATTTCAATAAGGTCGATCTTATATATGCCGGAGACGCGGAACTTGCAGCTTATGCCCGGTCCCAGGCCTCGCCGGCGATAGCCGAGATTACCGAAAAGCCCGCTGGACAACTAGATGCAGATGAGGCTAACAAATTGTTCGATTCAGATGATTTCGGATATGGCCTTGCTTCCGGTGTAGATTCCGGAGCGATCGTATTCAAGATGGACATGCCGAGGAACATTGCCGATGAGATAATGAAGGATCTGGCGGCTAACGGCATAAGCTCCAGGATCAACTTTACCAGTGACGGTAAGAAGGTCCCGATGGACCTGGTATTAAGCCTGTGGCGTGACGGCCTGGAGAATTCTCTTAGGGATCTCGACGGGATCAAGGTCGATACTAAGGACGGTTGGAAGGCGCTTAACGCTAAGGATGACCGGGGATTTATTGAATGGCTGAATGCCATCAAAGACGATATATCTGCCGGTAAGGGCAGATACTTAAGGGATGTTAGCAAGGCCGTTGAGGCAAAGAAGGCGGTCAGTGTACTACAGCACTCCATTAACTCATTGAACAGACGCGCCGAAGTTGCGATATTAAGATCGAGAGTGTCGAGGCAGGCGCTTTTGGACAGGTACGGCGGAGACGAAGGCGGCGCGCTGTTAAAGAAAAAAATTGTAGGCGGGGAGGTAAGGCTTTACGCTAAAAATGGCAATGCATTAATCGACGAAGAAAGAGATACTCTAATATTTAGGCTGTCGAAAGGTGAAATCAGCGTAAGGGATGTTATAGACAACGTTAGATTCCAGGATTTCCTGAAACACGTAATCATAGGTGCCACCAATGTGACATTTGCTCACCCATTATCGGTAAGGGGCAAAATAAAGGCGTATCTTGAAAAGGCGTTTGCCGGGCAGATATCGGAAGGCCCGATAGCCGATCTGGTAAATGACGCCAAAGCTCTCGGCGTAACAGACTCCGTTTGGTATGTAGACAATCTGGTACATTGCGCAACTGCCGCGGCTATTCAGCCGGAGAGGCGTGAGTACAGAGAGATAAATAGAATAGGCATGCAAAAGATCGTTGAGAGGCCTTCTGAAGTCACGACTGCAGCTGTCAAGACGACTCCTGTAAGCGTTGTCGAGGTAGATGCGTTAGCCGAAACACCCATGCCAAGGCTAAGCAAGAAAGTCGATCACGTTCCATTTGAAACCGTAGAGAAGATCATCCTTGCCAATATAAAACTGCAATCGGAAAAGTTGAATTTTATTAAAGATACCATGCCTGAGAACCTGAGATGGGTTACTCCTATACCGGAGGATTTCGCGAAAAAATGTCTGCACGAGATGTTCACCAAGAATCACGTCGAGAAGCACCCTGACAAGATATACGACGAGATCTTTGACTTATGGCAGATATATCAGGCGGTGTTTGGCGCGCCACAGGGAGCTTACCAAATAGCCATTAATGACTATAAAAGGACTACAGCGCCGGAACAAGGTCCCGGACTCCTTTGCACGCAGGTAGTAGTCGCTACTATTGATATTCCGGGATCGGGTCGTAAACCGATCGATGACATTGCCAGTTTCGGACTGAACGTATTAGGTACTTATAAAGTCACATACAACGGAGTGTCCTTGGACCTCTATCAAATTCAGGAGTCCGGCCGGGAACTATCAGCCACGATGGGAAATAGATTGGTAGCTTCCTATAATCTCGCAGACGTTAGACATGCGAGATCAAATTATAGGCGTGCTTTCAGTATTGCCAAAGACAAGATAAATAGTATACATAAATGCAGTTCTAACGGTATACCCGGAGGAATATTGCCAGGAAAAGGAATAATCTGGAATTATACTACGGCAACGGGGGGAGAGAGCAAAATCAGTCTGGACAGCTTAAAGTCGTCATATAAAATAGGTGGCCTGTGTAACGAACGTATCATGAGTAAAGAGGAAGAAGAGATACATTTTGACAGTATCATAAAACCGTTTATATATGAGATGGAAAAAAATAGCGAAAATATGCGCGGTGAGCAGAGGGCGCTGTATGAGGCGCTAAACCTATTTGGCAAGGATATTGCAAAGCAAGTAGAATTAAAAGAAGGTAATAAGAGCGCGGCTGAACAATTAAGAAGAGGCGTGACGGTTTTAAGGTCCCTTATAGCAACGGGCATGGTCTCGCAAGATGTGTATTCCGGGTTGGCCCGCATCGTGCTTAAATTGGATAAAGGGTACGTTATATCGAAAGGTGAAATAGACAG
>JAPLMF010000005.1 GCA_026387155.1 Candidatus Omnitrophota bacterium
GTGACATGGCGAAACCTTGAGGACCGAAAGGGTGAGCCATGGCAGGACCCAAAAAATTTACTTAGAGCGTCAATAAGATCCAATTTCAATTTGTGATGAAAGTTGGACCCATATGTGATAATATTCATATATATATGGCACAGAGCGAGAAGATAATCATAAAGGGCGCCAGGGAGCATAACCTCAAGAACATCTCTCTTGAGATACCGCGCGATAAGCTTGTGGTGGTGACCGGACTGTCCGGCTCCGGCAAGTCGTCGCTTGCCTTCGACACTATATACGCGGAAGGACAGAGAAGGTATGTGGAGAGCCTTTCGAGCTACGCCAGACAGTTCCTCGAGCAGCTGCAGAAGCCGGATGTCGATCATATAGAAGGCCTGTCGCCCGCCATATCCATAGAGCAAAGGACCGCAGGATCTAATCCGAGGTCTACCGTTGGTACACAGACGGAAGTTTATGACTATCTCAGGCTTCTCTTTGCAAGCATAGGCGTACCGCATTGCCCGAAATGCGGTAAGACCATAAAGCGCCAAACCTCGCAGGAGATAGTAGATCGTATACTGGAGCTTCCGAAGGGCGCGAAGATATTTATACTCGCACCGCTTATACGCGGCAGGAAAGGCGAGTATAAGGAGTTGTTTGTAAAAGCAAAGAAGGACGGCTTCGTTCGCGTGCGTGTCGACGGCGATATAATGGAAGTCGGCAATAAGATAACCCTCGACAAGAATAAAAAACACTCCATAGAGATAGTTGTAGACAGAATACTCTTAAAAGATGACGTGAAGAAGAGGCTGACGGATTCCGTAGAGACGGCGCTGTCCGCAGGAGGCGGGCTCGTTATCGTAAGTATCGAGGGCTCGAGCGTTAAGAATGATATTTTGTTTAACGAGCAATACGCCTGCGTCGATTGCGGAATAAGTCTGGAAGAGATATCACCCAGGATATTTTCCTTTAACTCTCCATATGGAGCTTGCCCGTCTTGCGGCGGGCTCGGTAACAAGATGGAGATAGATCCGGAGTTGGTAGTTTCCGATAAATCCCGGCCGGTCATAAGTGCCGTCGATGCCTGGAGACGGGGAGGCAAGGGGCTGTACATTTATTACAGGCGACTTTTGCGTTCGCTCGCCCGTGAGCACGATTTCGATATCGAAACGCCTTTTAAAAATCTACCCAAAGACATAAAAGATATAATACTTTATGGGGAGAAGGACCGCGACGATTGGAAGGCCTTCGAAGGAGTCGTTCCAAACTTGGAGAGGCGGTTCAGGGAGACCGAGAGTGAGTTCATAAAGACCGAAATAAACAAATACATGTCGGAATCCCCATGCCCGGCATGTAAAGGTGCTGGACTAAAGCCCGAAAGCCTTGCGGTAAAGATAGACGGTAAGAATGTTGCCGAGGTTACCGCGTTATCCGTTAAAACGCTTAAGAATTTTCTGGAAGGGCTTAAGCTTACCGAAACGGATAAGAAGATAGCAGGGCAGGTATTAAAAGAGATAAAGTCGCGGCTACAGTTCATGATAAATGTCGGTCTCGATTATCTCGCGCTGGACAGGCGTAGCTTCACATTGTCCGGAGGAGAGGCACAAAGGATAAGACTCGCTACGCAGATAGGATCAGGTCTCGTCGGGGTCATATATATATTGGATGAACCTTCGATAGGGCTTCACCAGAAGGATAACACTAAACTCTTGAAGACGCTTGTGACATTAAGGGATCTGGGAAATACACTTATAGTCGTGGAGCATGACGAGGCGACGATAAGGGCCGCCGACCACATCATAGATCTGGGTCCCGGTGCCGGAGAGCATGGCGGGAGCATAGTTGCCGAAGGAGAACTTAAGGATATACTCGGCTCCAGAGATTCGCTGACCGGGAAGTATTTAAGGGGAGAACTTAAGATTCGAGTTCCGTCGGATAAGAAGTTCCCAGATAAAGATAGGGTTCTTAAAATCATCGGTGCCTCTGAGCATAATCTTAAAGAGATAGATGGGGAGATACCGCGCGGGCTTTTGGTCTGTGTTACCGGCGTTTCCGGGTCCGGGAAGTCCACACTGGTAGATGATATATTGTACCGGGCTCTTGCAAAAAAAATATACCGTTCCAGGGAAGCGGCGGGGAAGCACGATAGGATCGAAGGAGTGCAGTTCATAGATAAAGTTATAGTGATAGACCAGTCTCCGATAGGTAGAACACCCCGCTCTAATCCGGCTACATATACGGCAGCCTTCTCCCCGATACGCGACATATTTTCGCGTCTACCGGAGGCCAGGGTGCGCGGTTACAAACCGGGGCGTTTCAGTTTTAATGTCAAGGGCGGCAGGTGTGAGGCGTGCTCCGGGGACGGAATAAAGAAGATAGAGATGCATTTTTTACCGGACGTCTATGTCCAGTGTGAAGTCTGTAAAGGTAAGCGTTTCAATTCTCAGACGCTTGAAGTAAAATATAAGGGAAGGTCGATATCTGAGGTTCTCAATATGTCGGTCGAGGAGTCACTTGATATATTTTCAAGTGTCCCGTCCATAAAGAATAAACTCAAGACCCTAAACGACGTGGGGCTGGGTTACATAAGATTGGGCCAGTCTGCCACGACGTTGTCGGGCGGCGAGGCGCAGAGGATAAAGCTCGCCACGGAATTGTCGAAGACATCGACCGGTAAGACCCTTTATATCCTGGACGAACCTACTACGGGTCTGCATTTTGCCGATGTTGACAAGCTTCTTAAGGTTCTTCAGGCCCTTGTGGGCCAGGGCAATACGGTGCTTGTTATAGAGCATAATCTCGACGTAATAAAGACGGCGGATCATATAATAGATCTGGGCCCCGACGGCGGCGATGATGGCGGACGGGTCGTTGTCGCGGGAACGCCCGAAGAGGTAGCAAGATGCAGTAGATCATATACCGGTCAATATTTAAAAGAGGTCCTTCAATGAAGATCCCATCAGTAAATCACCGACTTCGGGTTTTAGCGCTTGTGGTCGTTTTATTATCTTATCCTGTATTCTTGTATGCGGCGGATAATGCGGAAGAGGCTGATTTTACCTTTGCAAAGAAGGCTTTTAAAGACGGTTTTTACGACATAGCCGAATCGCGGCTCGAGTCTTTTCTGAGAGATAATCCTGAAACTGGATATCTGTATGAAGCTCATACGGCTCTAGGCAGGTGCTATTACTACAGAAATAATTATCAAAGGGCCTTGTATGAGTTCGGAGTAGTCTTAAGCGCGCCGGCAGGCGGTCGTTTTCAGGACGAGGCCCTCTATTGGACCGGGGAGATATATCTGAAGACCAATGACACGAGGAAGGCCCTTGAATTCTACCAAAAAGTAGTCGAAGATTACCCCGCATCGAAGTATGTGGGATACGCCCTCTACTCGATGGGTTGGGCCTACAAAAATCTTGGTTTTTTGGAAGAGGCTATGGAGGCATTCAAGGATGTCGTATCCAAATATCCTTTAGATAATATCGCGGTAGACTCTCTCTTCAGATCCGGGGAATGTGCGTATCTCCTTTCGAAGTATACGGAAGCCGAGAACGAGCTCAAGAGGTTCGTAGAAACCTTCCCGGTCTCGGAAAAGACCGCCGAAGCGTATTATCTTAAAGGCGAATCCGAGTTCTACCAGGCCAAATACAAAGAGGCCGCGGCATCATTTGAAAGAGCCATCTCTATATCTCCCTCTTCAAAATGGTCGCTCTTCGCGGCCTACAGAAGGGCGAGCGCGCTTTTCCAGACAGGAGACTATAAAAATAGCATTGAGGAATTTAAAGTTTGTCTTGATAAAGCGGATACCGAATTTTTGGCCGGGCTTTCGCTTCTTGGGCTGGAGAGAAATTACGAGAAGCTCGATTTAAAGGATGACGCGATTTCGATATGTAACCGCATAATTTCTTCTTACCCGTCTAGTGAAACGGCAGCCGAAGCCTATTACAGAAATACGAAACTTTTATACTCAAAACAGAGTTATGCTCAGGCCGAAGCGACCGCGAAGGAAGCCATCGAAAAGTTCCGTAAGTCCAAATACCTGGACAAGCTACGCTATGAACTTGGCTGGATATATTGCAGCCTGGGGAAGACCGACGACGCGCTGGACGAATTTGCCTGGGTCGAGATGGAATCAAAAGATGTAAACCTATCGGCCGGCGCGGTCACGAAGATAGGCGACATATATTTTGACAGGAAAGAGTACCAAAAAGCTCTTGAGAACTACAATATAGTGTTGGATAAATATTCGGATAGCTTATGGTCTGACTATGCGCAATACCAGGTGGGTAATATATCTTTTACTACCGCTAAATACGACCGCGCGGTCCTTGCTTACCAGAGTGTACTATTCAATTTTCCGAACACGCGGCTTAAAGAAGAGGTTTTTTTTCAGCTCGGGATGGCGTACTTCAAGATGGGGGATTTCGAGCGTTCAGCGGCCGAATTTGAAAAGATGTTAAAGTTTTTTCCGGATGGTGTCAATGCGGGAAAAGGAAGACTCTATCTGGCCAACTGTTTTTACAACACCGCGGAATACGAGAGGGCTCTGTCTATCTTTAAAGACCTTGTTAAAAACCTGAAGGATGAAGAACTGAGGGAGATGGCGAGGTACCAGATAGCCTGGTGTCTTTACAATATAGGCAAAGAAGCCGAAGCCCTGACGGAGTTCGCCGCATATATGAGGGATTACCCTAAGGCCGGGAATGTCCCTGATGTTGTATTCTGGTTTGCCGAGTATTACGATTCGAAGAAGAAGTACGAAAAAGCGCGGGAATATTACGCTATAATCGTCAACGATTACCCATCCAGCGGTATGGCGGATGAGGCGCTCTATCAGTTGGCCGGGATATTGTACGAAGAAGGGAAAGCCGATGAAGCCATTGCCAGATTCAAGGAGCTTGTCTCAAAGATCCCGGATTCCGATTATGCAAGGAGATCCTATCGCAAGATGGCGAAAATAAAAAAGGATTTTAAAGATTATGATGCCGCGGCACTCTATATGGGTAAGGCGCTTACCCTTGATAATAATGAGCTCAACGCCCAGATCCAGTATGAGATAGCTGAATGCGCCGAGGAGAAGGGCGATCTTTTGAGAGCCACCGAGGAGTATCTAAAAGTAACATATCTCTATTCCGGCGGCACCTTTTGGTCGGTGAGGGCTACGCTTGCCTGCGCGAAGATCTTCGAGAGGCTGGAGAAGTTCGAGGAGGCGAGACGCCTTTATGAAAAGCTGGCGGATATGGACGTCGAGGAGTCGGTTTTTGCCAAGCAGAGGCTTGAGTGGATAAAATGGAGAAGCGCGAAATAAAGTAAACCTGATAATAAGGAGGACACAATGTGGGATCTGATCAATAAGGGCGGGCCTATGATGTATCTGATAGTGCTTGCGTCGATACTTGCATTTGGAGTAGTGATAGAGAGGATATATACGCTTAATAAAGCCAGGATTGACGCCGATAAGTTTATGGACGGGATATTGGGCGTACTTAAGAGGAATAAGATCATCGAAGCCGTCGAAATGTGCAACAAAACTCCCGGCCCGGTTGCCCATATAATAAAGGCGGGAATATTGAAGCATGACAGATCGCGGCCGGAGATAAAAGAGGCGGTCGAGGAGGCCGCGGAACTGGAGATACCGAGGCTTGAAAAACATCTACCCATACTCGCTACGATAGCGCACATAACTCCGCTTTTGGGTTTATTGGGAACGGTAACCGGTATGATAAGATCGTTCCAGATAATACAGGTTAAGGCTGCATCGATGGTGCCGGTGAATCCTGGAGATCTGGCCGGAGGGATATGGGAGGCTCTATTGGCTACCGTGGCCGGACTTTCGGTGGCCATACCTGCTTATGTGGCATATAATTACCTTACGAGCCGGGTTGATGGGTTCGTCTATGATATGGAGAAGAGCGCGATGGACCTGGTGAACCTGCTTTCGTCGCGCAGGGATACTTATGAGGTTTAAGAGAAGACAGAAAGAGATGAGCCTTCTTATCGACTTGACGCCGATAATAAATGTATTTTTTCTGTTATTCATATTTTTCATGTTTACATCCAGCTTCATATTTCAGCCGGGCATAAAGGTCGTATTGCCGAAAGCGGTTACCGGCGAGGTTATACAGGAAGAAGGAGCCGTTCTCATAATAACAAAAGATGATAAATTATATATGAATGAAAGAGAGATATCCGAGGAAGAGATGCTCTCGCGGCTTAAGATAATGGCGAAGAATAAAACGGCACTTCTCATAAAGGCCGACGCGAAGGCATCGCTCGGGCGCATAGTCGAGATATGGGATATGTGCCGACGCGAAGGCGTCTCCCAGGCGGACATAGCTACAAGCGAATAAGGGTGTTAGATACATATGAAGAAACATAAGATCCTGATTACGGCTATAGGAATATCGCTGGGCTGGCACCTATTCTGTATATCGGCTATAAAGGTCGTAGCCAGTCCTCTACCTTCCAAGATTATCAAGTTCGGTAAGGTATCTTTCTTGGGACCCATGGCGTCCAGGAGCGGCATGGAGCTCAAACTTTCTCCGAGACAGAGGTCGTTTTTGGAGAGACGTTATCTATCTCGTCTTGATTCGGTGGCCCGGGGGCGGATAATTTCGGCCGATTTCGGATACGCCGATTATGAGCCGGAATTACAGACAGAAAGCGGGATAACCGGCTTTATCGAGAATGCCGTGGCAGGATCCAAGGTGGAACCGGACAATGTTATGTAGTCAAGTTTTTATCTGCTGCCACTTGCCAGTGGCCGCTTTCATATGATATAATTATGATCAAGATTGACATATCTTTACTAATATTCTTTTATATACTATTTTCCGCTGTAGTAATACTGCTTGTATGGATAACGGCAGGCTACAAGGAAAAGAGAGATTTTTCGCTTAAAGATGTAGAGTATATCTGGAAATGCATGGTATGCTCTAATGTGTATATAAATTCCAGGCATGAGGATATATCCGAGTGCCCTTTATGTGGAAGTTATAACAAACGCGACTAGGAGGTGTTGAAATGATTACCGAGATAGGAATCACGGCCGGAGATATATGGCATTATCTTGATCAGCACGGAAAGAGCCCCCTCGCACAGATCACCCGCGGGATAGATACCGATAGGGATAGAGTATTGATGAGCATAGGATGGCTTGCCAGAGAGGGGCATGTTATAGTGGAGAGGATCGGTTCGGATCATCAGGTATACCTCAGGAGGTAAAGATGCCAGAAAAGATAAGCCCCAGAGATGAAGAGAAGGTTCCTATAGTCGATCCGCTTAAGGTATTAAGCCAGAAGACGATCAATAAGCGTTTCGGCTGGTGGTCTGCGGTAGTTCTCCTGGAAAGCTACGGTAGGAAGCAGGTCTGTTTCTACCTTTGGCAGAAGAAGGAAGACGGCGGATGGAAGAGGAAACAGAAGTTTGCTGTCCATAATCAGGAGGACTGGGAACTGATACAGGACGCCGTTAGCGGGCTGATCAAGGAACTGACATAGGGTTTCGAGGCCTTCGGAAATCCAACCTTAAGACAACAACCATCCCATATGATAAAAGATGCCGTTTTGGTACTTGTAACCTGCGCTTCTGTTAAAGAAGCCGATTATATTGCCGATATTTTACTGGATAAAAAGCTGATATCATGCGCTAATGTCTTACCGGGTATCAGATCGAAATTCCGGTGGAATGGAAAGATAGAAAAGGCGAAAGAAGTCCTCATAATGGCCAAGACGAGGGCGCCCAAGTTCGCCGCGATTGATAAAGAAGTAAGACGCATTCACAGTTACGAAGTTCCGGAAATAGTGGCCTTACCGATAATATCCGGAAGCGATAGATATTTGAATTGGATCGCGGACAGTTTGAAATAAGGGGCTGTAGTAAAGAGGGATTACACGGCGTTCGCAACGCCGGGTCACGGGTTCGATTCCCGTCAGCTCCACCACTAAACGACAGGGAAAACCTTTTCTAAAAAGGTAAAAAAGGTTTTCCTTAATGTGCCTTTTCAAAAAATGCGAAAGAGGTGAGCTGAATACGCATGCGAGCTCTACTGCATAGATGTAACTTCGTGACCTGTCTCGCAATATAATAGAATATGCATAGGATAACATTAGTACTAGTTTTGGTTGTAATACTCATTTCTTCATCCTATGCCGGGGATGTGAAGAAGGCGGACCTTGCCGGGAGCTGGTACCCGTCCTCAAAGACTATACTCGAATCATCGCTTAAAAACTATATTGAAAGAACCGGACGCATTTCAGTGGACGGTGATATATTTGCCGTCATAATACCGCATGCCGGATATCAATTTTCCGGCCCGGTGGCGGCCTATGCGTTCAAAGCGGTTGCGGGGCGCGATATAAAGACCGTGGTCGTGATAGGTTTTAGTCACAGGAATTTTTTTGACGGAGTATCCGTGTATGACAGAGATTCTTTCGCCACTCCTCTCGGGGACCTGCCTGTAGATACACTGCTGGCGCAGGATATGATCTCTAAGAGTAAACGCGTCTCGTTTTATCCTCAGGCCTTCTTAGGAGAGAACTCTATAGAGATGGCCCTACCGTTTATAAAGATGGTATTACCGGGTGCGAAGATCGTGCCGGTAGTCTTCGGCACAAGTGATTTTAACGACGCTTCAATATTAGCCGATGCTCTCACAGCTTCGATCGGCGGTAAGGACGGGTACCTGGTAGTTGCATCGACGGATCTTTCTCACTACCATCCTTATGACGAGGCCGTAAAGATCGATAAGAGGACTATATCCGTTATTAGCAGGATGAATGGCCGCGACCTTTACGATGAGGCTGAGGCCGAGAGGTGTGAGTTATGCGGTGTTATGCCGGTGACCGCGACGCTCCTTGCCGCGGAAAAGATGGGCTACGATAAGATCAAGATCCTTGATTCGGAAAATTCTGGGGACACTTTCGGCGATAAGTCCAGGGTGGTCGGTTATGTTTCGGCCGCGATCTACAGGGACAATAAAGGACCGGTGACCGGAATTTCACAGAAAGAGGCGGATATGCTAAGCGAATTGCAAAAGAAGAGGTTGCTTGAGATAGCAAGGGAATCGATAGTTAGTTTCGTAAAGGACGGGAAACGCAAAGCTTTTTTAGAATCCGATCCGGCGCTTAAGGGCAATCTGGGAGCGTTCGTCACGCTTCACGAGGATGGTGAACTGAGAGGTTGCATAGGCAGCATGGTAGGGCAGGGCCCGCTCTATAAGACAGTTGCGGATATGGCCATAGAAGCCGCGACCGGAGATCCCAGATTCAAGAGGCTTTCGGCATCCGAACTTGACAAGATAGATATAGAGATATCCGTGCTCTCGCCGCTTGTTCGGGTAAAGAGTTACGAGGATATAAAGATCCCCGGCCACGGAGTTATTGTAAAAAAAGGTTTTTCCAGCGGTGTCTATCTGCCTCAGGTGGCAACAGAGACCGGGTGGAACAAGGAAGAATTTCTCACCAGCCTTTGCGGAAGTAAAGCAGGCATCAAACCGGACGCATGGAAAGACCCGGCTACCGAGATGTATATATTTACTGCCGAGATATTCGGCGAGAAAGATGGGGCCCATTGAGCAGGTTCTTTGTTTCCAGGGATTCAGTGAAGGGTAACGTTATATCCGTTACCGGCGAAGAAGCCCATCATATAGCGGATGTAATGCGGCTTAAAGTCAAGGATGAGGTCATTACTTTCGATGGTACCGGTAAAGAGTATATAGGTGTAATAAAAGAGGTCGGTAAAAAGTCCATTGTAATAGAAGTGACCGGCACCCGCGAAGCGGCCAAGACTCGGGCTCCTCGGATAACGCTTATACAGGCGATACCAAAAAGAGAGAAGATCGAGTACCTTATAGAGAAGGCAACGGAGCTTGGTGTCAGCGCTATAGTACCAATATTTACCGAGAGGACTATTCCCGACTGGGATCTAGATAAAAGGGCCTCGCACGTCGCCCGGTGGCGTAAGATAGCGCGTGAAGCATCAAAGCAGTGTGGGAGGCTCGACATACCAAATATACCGGAGATAGCGCAGTTTTCCGATGTTATAAACGATGAAAAACTTTCCGGCCTTAAACTGATAGCCGCGTTGCAGGATGACGCCGAGCCTATAAGGAGAGCCTTGAAAGATTTTAAAGGGGATCATATATATATTGCGATAGGGCCCGAAGGAGATTTTACGCCGGATGAGGTGAAAGATACCATCGAATGCGGTTTTAAGTCCGTAAGCCTGGGCCTTCGGGTATTAAAGAGCGACACCGCAGGCCTATTTGCGCTTTCAGCAATCGATTATGAAGAATAGTTCGATGAATATGCGTTTTTTTATACATACCCTTGGCTGCAAGGTCAATCAGTATGAATCCCAGGCTATAAGGGAGATCCTTGTCGGAGCCGGCTTTAAGGAATGTCTTTCGAAAGAGACGGCGGATCTTTATATTGTAAATACCTGCACTGTCACCGATAAAGCCGACAGGGAATCCCGCCACTGGATAGGGACCTTTCACAAAACCAATCCAAAGTCGAAGATAGTCGTTACCGGATGCTCCGCCGAACAGGATGCCGACAACATATCGTTTCTCCCCGGCGTGGCTTATATTATAAAGAACGCTGACAAAGCTCGCATTGCAGATATTCTTAACGGTATCATCGGTTCGAAGCTGTTGCCTCTTTCTATCACGGACTTCAAAGGCCACACGAAAGCATTTGTAAAGATACAGGACGGATGCGAGAACAGGTGCTCTTATTGTAAGGTCCCGCTCGTGAGAGGCGCTTTGTCATCCAGACCGATAGATGACATAGTGAAGGAGGTTCGAGCCCTTTCTGATAAAGGCTTTAAAGAAATAGTGCTGACCGGTATATGCCTCGGCGCGTGGGGCAAGGATATCGTACCCGGCGACGTAGTCCGCGCCTCCGGCCTTAAAGAGCCGAGCATCGTAGACGTTCTTAAGGCGATAGACGGGGTGGGAGGGGATTTCAGGGTGCGCCTAAGCTCCATAGAGCCTTTGAATGTAACTGATGAACTGCTGGAGTATATGGCCGGCAACGTTCGCATATGCAGACATCTCCATATACCCCTGCAATCCGGGGATGACGAGATACTGCGAAAGATGAACAGGCCTTACAGATCCTCTCAGTATAAAGCAATAGTCGAAAGGGCGATTTCGAGAATAAAGGACCTGGCCGTAACCACGGATATAATGATCGGTTTTCCCGGAGAATCGAATCATAATTTTAAAAATACGATCGATCTCGTTAAAGAGATATTACCGGCAAGGACCCACATATTCACTTTCTCAAAGAGACCGGGGACCGACGCATGGGATATGGTCCAAAGCGAGGATCATGCGGCGCTTAAGAGGCGTTTTTACGAGCTCCAGACCGCGAGTTTCGGCGCATCCTACCTGTACAGGTCAAGGTTCCTCGGCCGTAAGTTAGATGTGCTGGTCGAGACCAGGCGCGACAAGTTGTCCGGGTGGTTATGCGGATACTCGGATAATTATATAAGGGTGCAATTCCAGGGCGATGATAGTTTTATGAAGAGGCTCGTCCCCGTCAAGATAGACGATGTGAGCCTGATAAGGACTCTCGGTGTGTGTTAATAAGCTCCTGCCGATTACTAAAATTTGCCACGCAAATTTTATGCCACTGTTTGTCGTAGCCTTTTGGGCTACAAAAAGTGCTTGACAAAGATGCGTTTGTATATAGAATAGCCATAAACTATGATATGAGGAGTTAACATAATGCTTCAGAATAAGGTATCGGTGATAACCGGAGGGGCCAGGGGAATAGGCAGAGAGATAGCGCTCCTTTTCGCCAGTAATGGTTCGGATATCGCGCTTTTGGATGTGAATGCGGAAGCCCTCGAAATCACCCGCAAGGAGATAGAATCCCTTGGCAGGTCATGTCTGGTGGCTGTGGTGGACGTAACAAAGGGCCTCGAGGTCGATTCATTCATCCAAAAAATCCTTGACAAATTTAAGAAAATCGATATACTTGTAAACAATGCCGGCATCACAAGGGATGGTCTTTTGGTCCGGATGTCGGAAGCCGACTGGGATGCGGTGCTAGGCGTCAATCTTAAAGGCGCTTTTAACTGTACCAGGGCTGTTTCTAAGATAATGATGAAACAGCGGGATGGTCGGATAGTGAACATGGCCTCGATAATCGGTATCATGGGTAACGCCGGCCAGGCCAATTATGCCGCTTCTAAGGGGGGCCTTATAGCCTTCACGAAGACTGTGGCAAAAGAGCTAGCCTCGCGGAATGTAAGGGCCAATGCTATTGCCCCGGGTTTTATACAGACCGACATGACGGCGAAGCTTACCGAAGTTGTGAAGAGCGAGATGCTGAAACATATCCCGCTAGGGAAATTAGGTCTTCCCGCGGATGTTGCGAATCTCGCATTATTTTTAGCAAGCGACGATTCCGCCTATATAACCGGACAGGTCGTCCAGGTCGATGGCGGGATGGTCATGTAGCCGTAAACATAAGGAGGAAAAATGCAGGTGTCTCAGGATAAGGTAAAGCAGATAATAGCGGATCAGCTCGGAGTTAAAAAAGAAGAGGTAGTAGATAATGCGAAATTTGTCGATGATCTAGGGGCAGATTCGCTGGATACGGTTGAGCTTGTAATGGCACTCGAAGAGGAGTTCGGCGTAGAGATACCGGACGAGGATGCCGAAAAGCTCGCGACCGTCGGCGATGCTCTGAGATATATCGAAGAGAAGTCCGGCAAGTAATTCCAGGATGTCTAAGCAAAGAAGAGTCGTAATAACGGGGCTCGGCGTCGTATCCCCGATAGGGAGTGACCTTGGCACATTCTGGAAATCCCTCCTAGAAGGAAGAAGCGGAGTAAAACGCCTTGCCTGTTTCGACCCAACCCACTTCACTTCAAAGATAGCCGCCGAAGTTAAGAATTTCGACCCCTCGCCCTATCTATCCGCAAAAGAGATAAAGAGGACGGATCGTTTTGTCCAGTTCGCCGTAGTTGCCGCAAAGAAGGCTATGGTCGACGCTAAGGTGGATATGGCGAAAGAGGATCCTGCCAGGGTAGGCGTGATTGTTGGTTCCGGTATAGGAGGCCTACATACAGTAGAAACCGAACACAAGCAATACCTGGCGCTCGGGCCTGAAAAGGGACCCAGCAGGATATCCCCTTTTATTATACCCATGCTGATAGTTAACATGGCTACCGGTCAGATATCCATAGCGATGGGTTTAAAAGGCCCCAATTCGACCGTAGCTACCGCATGCGCTACCGGTAATCACGCCATAGGCGACTCATTAAGGATAATACAGAGGGGTGATGCCGATATGATGCTTGGAGGCGGAAGCGAGGCGGCGATAACGTATATGGGTTTCGGCGGATTTTGCGCTCTTAAAGCGCTTTCTACCGCATATAACGATTGCCCTGAAAAAGCCTGCAGGCCGTTCGATAAGAACAGGGACGGTTTTGTAATGGGCGAGGGTGCGGCTGTAGTGGTCTTGGAAGAGCTTGAGCACGCCTTGAAGAGGAGCGCAAGGATCTACTGCGAACTGATAGGTTACGGTTCGAGCGGCGACGCTTACCATATGACCGCACCTGACCCGCAAGGCGACGGCGGTGTGAGATGCATGGCGGCGGCATTAAAGGACGGCGGGATCAAGCCCTCGGACGTAGACTATATAAACGCACACGGAACTTCTACTTTATATAATGACAGGATAGAGACTCTCGCGATAAAGAAAGTATTCGGCACCCACGCAAAAAAAGTTGCGATAAGTTCGACCAAGTCGGTAATGGGCCACCTATTGGGCGCCGCCGGCGGGGCCGAAATGATAGTTACCGCTTTGACAATACAAGAGGGGATAATTCCCCCTACGATAAATTACGAGACCCCTGACCCCGAATGTGACCTCGATTACGTTCCAAACATTCCCAGGTCCGCCAAGGTGAAAGTCGTTGTGTCCAATGCCTTAGGTTTCGGAGGACATAACGCGACTCTCGTAGCCAGGAAGTTCGAATAAATTTAACCTTATTTAACCTATATTAATCTAAGGAGCCCTCCACATGGACTATCTATTGAACGAACAGCAGGTCATGATACGGGATCTTGCGCGTAAAGTGGCCGATGAGAAGATACGCCCTATCGCGGCGCATTACGACGAGACCGAGGAATTTGCATGGGATGCTATGAAAGCGATCGCCGATAGCGATCTATTCGGGGTTTATATACCGGAAGAATACGGAGGGCTGGGAGGCGGAGTGCTTGAGATGTGTATAGTTGCAGAAGAATTTTCCAAGGCTTGCGGCGCTATAGCGCTGGGCTTTGCCGGGACTGGCCTCGGCACGATGCCGATACTACTTAGCGGCTCTGACGAACAGAAGAAGAAGTACCTGCCGGACATAGCCAAAGGTAAGAGGCTTGCTGCTTTTTGTATAACCGAGGCAGAAGCCGGATCGGACGCAGGTTCAATAAAAACGACCGCCAGAAAAGAGGGCGATCACTACGTCTTAAACGGCACCAAACAGTGGATAACGAACGCCGGTGAAGCCGAGATCTATACGGTCATTGCAATAACGGATAAGACAAAGGGCGCGCGCGGCGCAAGCGCATTTATAGTGGAGAAGGGCACTAAGGGCATGGATTTCGGGAAGAAAGAGAAGAAGCTCGGTATCAGAGCCTCCGCCACGCGCGAGGTCATATTCACCGATTGTAAGATTCCTGCTGCAAATCTGATATCCAAAGAAGGCACTGGCTTTATAGTAGCGATGAAGACATTTGATTCTTCCAGGCCCGGAGTAGCGGCGCAGGCCGTAGGCATAGCCCAAGGTGCGCTCGACCACGCCATCCAGTACTCTAGGACACGTATACAGTTTGGACAGCCGATCTCAAGCTTTCAGGCGATACAACATATGCTGGCCGATATGGCTACCCAGACCGAAGCGGCGCGTGCTCTAGTATACGCGACGGCTCGCATGGTAGATTCCGGAGCCAAATCGGTAGCTAAAGAATCTTCCATGGCCAAGTTATTCGCGAGCGATACAGCGATGAAGGTAACTACTGACGCCGTCCAGATATTCGGCGGGTACGGTTACATGAGAGAGTATCCTGTCGAGAAGTATATGAGAGACGCGAAGATCACGCAGATATACGAAGGCACTAATCAGATACAGCGTAACGTTATAGCGCTCTGCCTTATCAAAGAGGCGCTGAAGAAGAAGTAAGATTTAGTTGTAAGTTCTAAGTTATAAGTTTTAAGCTTATAACTTATAACCAGACAGCGAAAACTCATATGAACATAATTGTCTGCATAAAACAAGTCCCTAATACTACCGATGTTAAGATCGATCCGGTAACCAATACCCTCATCCGCGACGGAGTAGAGAGCGTTATAAATCCGTTCGACGCATACGCTGTCGAAGAGGGTGTACGCCTGAAGGAGCGCTTCGGCGGTAAGGTTACCGTAATCACGATGGGCCCTCCCCAAGCGGAGAACGCTCTTAGAGAGGCGATATCCCTTGGTTGCGATGAAGCGATCCTTGTGAGCGACAGGAAGTTTGCCGGTTCCGATACTTGGGCCACAAGCTACACGATAGCTACGGCGATAAAGAAGATAGGAACTTTCGATATTATCATCTGCGGCAAGCAGGCCTCCGACGGCGACACTGCCCAGGTTGGCCCCGGGATATCTACACATCTCGATATACCCCAGGTAACATACGTAAAGAAGATAGAAGATATAAAAGATAATAAGGCCAAGGTCGAACGCATGATGGAGGAGGGATATGACGTGGTCGAGACGCCGCTTCCCTGTCTATTCACGGTCGTGAAGGAGATAAACTCACCGCGCCTGCCGTCGCTTAGAGGGATGATGAAGGCAAAGTCAGCCAAGATAATTAAATGGACAGCCGATGATATAGAGGCAAACCCTAAGTCGATAGGGCTGGATGGTTCTCCGACAAGAGTAGTTAAAATATTCACACCGCTGCCTAGAAAAGGCGGAGAGATACTAAGAGGCGATACGGCTGATATAGCCAGAGAAATTGTTGAGCTTTTGAAAGATGTGGTGATATAGATGTCAAGCTCGATAACGATAATACTCGATAAGTGCACCGGGTGTACGCTTTGCATTAAGAAGTGCCCGTTCGGCGCCATACACATGGCCAGCAAAAAGGCCGTCATCGATATGGCGAAGTGCACACTTTGCGGCGCGTGCGTTGAGCCCTGCAAATTTCAGGCCATCGAGCTCAATAAAGAAGCCGGGGAGAAGAAGGACCTGTCGTCTTATAAAGATGTCTGGATATTCTGTGAACAGAAAAAGGGCGTGATACAGTCGATATCTTTTGAACTTCTCGGAGAGGGCAAAAAGCTCGCGAAGAAGCTCGGCGTGAAACTCTGCGCCGTTATTCTCGGCCACGATATCGAATCGAAGATCGAGGAACTATCAAGCCGCGGAGCCGATAAGATATATTTGGTCGATCACCAGGCGCTTAAATCCTATCAGGACGATCCTTATACAGAAGTATTGACGAAGCTCGCCAGAGAGTATAAGCCCGAAGTAATTCTCTGCGGCGCGACGACGATAGGCAGATCGCTCGTCTCGCGTGTAGCGGTGAAGATCGATGCCGGCCTTACTGCAGACTGCACGGGTCTGGATATAGACGAAAAAGAGAGACTTCTTCTGCAGACACGCCCGGCCTTCGGTGGAAACATAATGGCGACCATCATAACCCCGAATCACAGACCTCAGATGGCGACCGTGCGTCACAAGGTTATGAAAGAGGCCGAGATTCATAAAGGCCATAAAGCCGAAGTTATACGAAAGACTTATCCCGAATCAGTCTTAAAAACCCGGACGACACTTCTTGATATAGTTGAAGAGATAGAAGAGACTGTAAATCTGGCAGAACTTCGCGATGATAAAGGAGCTTGCAAAGGTGATAAACGGCGCGGTCGGGGCTTCGCGCGCTACGGTTGACGCCGGCTGGATACCATACTCGCACCAGGTGGGGCAGACGGGTAAGACTGTATGTCCGAAACTTTACATAGCCTGCGGGGTGAGCGGGCAGATCCAGCACCTTATAGGAATGCAGTCCTCGAAAGTCATATTGGCCATCAATAAAGACCCCGATGCGCCGATCTTCAAAGTAGCCACCTATGGTATAGTCGGCGATGTCCATGACATAGTCCCGGCGCTCACGAAAGAGTTCCGCCGCATCCTCAAGAAGTAGCAGGATAATAGCTTAGGATTTCCAAGGGGGAAACGTAGTTTCCCCCCTTCTGGCGTTCGCTCGCAACTAGATGTCTACAAGGTAACTCGCTCACTGTAACCCCCTTCCGTATAGGAATCTGCTGGTTCAATCATCAGTCTTTTCTTTATCAAGGGAAGGGAAAACTTTTTCCCTTCCCTTGGCTATCCTAACCCTTTTACATAGGTGTCACCTTCGGTGACCTTGAAGTGAGTTAGTAAGGCGGTAACGCAAAACTACCGCCAGCTTCGAGTGAAGCTTTAGTTAAGGTGTAAAAAAGCAAGATATTGTTTCTTGTCATATCAATATTATAAGGTATACTTCATAGTAAAGACGGAGGAGATGACGCTTGCGCCAGGTGTGACTGGGCAGGCAAATTTTTTGCACAATTAAGATAAAGTTTAAAAAAGCATAATAAGGATGCTATTGGATATGTCAGACGCTAGATTCGATAGTTATATCCGGATCAATCAAAGAAAGCCATTCAAGGTGGTGGTCTGTGCCATTACCCTGGTGGCTTTCTTTGTTAACACCTTTGCATACGATTTTGCCTGGGCCGGTGAAAGCGCTCCCTCGGAACTTACTAGCGTCGGTTCCGATAGAGCCACCGGTCCGGGTTTTTTAAGGGAGCTTGATCCGGCGACATTCAAGCTCCCTGATTCACTTGGCACGATCAAAGACTCATGGTCTCCTGACGCATCCACCCTTCGACGCAGTCAACGCTTAAACAGCAGCTTTGCTCAGGGTGAATATGGATCACCACATAATGCGACAGTAATCCATATTCAGGACGCCCATTGTAACTATAATGCTCAGACCAAGATCGCCGAGATAGTTGAATACCTGAACAAAGAATATGGTATAGAGACGATAAACCTTGAGGGCGGCGCAGGAGAGTATGACCTGTCGCCGTTTACTGATATAAAAGACAAGGCTCTGCGCCGAAAAGCATCCGACTACTTTGTAAAAGAAGGTCTCGTGAACGGCGCCGAATATTTTGCTGTCAATAATCCGGAAAAAGTAACTCTATGGGGCATAGAGGACCCGAAGCTTTATGTTGATAACTTGCATATATACCGTAATTCGGTGAAGAATAAAGAAGCTATAGATAGGTATCTCAAGTCCTTGAGCCATCTATTATCGAATCTGAAGACGAAGATATATTCAAAAGAACTTTTTGAGTTTGACCTCAAGTACATCCAATACAAGGCCTCAAGGCTTGAATTCAAGGGCTACCTAAGTTACCTGATACAGAAGGCCAAGGAGAGATCCATAGACATTAAAAAGTTGACCGATATATATCTTCTTTCCCATGCACTCGATGAAGAGTCGAGGATAGATTTTGAGAAAGCCAACAACGAACGCGACAGTCTCATAGATCTTCTCCAAAAGAAGCTGTCGAAGAGGATGCTCGAAGAGCTGGTTGTAAAGTCGGTTGAATTTAAAGCCGACAAGATATCCCAGAAAGATTATTACGGTTATCTGGTCGCAAAGTCCGCGATTGTGAAGATCGATCTTAAAGATTTCCCGGAACTAAAGAAGTACATCGTCTATATAGCAATGTATGACGCCATAAACAAGGCAAAGGTGATGGAGGAGCTGGCCTCGCTTGAGGACATGGTAAAAGGTATGCTTTATCGCAGTGATGAGGAGAGGGAG
>JAPLMF010000035.1 GCA_026387155.1 Candidatus Omnitrophota bacterium
ATGACTTCAAAGAAGGCGGATCTCAAATATTCGAAGCTCTTACCATTTTGTCTCCGGAACTTCCTCCGATAAAGATAATAGTCACGCTCACATCCATAAAGGACGAGTATCTTAAAATCGGCAATAGGAAGGTAAGGACCGAGAACATTGTAATGAAAATAAGAAACTATCCTCAAATTTATATATGGGTGGCAAAATCCGACAAGGCTATCATAAAGATAGTCTCACCCAGTAAAGGGGTGACCATAGCAAGAATTTTCTCGCCTTATCAACCAAAACCCATGACCTATCCTTATACGAACGACAGCTACATATCGAACAACGTGACTTTTAAAAGTAACGGTGCGGAGCTTTCCGGCACAGTTACGATCCCGAAAGGTGAAGGCAGACATCCTACTATCATCCTCGTTTGGGGCGACGGCCCCCATGATCGTGGATATCAGGGATTCTTTGATTCGATAGCGGACTATCTTTCACAAAAAGGGGTGTGCGTCCTCCGCTTCGATAAGCGAGGGGTAGGCTCAAGCACAGGATCGTATCTATCATATTCAACAGCGGATGAGATCGATGATATAACGAACGCCGCAGAATATCTCGCATCCCGCGAATATGTAGACCCGGATAAGATAATTGCCGTAGGCCATGCCGAGGGGGCGGATCTCGTACTTAGGTCGGTATCTGAAAAGAGTAAAATAAGGTTACTTGTACTTATGTCACCGGACCTTTTTTTCGGAGAAAAGGAAAAGTTTGAAAAATTTATGCGGTCTGTTTTGCCATTAAACCTTAAGAGCGGATACTCGGCCCTTTTGGAGCAATCTTTCCGTGAAACACCCGAAAAGACCTCTTTAACAAAAGGCAATTGGGCCTTAATATTGGATAGACGGCGCTTTCTGGCCGATGCCAGATGGCGGTCGGAGGCCAAACCTATAAGAGAGGTGGTTAAGGATATAAAACTTCCGGTACTTATAATACAGGGCAGAAAGGATGAAGCCATTTACCCGGAATGCGCATCTATCATCGATGAGGCGCTCCAGGAAGGCGGCAATAATACAAGAGTGCTGGTCTATTATGCGTATTTAGGCCGGTTTCTCGGTAATAAGGTAGTCGATTTTGTGCATAGGGCCTATTATCAGGCAGACAGAGAGATGTTGGACGGAATCATAGGATGGATAAATCGGGAAGAGGCACGCGGCCTTCAAAAATAGATTTGACTTCACTAATACCGTATGATATAATTCTCGCAAATAAGGGGGGGTGAATGGGTATGAGCATTAAAATATTTGTAGCGATAGCTTTGATAGCAATATTAATTACAGGTGTTTCGTATGCGGCGGATGTTAAGACCAATATAACTCCGGGCAACAAGGATACGGTAGCCAGCAGTTCGGCGACCACGCCATCATTGGCCCACAAACAGGGTATGAAAGCGGAGAGAGGCGTAAAGAATATACTCTTCGGTTGGACGGACATACCGAAATCGATAATACAGGTCACAAGAGATTCAAAGAACCCGATATGGGGTCTGACTGCAGGCACGCTTAAGGGTGTAGGAAAAGCGTTTCCAAGAACAGTATCCGGAATAGCCGATGTCGTTTCCTTCCCGATGGGAGATTACGACAAAATGCCGGTTCATCCCGATGAGCTAAAGACGCAAATAAAATAAGACAGGTTTTGATACATAAAAAGCAGAGCTACCTTATGATAGCTTTGCTTTTTTATTGACGATATTATCGTCGTATGATATATTGCACATTATATGATTAAAGCTAAAGACGGTTTTCGAGAGAGGAGACGCTATGTAAGGCTCAAGACGCCCGTGGAGCTATCCTATTTCTCAGGTAACGGTCAAAAGGTCTCTAAAGCCGTTACCACGAACATATCGGCCGATGGGCTGAGATTCCAGACCGAAGACAGGGATATAAATGATGGCGATTCCCTGGAACTTAAACTTTCTTTGACCGGGGCGGCTAATCCTGTACATGCTAAAGCGAAAGTCGTATGGAAAAAGAGGCTCTCCCTTGAAGACGGGTCACCATTTGATGTCGGGCTGGAATTCATCGCTATAGAAGAGGATAATAAAAATACTTTCCTGAAGAACTTTTGTGATCTAATGTATAGCATATCCGAAAACTGCGGTAAACCCCGTTAAAAAGTCCCAGCCTTTCTAACAGGGTAAAGGAAAAGACAGATGTTAAGGATAATGTGTAAATCAAAGATACACAGGGCGACCGTAACGAAGGCCGAGCTGCATTACGAAGGCTCCATAGGTATAGATAAGCTCCTCTTAAAAGCGGCGGATATAAAGCCGGGAGAAATAGTCCAGGTCGTCAATATCAATAACGGTTCCAGATTCGAGACTTATGCGATCGAGGAGAAGGCCGGAGGCGGTACGATAGGATTATACGGCGCGGCGGCGCATCTGGGCAAATCCGGAGACTTGGTGATAATATTGTCTTCGGCATTTGTAGAGGACAAAGATTCAAACGGCTGCAAAGTACGCGTCGTGCATGTAGATCGGCAAAACAGGATCCATGGCCAAATTAAAAATAAGGATTTTTCCAGATCCGGATCTGCGCGTAAAAGCAGATAAGGTTGAATCAGTAGGCCAGGCGGAGAAGGATCTTCTTGCCGACATGGCCCTGACGATGTACCTGAGTCAGGGCGTGGGGCTTGCCGCGACGCAGGTGGGAATATCTAAAAGTCTGGTCGTGATAGATGTAGGCGACGGACTTATAAAACTGGTAAATCCCATAATAACAAAGAAGGAAGGCGCTCAAGTTTCGGAAGAAGGGTGTCTCAGTGTACCGGGCGAATGTATAAAGATAAAACGCGCGAAAATTGTTGTAGTAAATTTTCTTAATGAGGACGGAGAGCCTTCTCGCATAAAAGGCGAAGGCCTGTTTGCAAAAGCCGTCCAGCACGAGCTGGACCACCTTTCCGGAAAACTCATAATAGATTACCTGAATCCTATAAAGAAACTCTTAACACGGACCAAAAGCTGTCGAAGAATATAAATAAGACTAGGTGTGTCTATGAACCTATATGAGCTCTTGCAAAACGATATGAAGACGGCCATGAAATCGCGCGAAGTCGTAAAATTGTCCGTATTGAGAATGCTCATATCGGCAATTAAACTTGCGGAGATAGATAAAAAGCTTAAAAATATTGAGAATATCGATGTTTTGCAGATATTACAAAAACAGATAAAACAGCACCAGGACTCTATCGAGCAGTTCGAAAAGGGGAACCGGCAGGATCTGGCCGATAAGGAGAAATCTGAATTGGTAATACTCCAGACTTACATGCCTAAGCAGATGACCGAAGATGAGCTCACCACCATGGTAAAAGAGGCGATCGCCGAGACAGGAGCCACCACAAAAGCGGACACCAGCAAGGTTATGAGATTTGTTCTTGAAAAAGCCAAGGGCAGGATCGACGGCAAATCGGTTAACCAAGCTGTGATGAAGATATTGATAGGAGATATGAAATGACAAAAAAATTAGTTCTGATTGCGTGCGTAATTATGGCATCTTACTTAATATCTGCAACCGTTTCCCATGCGACTGACGGGCCTGTGAAAAAGGCGACCTTCGGTCAAAAGGTAAAGAATTTTGTGCAGAAACTATTTAGCTACCCTGCCAATGTTATACAAGGTTCTGTTGGTGTTGTTGCCAACACGGCTTCGCGCGGCACTGAAGTCGTTACAAAGGAAGTAAAAGTGGTCAGTCAGGTCGTAACAGGCGATGTCGATAAGACCAAAGAAATGATAGTCGAGCCTTTAACCGGAACAGCTGAAACTGTCGTAAAGGCGGTCGAAGATACCTCTAAGGTACCGGTAGAAGCGACAAAGGAATAATAGGACTGAAGATACTAATTAGCCATATCTCCAAAAAAGGTATGGCTTTTTCTCCATTAATGATATGAATAGATCGAAATTAATTATATTTACGGCTTTAACAACAGTTATCTTGACAGTTGTGCTTTATAAACCTGTTTCAATAACCGTATTCCATTTGACAGAACCGAACTTCAAATGCCCTATAAGACTAAACTCGGGTGATGGCATAGTCGTGCGCAGTGACGTCCATGGGGATGGCGATTTCGGGGCCAAACGCCGGAATGGGCGATCGCACTCAGGTATTGATATACAGGCTCCGGTAGGAACACCCGTAAGAGCTTCTAAGAGCGGCCTCGCGTTCTGTCTGAATGTCCCGACCGGTTATGGTAAGTACGTACTTATATATCACCCGGACGGTATGCTGACCCTTTACGGTCATCTTTCGGAATGGAATATAGAGTCGGCTACAAGAGTAAAACAGGGCCGGGTTATAGGCCTGGTTGGAAAAACCGGTAACGCGGGCTCCAAATACATCGAGCCCCATCTGCATTTCGAGATAAGGAAAAATAATGTGCCCCAGGATCCGCGAAATTTAATGAGATAGGAAAACATATTATGCCGACACGAATAAGAGAAGAGGGTGGAATAAGCATACTAGACATTGAGGGTAAGATCGACATAAACTCTTCCGAGATAATAGAGGCCGTTGGATGGCTCGTAAATTCCGGCAAGCTCAATATACTAATAAATCTAGAAAACGTCGATATGGTCGATTATAGCGGGCTATCGATACTGGCGATCGCATACAAGAACGCCATAAATCATAAAGGTAAGCTCAAGCTCCTGAGCGTGCCTCTTTCTGTTGTGGAGCTCCTTAAAGTAGCCAAACTCGAGGCCGTCTTCGAAACATATTCGGATGAAAAGTCGGCCATAGCCAGTTTTTTTAATACAGGGACTATGGTCCATTTGCGCAGAAAATTCCAAAGGCTCGATATACATATTAAAGTAAACTATAAGCTTTTGGGGTCCGAAAAAAACCCAAAGATATTCGAGGGTACAGTACTGAATTTGAGCGCAGCAGGTATATATATACACACAAAGTATGTATTTCCACTAAATAGCCTGCTGGAGCTATCTCTCGGTATCCCCGGGGAGACAAAAAAACTTACCGCTGACGGCAGAATAGTATATCTGGCCGATAAGGAGATACAGCCACATGTATACCCCGGAATGGGGGTAGCCTTAACTCACCTAGAGCCGAAAAAAGAAAGAGCTATTATAGATTTTATAGATAGAAATGTGACACACAGAGCGGATGAATTATGATAAATGTTCAACATAAATGCGGCTGCGGGGCGTGCGATGAACTTGCCGTCGTCTCTTCCGAATTCTGCTGGGACCATGTAAACAGTAAGGATTCTTATTTGGAAACATTGCTCCGCGCGGCAGGGGAAAACCGCGACCTCGCGGGCTGTAACCTGAAGAAGGTATCCTTAAGAGGGGTTCTTTTCGAAAAATTCGACTTTTCTGGTTCCGATCTTTCGCAGGCGGACATGACCGGATCTCACTTTTTCGATTCCAAACTTAAGGGAGCAGCACTCATAGGGACTGATCTGTCTTCATGCGACTTTACGCACTGCGACATCCAGGATGCAGACCTGACAAAATCGAAAATGTCCGGGTCACGTCTGTGGAATTCGGACCTCTCCGGTGCAAATATGACCGAAGCGGATATATCGTTCGCCGACTTCTGGAACGCCAAACTTTTTAATATCAAGATGTGGCATGCCTCACTTAACGGAGTCAGGTCCGTTTCCAAATCTAGTTTCTCGAAAGGAAAGGGCCCGCTGGAGGAGTGCCGCATAAACGAGGATGGAGAGTTATCTGCCGAGGAGTCTTACAGAGACATAAAACAGCTATTTGCGTCTACTGGCCGATATGGCGACGCCAGCTGGGCATCTTTCAAAGAAAAGACGATGGAGAGGCGCATACTAAAGAAAAAAGGCAGCTTGGAGTACCTACCGAGCCTCACCATGAATATTTTGTGCGGGTACGGGGAGAAGCCTTATAGGATAATACTTTCGGCTCTATCCTGTATACTAGGATTTGCTTTCCTGTACCGCATATTTGGAGCCATAGAGTGCCCCGCTTCGCCGGGTACGCAGCCCGGATGGATGGACTACATATACTATAGCACTATAACCTATACAACGGTAGGTTACGGGGATTTCATTCCTAAACCTCATTCCACCTTCAGAATGCTAGCAGCCACAGAAGCCTTCCTAGGAGTATTTCTGGCCGGCCTATTCGTCTTTACTCTCGCAAGAAAGTACTCTGCAAGGTGAGCCATTTAAATTGCGTAAAAAAAGCTATCCTTCATTTTGAGGATTCGCTCTCAAGATGCCGTATTTGTCCCAGAAAGTGCGGCCTCGATAGGACTAAAAGTGAGCTCGGGTATTGCCGCGCAGGACTTCGGGCTTCCGTATACAGCTACCTATCACATCAAGGAGAGGAGCCGCCGATCTCAGGGGAACGAGGCTCAGGGACCATATTCTTCTCCCGCTGCAACATGAAGTGCGTCTATTGTCAGAACTACCGTTTTAGCCAGCTGGATGAAGGCAAGGAAGTGACGACCGGTGAATTGGCAGAGATCATGCTTTCACTTGAGAAACGCGGATGTCACAATATAAATCTCGTAAGCCCGACTCATTACCTGCCTCAGATCTTATCGGCCCTGGAAGAGGCGCTTGGGAAAGGCTTATCCATACCGATAGTCTACAATACAAGCGGTTATGAACTTAAAGAGTCGATAGAAGCGCTCGAAGGCGTGATAGATATATATCTGCCGGATATGCGTTATTCCGATAATAACATGGCAAAGAAATACTCGGATGCTCCGGACTATGTAGACCGGAACCGAGAATCCGTCTTGGAGATGTATAGGCAGGTCGGAGACCTTATCGTAGATACGGGCGGAATCGCTCGAAAAGGTATGATAGTACGCCTATTGGCGTTACCGGAAGGCGTATCGGGCACCATTAAAACACTACAATTCATAAAGGAAAATATATCAAAAAAAACATACTTAAGTATAATGAGCCAGTATTATCCGACATTCAAGGCCTATAGCTATCCTGAGATATCGCGCGGCATAGGGAAGGAAGAGTATGCGAATGTAGTTGACGAGGCGCACCTTTTAGGATTAAATGATGTCTGGGTGCAAGGCACACCTAAAGATTTCGATCAAAAATTCTTCGGGACAAATATAAAACCCTGGGTAGCCCCATCCTAAGAGCAAAAAATTTCATCAACGGCTAAGCATACAACCAGGCCCGGAAGGCAATAACAGTGACCGTTAAAAAAAATAAAAGAGCGTCGCACGCAAAACAGCTGGAAGCTATATCCAAGGTATCCAGCTCCATAACTTCCAACCTGTATCTTAACGATATACTCAAGCTCATAGTAACAGTAACGGCCGAGGTTATGGATTCCAAAATATGTTCATTGATGCTGGTCGACGATAAGACCGGTGAGCTCGTATTGAAAGCCACCCAGTCTATGAGCGAAGCATATAATAAGAAACCCAATTTAAGGGTCGGAGAAGGTATTGCAGGCAAGGTCGCCATGGAGAACAAGCCAATATCCGTATATGACTTAAGTGAAGAACCCGAGTATAGATCTAAGAATATAGCCCTGAAAGAGGATCTTAAGTCGATGTTATCGGTCCCGTTATCATTTAAAGGAAAGGTTATCGGGGTAATTAACAGTTACACCTCATACCCCCATAAATTCTCGCGCGAGGAGATAAGTGTTCTTACCGCCGTAGCAAATCAGGCTGCGATAGTCATAGAGAACGGCGCGTTGATGCTGAAGACGAAGAATGTAATGGAAGAGCTTGAGACGCGTAAGGCCGTGGAAAGAGCTAAAGGCATACTTATGCGCGAGCAGGGCATGCCCGAAGAGGAAGCTTTCAGAAAGATACAAAAACAAAGTATGGATTTGCGCAAGTCGATGCGCGAGATCGCAGAGGCAATAATCCTTATTGAGAATATGCGTAAGAAGTAAGGCGCGTTAAGCCTAAAAAAGAAAATTTATACTTGACAAAATTCTAGGACATGGTACACTTGTCATGAGAGTCGAGACGACGATGGTGTCTTCCGGCAAGGGTTGCCAGAAGGCTTTTTTTATTTACAAGGACTAAGGCGTCCTGGTCCCATGATGGGATACGGACGCCTTTTGTATTTGGAAGACCTATGAAAAACAAGATACGACTGGCAATTGCACAGATAAACTGCACGGTGGGCGACCTCGAGGGGAACGTCCTTAAGATAACCGACCATCTCAGGAAGGCCGAGGTGTTGGGGGTAGATATAGTATCTTTCCCGGAGCTGGCCATAACAGGATATCCTCCGGAGGACCTTCTCCTAAAATCGTCGTTCATTGATGATAATATAATCGCGATCGGCAAAGTTGCAAAGTCAGTAGGGAATATTGTAGCGGTCGTAGGTTTCGTCGACCGAAAGAGGTCCGATATATATAATGCCGCCGCTATCATACATAAAGGCAAGATCGCCGGTGTATGTTATAAGATGTCACTCCCAAACTACGGAGTATTCGATGAGTTTAGATACTTTACGGCCGCGCCTTCCCAGTCAGTATTCAGGCTGGGCAACATCCTATTCGGAGCCAATATCTGCGAAGATATATGGCATAAGGAAGGGTCGGTAGCCATGCAGGCAGCCAAGGGGGCTGATCTTATAATAAACATAAGCTCATCTCCTTACTATATGGGCAAGATAGATAAAAGAGAAGAAATGGTTCGGTATCAGGCCAAGACTAATAATGTATTCATATCATATACAAACATGGTGGGCGGGCAGGATGAATTGGTATTCGACGGCCAGAGCATGATAGTAGACCATAAGGGGAAAGTAATATCACGGGCAGCTGCCTTCAAAGAAGACTTTCTGGTGGTCGATATCGATATACCGGCCGCTGCGGGTCGCTTCAAGAAAGCGGTAACTATATCCTACAGTATACCGGCGACTGATAAGCCGGATATTCCTGCTCATAAGATAAAACAGCCGAGCGCCATAGCTGAGGTATACGAAGCCCTTCTGCTTGGGCTTGGTGACTATGTCCGGAAGAATGGATTCAAAGAGGTGGTTATAGGACTTTCCGGAGGAATAGACTCATCTATTGTGGCCTCAATAGCGGTAGATGCTCTCGGTAAAAATAATGTTATAGGGGTATTCATGCCGACAAGATATTCTTCCGAGGCTTCTCTCAGGGACGCCGGGCGTCTAGCCGAAAATCTAGGAATAAGATTCATGACTATATCGATTGAACAGCTATTCAAACTATATATGATGGCTCTCGATTCCAAGTTCTCAGGATCAGGCAGAGATAAAACTGAGGAAAATTTACAGGCGAGGATCCGAGGCAATATGCTGATGGCGCTATCGAACAAGTTCGGATGGATGGTCCTTACTACAGGTAACAAATCAGAGATGAGTACTGGGTATGCTACCCTTTACGGCGATATGGCGGGGGGATTTGCCGTGATAAAGGATGTGCCGAAAACGCTCGTATATAAACTGGCTTTATACAGAAATTCGATATCCTCAATAATACCTGAAGATGTGCTGACTAAAGAGCCCACGGCGGAGCTAAGGCCGGACCAGAAGGATAGCGACACCCTGCCGCCATATGACATGCTGGACAAGATACTCAAGTCTTATATAGAGGAGGATAGGAGTTCTGCGGATATAGTTAAAACCGGTTTTGATAAAGATATTGTCGCTAAAGTAGTAAGTATGGTTGATAATAGCGAGTATAAGAGAAGGCAGGCTCCGCCAGGCATAAAGATCACACCCAAGGCTTTTGGTAAGGACAGGCGGATGCCGATCACAAACAAGTACAGATAATCTTAAAGTAAAAGGACGATGAAGCCCTTTATCTAAAGCGATGAACGCTTATAAAGGGTTTTTTGTTTTAAAGGAAAATATGAAAGAAAATTTTGAAGATCTGATCAGCAAGCTTTCGCCGACGCTTCGCGGGATAACGCATAAGCTGAACGGCCACTTCACGTTCTTCGACGAGGACGATCTCTTTCAGGAGGCGCTGGAACACCTATGGATCTACTACAATCAAAATAAGCTGGGTGATAAGACAGACAGCTATGTACTGCAAGGGTGCTATTTCCATCTGAAGAACTACATCCGGAAGACTATGGATAAGGCAAATCTGATAAGTCTACAAAAGTTGAATGAGGACGGCGACTCTACCCTTGAATCATTTCTGGGGTACGAAGACCGCCGTATCGAGGAGAACGCCGAGAGTGTGTCTATATCGGAAAGTACGGCCATGAAGCAGATGACAGTACGCGAACGCACGATACTCAAACTATCCATGGATGGATCGACCGTTCGCGAAATTGGGAAATCGCTCGGGATATCCCACGTCATGGTCATAAAGATCCGGAAAAATATGCGCAAAAGATTCGGACGCGCGTTTGATAGGACCGAAACCGGTTACCAGAATTGACCTTATTTTACTTGTACTAAAATAAAGCACATCGTTGTGTGAGATGACAATGGCGTTCCAAAAAAGGGACGCTTTATTATTTTTAGACACAGACGTCTTTTGGCAAAGTACATGCCCAAAGGCGTCTTTTTATTTTTTGAAGGACGAGAATATGAAGAATAAGATGAAGAAATTGGCTTTGACAGCTCTTACCGCAGCCATATTTTTGGTGGTTTTTGAGGAACGCGCATATCCGACCGCATCGACCCACATATGGGCTCCATCGACCGATACGCAGGATTACGGCACCGGCCATATTACCGCTGATGTGTACATCCCGGTCAATAAGAACGCTGATGGTTCCGAGGCAAATACCATAACTAATACCGGGCTTACTTTCGGCATCCTGCCTTTTACTAAGTTTAGGGCGGAGGTCGGATTGGATTACAAGACTGGATACGGAGATCTCGACAGCTATCCTATATATTTCAACGCCAAAGTCGCTATCCCCGAAGATGCATACAGCCCTTACTTCCCGGGGATCGCGGTAGGGCTATATGATATAGGGACCCAGCCAAACCAGACCAACTTCAACATCATCTACGGCAAGGCGGCAAAGACTATAAAGGTAAAGGACCTATCCTTAGGCAGGTTCTCTATGGGTTACTTTTGGGGAAATAGAGACCTTCTATTGGACGGAGACGGCAACAAGGATAATCGCGGGGTCCTCGCAGCATGGGAAAGAACCATGACCGAGATAAGCGATAAATTATGGATATGCGTGGAATACCAAGGGACCCGGTCCGGTTATGGTTCCACTAATTTGGGGTGCTCGTGGCAGCTTACCAAGAGCACGTCGATACTTGCAGGTTACGAATTCTACAATAACCTAAATTTTGCGGATACTATAA
>JAPLMF010000047.1 GCA_026387155.1 Candidatus Omnitrophota bacterium
CGGATGCGGTCATGGTCGGCAGCGCCTTCGCAAGGTCTAAGGAAGCTCCGGGCAGAGGCTATCATTGGGGTATGGCTACGCCGCACGCAAACCTTCCGAGGGGCACACGTATAAGGGTCGGTGTTACCGGGACCCTGGAAGAGATATTATACGGCCCGGCAAGAGTGGATGACGGTTCGCAGAACCTGATGGGGGCTCTTCAGACATCGATGGGTTCGGTAGGCGCGAAAGATATCAAAGAGATGCACAAGACCGAGATCATAATAGCGCCGTCCATACAGACCGAAGGTAAGGTCTTTCAGGCCGCTCAGCGCGTAGGAATGGGTAAATAGCGAACCAGATTGGCAGTATTTACGATAAATGACTCACTCTGACTTTGTCCATCTGCATCTTCATAGCCAGTATAGCCTCCTGGACGGAGCCGCTTGCGCCATAACGGACCACGGCAGCATGTTCGGCGCGGTCGAGTTCTACGACCTAGCGATGAAGAACGGAATCAAGCCTATAATCGGGTGCGAGGTATATGTCGCGCCGGATTCCAGGTTTGAGAAGTCTGCTCATGGCATAAAGGAGGCGGCGTTCCACCTGGTGCTCCTTGCAAAGAACGAGGCGGGCTACAAGAACCTGATGAAACTCGTATCATCCGGATATCTCGAGGGGTTCTACTACCGCCCGAGGGTGGATAAAGAGATCCTTTCACAATATCACGAAGGCCTCATAGCAAGCTCAGCCTGCCTCAAGGGCGAGATACCGCATCTGATATATACCAACCAGATAGATCAGGCCAAAAAGGTAATAGACGAATATTCCTCCATATTCGGCCGCGACAACTTTTACCTCGAGATACAGGACAATCTTATTCCCGAACAGGAGAAGGTTAATGTAGAGATAATAAAACTGGCCAGGAGCATGAATATGCCTCTGGTGGCTACCAACGACGTACATTATCTCGAACAAGAGGATGCCCGCGCTCATGAGGTCCTTCTGTGCATACAGACCCAGACGACGATGGAGGACTCCGACAGGATGCGTCTGTCGACCGATGAGTTCTACTTTAAGACGCGCGAAGAGATGGCGCGTAATTTCGGGGATATGGCTCCCGATGCGCTGAAGAATACGGTTGCGATCGCCGAGAAGTGCAATCTGGAACTGGACTTCAAACATCATCACCTGCCGAATTATAAAGCTCCGGAGGGTAAGACGAAGGAAGGTTACCTGAGGGAGTTAGTGTCCGAGGGGCTTAACAGGCGTTATCCTGCCCGGGATAAGACGGTAACCGATCGCGTCGAACATGAACTCAAGATCATTGAGAATTTCGGTTATCCCAGCTATTTTTTGATAGCGTGGGACTTTGTACATTATGCTAAAGAGCACGGCATACCGGTAGGGCCGGGCCGCGGAAGCGCCGCCGGCAGCGTCGTAAGTTACGCGCTGGGAATAACAGATATAGATCCTCTTAAGTACGACCGAAAGGATCAGTCTCCCCGATATAGATATAGACTTCTGTTACGAGCGGCGTAACGAGGTCATAGATTACGTCATGAAGAAGTATTCCAAGGAGAATGTCGCCCAGGTCATTACTTTCGGCACGATGATGGCTAAAGCCGTCATCCGCGACACCGGAAGGGCGCTGGGGATGGCGTATGCCGATGTAGATAAGATAGCTAAGCTTGTTCCAAGCGATCTTAATATGACGCTCTCTCATGCGCTTGAGCAGGAGGCGGAGCTTCGGAACTTGTACAAAAACGATCCAAAGATCGCTGAACTAATAGATACATCGATGGTGCTCGAGGGTCTCACCCGCCACGCTTCCACACACGCGGCCGGAGTCGTTATAAGCGAGGAGCCGCTTGTAAATTACGTGCCGCTCTACAAAGTTCAGGATGGCCAGATCACTACGGCCTATCCGATGACCTCTCTTGAGAAGATCGGGCTCCTTAAGATGGACCTTCTGGGTTTGCGCACGCTGACCGTAATAAGCGAGGCTATGAAGATAATAAAGCGCACCAGGGGCGTAGATGTAGATATCAACAATCTGCCGCTTGACGATAAGAAGACATTCCAGCTTCTCGCGAACGCCGAATCCGCAGGAGTATTTCAGCTTGAATCTTCCGGGATGCGCGATCTCTTAAAGAAGCTCGATCCGGAAAAGTTCGAGGATATAATAGCGCTCCTGGCTCTATTCAGGCCCGGCCCGATAGGCAGCGGTATGTTGGACGACTTCATGAAGCGTAAACATAATGAGATAAAAGTCCGCTATGACCACCCTAAACTGGAGCCTATACTTAAAGAGACTTACGGCGTCATACTATATCAGGAAGCCGACACCTTAAGGCGCGCGATGGGTAAGAAGACGCCGGAAGTGATGAACCAGATGAGGGAGCATTTTGTGCGCGGCGCCGCGAAGAACGAGATAGAGAAGCGTATAGCCGAAAAGATATTTGACCAGATAGAATATTTCGCCGGATACGGGTTCAATAAGTCTCATTCGGCTGCCTACGCTCTGATAAGCTACAGGACCGCGTATCTTAAAGCCAACTTCCCGGTAGAGTTCATGACCGCGCTTCTGTCCAGTGAAAAAGACAACCTCGATAAGATAGCCCAGTACATAAACGAGTCTTTACGGATGGGGATAAAGATCCTGCCGCCTGACGTCAACGAGAGCTTTGCGAGCTTTACGGTCATCGGCGGGTCTATAAGGTTCGGGATGGCCGCGGTCAAGAACGTGGGGCAGGGAGCCATAGACTCAATAATAACGGTGAGGCAGAAAGAGGGGCGCTTCAAGTCAATATATGATTTTACCGAGAAGGTCGATTCCCGGCTTGTAAACAGGAAAGTCATAGAGAGCCTTATACGATGCGGCGCCATGGATTCGCTGGGGCTATACAGGTCGCAGATGTCGGCAATGATAGACAAGGCGCTTGATATAGCCAGTAGTACGCAGGCCGACAGGACGAGCGGGCAGTTGTCGTTCTTTGGTAAGTTTGAAGATGAGGAGAGTTTTAAGAAGACGTATCACGATACCCCAAACATACCTGAATGGCAGGAGAATCAGCTCTTAACATACGAAAAAGAGATGCTCGGGTTCTATATAACTAAACATCCTTTGGCGCGTTTCGAAAAACTGCTCAAGACCTATTCCACATGCCCTACGACCGCGCTAAAAGACAGGGCGGACGGCGACGATGTGCTGATAGGCGGGATAATCTCGAAGGTCAAATTCACGGTCACACGCAAGACTAATGAGAAGATGGCGATAATGAGCCTGGAGGACCTTGACGGTACGGTCGAGGTGCTGGTTTTTCCGATAACATTCGCTAAGGTCGGATCCCTTATAAAGGCGGACGCGATGGTATTTGTGAAGGGCCGTGTGAACCTGCGCGAAGAAGAGCCGAAGCTTATAGCTAATGAGATAGCAACGCTCGAGAGCGTGCGCATGAAGTATACCCGGTCAGTAGAGATAAGCCTTGTCACGGCGGGTTTAGAGTCGAGCGCGCTCGAAAGGCTGAAAAAAGTCCTATCGAGGTACCCCGGAAGGGTTCCGGTCTACCTGAATTTCATAAAACCGGACGGTAACCATACGAAGGTTGCGATAAACAACACGCTTGCGGTAGAGCCGCACGAAGGTTTGGTTAGGGATATCGAGAAGGTGCTTGGCAAAGACGTTGTAAATTTCAGAAGTTAGTGTTATGATAGACAAAAAGACAGAAGTAGATATAAAAGCATTAAGAGAATTCCTGGAATTTTGGGGAAAACTGCATTCGCTTTATTCCGATACCATATCCAGGGAGAGGATAACAAAAGACGACGAGGACGCTTTTCTGAAGGCCAAGTCCGCGCTTAAGATCAAATATGACGCGCTTAAAGGCGGATTGGAGTTCAAATACATGCCGCACATGAGGTTAAGTGATCCGGTGAATGACATCCTTAACCTCGGAGGAATACACTTTATATCAGAGAACAGCCTGAAGAAGCTCGAAGATGATTGGAGGGATTCGTATATATTCTTAAACAGCATCCTTGAGAGGTTTGAGAATAAGAAGAGAAGGTTTGAGCAGTTTAACCCGGTAGGAGTATTTTTAAAGAAGATATTCGATAGG
>JAPLMF010000073.1 GCA_026387155.1 Candidatus Omnitrophota bacterium
CGAGATAATGCCGGCTATAATGAAAGAATTCTTAAGGAGCCAGGCCGGCGATTTCCATAAGATGAAGATAACTCTGCCGCAGCTTGCTATCATGAATATCCTCGAGCGCGAGAAAGAGGCCAATATGACTGATCTTGCGAAAGCGATGAACGTCACGACCTCGGCCATGACAGGGGTAGTCGATAGGCTGGTTCGAGACGGATATGCGAATCGTTCGCGGGATTTGAATGACAGGCGCATAGTTTTCATAAAACTTACCACTAAAGGAATGAAGACCGTCCGCACCGCCATAGATGACAGAAAGCGAGTTACAATAAAGATGTTCGCCATGATATCCCAGGAAGAACGCGAAAAATACCTGTCGATCCTGGAACACATAAAGGAGCATTTGAACGGATGATTTTAGATATGATGATCAAGAGATTAACCTTCTTTTTGGTTATGGTTGGGGTTATATTCTGTTTTCAGGAATCTGTATTTCCGGAACAACCGCGGATATTCGAGGCGCCGCTATTTACTGAAAAAATTCCACCAGCGCCGGAAGTATTTTCCAAGGATGAGGTGGCGATGAAGCCCGGCGAGTTATTTACTCTGCCCAGATGTTATGCGTTGTCATTGAGAGAGAGCGAGCTCATAGCCATAAACGCCGACCGTGTAAAAGAGACCGAAGCCAGATTCCTGCAGGCTTTATCCATAATGATGCCGCACATATCCTTCATTTCGAACGATCTGCAGGAATCGATCCCCGACGATTCCGGTACTTTTTCAACCCAGAAGCCGTCTAAGAGTTCAGATCGCAGATTCAATTATAATCAGACGCTCTTTAGCGGTTTCAAGGCGTTCGCCGGAATGAAAGGGGCCAATCTCGAGCGCAAACAGCGCATAAACGAAATGATCAGAGCGGAGCAGCTTCTTCTGCTAGATGTTTCGGACGCTTTCTACACGCTGATGGAAACAAGGGAGGATCTGAATGCGCTGGACGATACGAAGAAGTCCCTGATGAAGCGCATAGTGGAACTCAGAGCCCGTGAGCGCCTGGGCAGATCGAGACAGAGTGAAGTCGTGAACGCGAAAGCGCAGCTTTACGGCGTCGAATCGACGATAGAACTTGTAAAGAGCAACGAGGATGTCGCCAGACAGATACTTGAATTCCTTATAGGAGGTCCGATAGGCGAGACTAAGGATCATTATCCGGTGCCGTCCGAGTTGATGGTTGAGGAATACTATCTTTCGAGATCGGCCTTGAGGCCGGATGTCGAAGCCGCCAAGTATGCCTGGCAAACTGCGGTGCAGGCTTCAAAGATAGTCGACAGCGACTTCCTGCCGACCGTGAGCGTAGATGGGAATTATTATACGCAGCGGACCGGTTTTGACGAAGGCACGGACTGGGATATAACCTTGAGTGTAAATGTGCCTATATTTGAAGGCACCGAAACTCTCGGCAGATCAAAAGAGTACGCGTTGAAGGCGCATGAGAGTAAGCTTCTATTTGAAAGAGCCAAGAGGGTAGCCCCTTATGACATAAAGGACGCTTATGTAAAGCTTAAGGCGGCGATAGCCGTGTACGAATGTCTGAAGAAAGCCTTCGATACAGCTAAATTAAACTATCACCTGCAGAGGAAGGACTATGAAAGAAGCCTTGTAAGTAATCTTGACGTTTTGGCAGCGATCCAGACGCTCGAGGAGTCGCATCGAAACTATATCCGCGCGCTCTACGCGGCTAAGCGCCTATACTGGCGCCTGCGCGTGGCGGCGGCCGAAGATATAACGGAGAGCTTTTAATGACACTTTCTGACCTTTCGATAAAAAGACCAGTTTTCGGCTGGATGCTGATGATAGGCGTCATCGTCTTCGGCGCTATCGGTTTCTGGCGCCTCGGCGTGAGTCAGCTTCCTGACGTCGATTTTCCGGTCGTATCGGTGTCTATCGCGTGGGAAGGCGCAGCCCCTGAGGTTATGGAGACAGATGTCACAGACATTGTAGAGGATGCTGTGATGAGCGTCGAAGGCGTCAAGGAAGTCACCTCGGTGTCGATGCAAGGCATAACGCAGATCTCCATAGAGTTTAACCTTAATCGCAATATCGACGTTGCTCTGCAGGAAGTCCAGACAAAGATCGCGCAGGCACAGAGGAACTTACCGCGCGACATAGATCCTCCCATTGTAACAAAGACCAATCCCGAAGATCAGCCGATCATGTTTGTAGCGCTCTCCGGAGAACGCCCCCTTAAGGACCTCATTCACTATGTAAATGAAACTTTGAAAGATCGATTTACCACCGTTCCGGGTGTCGGCGAGATCAGGTTGGGAGGGTATGTCGATCCGAACCTGAGAGTTTGGCTGGATGCCGAGAAGATGCAGGAGAAGCAGCTTACAGTTGAAGATGTTTTAAGCGCCATCGGTTTTCAACATGCCGACCTTCCGGCAGGCTATATTGACACCGGCCTCAAGGAGGTCAATGTCCGCGTTTATGGTGAAGCCACAACGCCGGAACAATTCGAAAATATAATAATACCGGAACGTGTACGCGGCGGGCCTATCTGGAAAAATATACGTATCGGTGAGTTGGGCAAGGTTGAAGATGGTCTGGCGGATATCCGCAGGATGTCGCGCAGCTGGGGCCGTACCGCGATCGGCCTTGGAATAGTAAAACAGCGCGGGACAAATGCTATCGAAGTGGCTAGAGGAGTAAAGAAGAGAACGGCGGAGTTGCAAAAGACTTTGCCCACCGGTATGCATTTGGGGGTTGTCTTTGATGCGACGCAGTTTATACAGGACTCCGTAAATGAGCTGAAGCGCAACCTGCTTCTTTCTGTTATTTTAACTTCCATCGTCTGCTATATATTCTTGGGCTCCTGGAGCGCTAATATCAACGTTCTTCTCTCCATACCATTTTCAATTTCCGGCGCATTCCTGGTTCTGTATTTTCTTGGGTTCACCATTAACACGTTTACCATGCTCGGCCTTTCTTTAGTCATAGGGATAGTTGTCGACGACGCTATCATGGTGCTGGAGAATATCTCACGTTATCAAGAACAGGGGAAGTCCCGTGTAGATGCGGCTTTGATAGGAGCGCGGGAGATTACATTTGCCGCGATAGCGACATCGGTGGCGATCCTGGCGATATTTATACCTGTCATCTTTATGCAGGGGATAGTCGGTAAATTCTTTTTTCAGTTTGGAGTCACTATTTCCGTTGCGGTAATGTTCTCTTTACTCGAGGCGATCACCATAACACCTATGAGATGCTCACAATTTCTTACGGTCGGCCATACCACGAAGCTGGGTCATTTTATAGATAAACTTATGAAGAGAGTCGCCTCTAAATATCGAGCGATACTATCCCGCTTATTGAACATGCCCAAATTAGTATTAATTATAGCAACCGTTGTCTTCATTGCTTCTTTGGGCCTTACTGTGGCTTTAAAGAAAGAATTTGTCCCATCGCAGGACCAGGGCCGTTTTCTTGCCAGAATAACGTTGCCTTTGGGATCTTCTATCGAAAAGACCAATGGCATATTTTTACAGGCAGAGAAGTTCTTAATGGAGCGGAAAGATATAGAGACTTATTTCAGCGCGGTAGGCAGCTTTACGGGAGGACAGGTCAATTCGGGATTTCTCTTTATCACTATGAAAGATCGTAACAAGCGGCCTCTTATAAATGGGCATCGGGAGACCCAGGAAGAATTTATGCAGGTGGCTCGTAAGGAGCTTAGTGCTATACCGGGAGTCGATCGGGCAGTAATTCAGGATCTTTCTCTTTCTGGGTTTACCGCGCAGCGCGGTTTTCCCATCGAATTTACAGTCAGAGGGCCTGATTGGGATAAACTGGGAGAGTTCAGTCAAGAGATCATGAAACGGATGAAGGCATCCGGGCTTATGACGGACGTCGATACGGACTACCAGCTTGGCATGCCAGAATTGCAGGTCTATCCTGATCGCGAGAAGGCCGCAGGGCACGGCGTCAGCGTCCTTTCAATAGCCGATACGATCAATGCCATGATAGGAGGAGTCCGCCAGGGTAAATTTACAAGTCATGGTAAACGCTATGATGTCAGGGTCCGGTTACTCGAAGCCGACAGATCGAACCCGGCAGATATCAAGAAGATGTGGGTTCGTAATGAATTCGGCGAGGTCGTGCCGTTGTCTGAAGTCGTGTCGGCACAGGTCCAGCCCTCATTATTTTCAATTACCCGAAAAAATCGTGAACGTGCTGTCAGCATTTACGCGAATCCGGCTTGAGGGCTATCATATAGTATTTTCCGGAGGAGCTCAGGCGTTTAAAGAGTCTTTTCAGAGTCTAATATTTACTCTTATTTTGGGAATCTTCGTAGCGTATATGGTTTTGGGAACTCAGTTCGACAGCTTTATTCATCCACTTACCGTACTTTTAGCTTTACCCTTCAGTATAACCGGTGCCTTCTTATTTCTATTCTTGACACACAATTCACTCAATCTTTACAGCATGATAGGCCTTATCCTTCTAATGGGAATCGTCAAGAAAAATTCCATCTTGCTTGTTGATTTTACGAACGAACGGCGGCGACAGGGGATGGGAGTAAGGGAGGCGCTTTTGGACGCTTGTCCCATACGTTTAAGACCGATACTTATGACTTCTATCGCGATAATCGCGGCTGCTATACCGGAAGCATTTTCAAAAGGTTCCGGAGCCGAGACGATGGTGCCTATGGCCGTTTCCATTATCGGCGGAGTAGCACTTTCTACGATCTTAACGCTATTTGTGGTTCCATGTGCGTATGAAACATTTGCCAAATTTGAAGCCAATTCAAAACAATCACCCAGTAATAAGAGATAAGCCAACCTTAAACAGAGATCGCTCGATTTGTAAAATAATCAAATTATTCTTGACAATTTAGCAAATTAGTGTTATGATCCTCCAAAAGAAGGAGGTTCATATGTATAAGCTATTTGTTGTATTAGTGTTGGTTCTTCAATCTGTTGCATGCGTCGATGCTGAAGCTCAGGGTGTATGGGCCGGTAAGGATGGTAATATCAGGAATATCGATACCAGGGGGCTCGTTACGGATAAAGGCGCATTATATCTTGCCACCCGCAATGAGGTCTATGTTGCCACAGATCCAAATGACAAATGGGAACCGGTCTTTGCACTGCCCCAGGGTGAGAATGAGATAAGTTGTATCGCGGGCAGGTCCAAACATATATATATCGGCACACGGAGGGGTCTCTACAGGACGGATGACCGTGGTAAGATATGGAAGAACGTCTTCAGATCGATTTTACCGGATAAGAGCAATGTGCTGGCATTATCGGTATCGAAGGACAACCCTGCATTTATAGTTATAGGGACTGAGAAGGGTGTTTTTTTAAGTACGGATTACGGATCGTCATGGACGGATATTAGCGGAACTCTCAAGAACAGCCGCGTCAAGTGTGTATTGCTAGATAAAGACGTGATATATGCCGGCGGCAATGGCGGGTTTTATACATCCAGCGGCCTGGCCGGGAATTGGGAGCGTAGTTTTGTAAAGATTACGCCCGAAAGAGGAGAGACGTCAGGGACTTCCGAAGGAGCGGAATATGAATCCGAGGAAGACGGTGATGGCGTCAGCTGTATAGCTATTACGGATGCCAGGGTCTATGTCGGCGTAGGCAAGGATCTCTTCTCGACGTCGGATGGCGGGAAGACTTGGGCCAAAGTCCCGGGCGGCGGCCTGTCGGGGAGTATAAATTATATCGCCTCACCCTCAAAGTCCGATCTCATCTACTGCGCCACTACCAAGGGCGTCTTTGAATACGAAAAAGATAAAGATGCATGGCGCGAGTTATATAAGGGATTTGACAAGGTCGTGAATATAACGAGTCTGACCATAGTCGGGGATGACGAAAAGTCACTCTGGGCTTCTACGGATCAGGGGCTCTACAGGCTGGAGAGCGGGCGGTATGTATCGGATAATTACATAGACGTTGAAAAGGGTCTTAAAAATCTCAAGATAGTCTTCGATAATGAGCCTCCGTTCGCGGAGCTTAGGAAGGCCGCTATAGATTATGCCGACGTGAACCCGGAGAAGATAAAGAACTGGCAAAGCCAGTCGCGCCTTAAGGCTCTGGCGCCTAAGGTTTCGCTCGGATGGGACAAAAATGTATCAAACACCTATGAGATATACACCAGCGCCACCAAGGATTATGTTACATCCGGACCGGATGACATAGCAAGCGGGATGGACGTGTCGGTATCCTGGGACATTGCCGGCCTAATCTGGTCGGACGACCAGACGAATATCGATGTAAGGTCGCGACTCATGGTTCAGCTCAGGAATGATATATTGGACGACCTGAGGAGGGCCTACTATGAACGCAAACGTCTCCAGTTCGATATCATGGCTAATCCTCCCAAGGATATGAAATCCAAGTTTGATAAGGAAGCCCGCATTCAGGAACTGACCCAGAATATAGATGACCTGACCGAGAACTATTTCAGTAAGCATATGAAAAAATAGCCGATTTCTGTTGACAAATATAACGATATTTGTATAATACCTTCAGTACTGACGGTTCGGTTTTTCCTCTATTAAAGCGGTAAAATCAGTTTCCGAGAGAAAAATTCCCAAAATATAATGTATATTGTTAAAAGTATGTCCTGCAGCGCTTGTAACCTCATATAAGGCTTGCCGTTTGATGTCCAAGGTCAGGCTATTTCTGATTGACGGTAATTCGTTCTGCTACAGAGCGTTTTATGCGATAAGGGTGCTATCTAATTCCAAAGGGCAGCCTACTAACGCCGTATACGGTTTTGTTACTATGCTCAATAAACTTATAGCCGACACAAAACCCGACATGCTGGCCGTGGCTTTCGATATGAAGGGCCCCACTTTCAGACACAAGAAGTACGATGAATATAAGATTCATAGAAAGCCCATGCCGGATGAGCTTGCCGGGCAGATGGCATATATAAAAGAACTGGTTGAGGCTTACAATATACCGATATATCAGATGCAGGGCTATGAAGCCGACGACGTGCTGGCGACAATAGCCAAAAAGGCCGAGGCCAGAGATATCGAAACTTTTATAGTCACCGGTGATAAGGATGCGCTGCAGTTGGTCAATTCCCATATAAAGGTCTATTCTACTCATAAGGAGGGGCTCGTTTACGATGCGGAGAAGGTGAAGGAAACTTACGGGGTCGCTCCGGACCGGATGGTAGATATAATGGCTCTGATGGGGGACGCTACGGACAATATACCAGGGGTGCTCGGGATAGGCGAGAAGACCGCCGTGGAGCTCATATCGGAGTTTGGGTCGCTCGACAATCTGCTAAAGAACACCGATAAGATAAAGAGCGAGTCGAAGAAGAAAGCCATTCAAGATAATGAGAAGATGGCGATATTGAGCAGGGAACTGGTTATTCTGGACGCCGATGTACCGGTGAATGTAGATTTTAAGGAATTGGAGTTAAAAAATCCAGACGAGACCAGGCTTTTGGAGTTATTTAAGGAGCTTGAATTCAAGACATTACTAAAGAACCTTACGCCGAAAGGGAAGCTGGATTCGGAGTATACGCTGATCGATGATGACAAAAAGTTCAAAAAACTTGTCGGACATCTTGAGGATGCAAAAGAGTTCGTCTTTGACTGCGAAACTACGAATGTAGATCCGATGTTGGCCCGGTTAGTAGGAATATCGTTCGCATGGGATATAGGAGATGTATATTACGTCCCGTTTAATAAGTATCACGATGCCGACGCTCTATTGGCTCGTCTTAAACCTATATTTGAATCGGATCGGATAAAGAAGATAGGCCAGAACATAAAGTACGAGTATATTGTTCTTTCAAATTACGGTATAAGGTTAAGAGGGATATCATTTGACACGATGGTCGCTTCATACCTCTTAAATCCATCGAAGCCCAACCATAATCTCGAGGATATATCGTTCGACTACCTTAATCACAAGATGACGACGCCGATAGAAGAGCTGATAGGGAAGGGTAAGAATGCGATAACGATGGATATGGTCGACGTCGACAGGGTTTCGAGGTACTGCTGCGAGGACAGCGATGTGACTATGCGAGTTAAAAAGGTGCTCGAAAAAGAGCTCTCTGCTAAGGATCTCGAGGAACTCTTTTATAAGGTTGAGATACCTTTAATAGAGGTTCTGGCCATAATGGAGATAAATGGCGTATCGATAGATAAGGATTACCTGGCGGACCTATCCATGGAGATGGAGAAGAAGCTGGATAAATTGACAAAGTATATATATGATATCGCCGGCGAAGAATTCAACATAAATTCCCCTAAACAACTTTCCAAAATATTATTCGATAAGCTTAAACTTCCGGTGGTGAAAAAGACTAAGACGGGGATATCTACTGACGAGGAAGTTCTGACAAAGCTCGCTTCGGAACATAAGCTTCCAAAGTCTTTACTCGAGTACAGGGAGCTTTCGAAGCTGAAGTCCACATATGTCGACTCACTGCCTAACCTGATAAACCCGAAGACCGGCAAAGTGCATACATCGTTTAACCAGACTGTAACCGCAACCGGGAGGCTCTCGTCCAGCGGGCCCAACCTGCAGAATATACCGATAAAGACCGAAGAGGGCAGGAAGATAAGAAGGGCTTTCATTGCTCAAGAAAAAAATAGTATCCTTATCTCCGCGGACTATTCCCAGATCGAACTCAGGGTTCTGGCGCATCTTTCGGGTGACAAGGAACTTGAGATGGCATTCAAAGAGGGGCGCGATATACACACATACACAGCTAGCCTCGTATTTGGGGTGGCCGAGAAAGATGTGGACCCCGAGATGAGGAATATGGCAAAGACTGTGAACTTTGGGATCATATATGGGATGAGCCCGTATGGTCTATCCCAAAGCCTAAAAATAGAAGTCAATAAAGCTAAGGATTTTATCGATGCTTATTTTGAAAGATATCCAGGTGTCAGACAATACCTGGAAGGTTTAATAGAGGAAGCCAGAACTAGCGGCTATGTTACGACTATACTCGGGCGACGCAGGCACATCCCGGAGATAAACAGTTCCGACGGCCGGCTTAGATCTTTTGCGGAGAGAACTGCGGTAAACACCCCCATACAGGGCTCAGCCGCCGATATAATTAAAGTGGCGATGATATCTATAAACGAAAAGATCGAAGGCATGAAGTCGAAAATGATAATGCAGGTTCATGATGAACTCGTATTCGACGTTCCTAAGGGCGAAATCGATAAAATATGGCGCATAATTAAGGAAGGGATGGAGAAGGTGATAGAATTGAAGGTGCCAATAGAAGCCCATATAGAGATGGGCCCGAACTGGCTGGATATGGAGAAAGTAAAGGAGATGTGATGGGAAAGTTGAAAGTGCTCATGGCCTCAAGCGAGGTGGTGCCGTTCGCCAAGACCGGAGGTTTGGCGGATGTGGCGGGAAGTCTGCCGTTGGCTCTCGAAGAGGCCGGCATCGACGTAAGGGTGATAATGCCGAAGTACGCGTCGGTTAAGTCGAAGGAGGATGAGGCGATCATAGGTAAAGGCATAAAAGTATATTTTGTAAAGAATGACGATTATTTTAACAGGAAAGAGCTTTATGGCGACAAGTTTGGGGACTATCCGGATAATATAGAGAGGTTTGCGTTCTTTTCGCGCGAAGTCCTCGAGCGCTGTAAGCGCGAAGATTTTAAACCCGATATTATACATTGTAACGATTGGCAGACGGCACTCATACCGGTCTATCTCAATACATTATACAAATTCGATCCGTTCTTCGCGAATACGAAGACGCTGTTTACTATACACAATATGGCATATCAGGGGGTATTCCCAAAAGAAGAGTTCCCTAAACTGGGACTTGACTGGGCTCTATTCTCGATAAGATACTTCGAGTTCTACGATAAAGTTAACCTGATGAAGGCAGGGCTCGTATATTCCGACGCTATATCTACCGTGGAAGGAGTGCTCAAGACGCGCGAAGACGTACTCTCTGGGATATTGAACGGAATAGACGCCCGGGTGTGGAATCCGGAGACCGACAAGAAGATATATAAGAAATATTCGGCTGTAGATCCTGATGATAAGGGAATAAATAAAGAGAAGTTACAGATTGAGACGGGATTAAAGGTAGATCGCGAAATACCTATGATAGGACTGATATCGCGCCTTGCCGATCAGAAGGGGTTGGACCTTTTGGCCAAGATAATCAGCGAATTATTAAATACGAAGGTGCAGTTTATCCTATTGGGCACCGGCGACAACAAGTATCATGTCCTGTTCGAGAGGATGGCGAAGATGTATCCAAAGAATGCCTCGATAAACTTGAAGTTTGACGCTGTTCTTGCCCAGAGGATATATGCGGCAAGTGACCTATTCCTTATTCCATCCAGGTACGAGCCGTGCGGTTTGGGGCAGATGATAAGCTTCAGGTACGGCGCTATTCCCGTAGTGAGGCAAACGGGAGGACTTAAGGACAGCGTGGCTGAGTTCGACCCGAAGACCGGCGAGGGGAATGGTTTCACATTCTCGGATTATAAGGCTGAAGCGCTTCATTCCGCGATAAAGAGAGGGCTTAACCTCTACCGGAACAGAGCCGTATGGGAGGAGTTAGTCAGAAAAGTGATGACTCTGGATTATTCCTGGAAAGCTTCCGCGAAAGAGTATATCAAACTTTACGATAGGATATCGGGAGTCTCGTGATGATAATAGGTCTTACAGGAGGATTCGGTACCGGTAAGAGTTATGTGGCCGGTATATTCAAGGGTCTGGGCGCTAAGGTGATCGACGCCGACAGGCTGGCGCACGATTCCATAAAAAAAGGCGGTCCGGCCTACAGAAAGGTGGCCGCTCTTTTCGGGCCTTCTGTGTTAACGGCTGGGCGCGAGATCAATAAGACGAAGCTCGGGCGGATCGTATTCGACGATAACGATCTCTTAAAGAGACTGGATGATATTGTCCATCCCGAGGTCATAAGACAGATAAAGAAGAAGATCCGGCAGACCGCCCGGGGCGATGTGGTCGTAATAGACGCCCCTCTCCTGATAGAGGCCGGCCTGGTCGGTATGGTGGATATTCTCGTCGTCGTGACATGTCCTAAAAACAAACAGATCCAAAGATGCACAAGGAAGTTCGGGCTCGATAAGGAGGAGGTATTGCAGAGGATAAGGAATCAGATACCATTAAAGAAGAAGATAAAGATGGCCGATCACGTGGTCGATAACAACGGACCTAAGGCCGAAACACGGGAGATCGCAAAAAAAATATGGAGGCAGATAGTATGGAGATAGGTGAGCTAAAGACTATGAGTATATCAGAGCTGACGAAGCTCGCGAAGGAGCTTAATGTCAACGGTATAAGCGGCCTTAAGAAGCAGGACCTGATATTTAAACTTCTACAGGCAAAGACCGAGAAGGAAGGGTTAATATTCGGAGGAGGGGTGCTTGAAATACTCCCTGTCGGGTTCGGCTTCCTGCGCAGCCC
>JAPLMF010000003.1 GCA_026387155.1 Candidatus Omnitrophota bacterium
CTGATGCTCCCGAAGGTTGATGGATATAAAGTATGCGGAATGCTCAAAATTGACAAGAATTTTTCGAACATACCTGTTATAATCCTTACTGCGAGAGCCGGCGATATTGATAAAGAGATGGCTCGGGACGTGAAAGCAGATGACTATATAACCAAGCCTTTTGAGCCGTCGGAACTTATACCTAAGATAAAGAGATTTCTTAAGGAGAAATAATGTCAAAACTTAAAGTTCTGATAGTCGATGATGAGCCGGACTTTCTGGAGCTGATGGCGCTTAGAATATCAAGTTGGGGATATGAAGTTCTTAAAGCGTCTGAAGGCAAAAACGCAGTTGCAATTGTTAAAGAAAACCGGCCCGACATACTGGTGCTCGACTACATGATGCCTGAAATGGACGGAATAGCAACATTAAAAGAGATACGAAAACTGGATAAAAAACTCCCCGTTATAATGTTCACCGCTTATCCTAACACGAAGACCATAGAAGATTCGGACAGTTTGGGCATACATGCATTCATACCAAAATTAAGCGCATACTCCGAGGTGGTGTTGGCGTTAAAATCGACCATAGAGATGATAGAGAAGAGACTTAAATAAAAGGAGCATCAGTATAGTGCATGGGTAAGAAGATATTGCTCGTAGAAGACGAGAGAGACCTTTCAACGGCGATGGTATTCAGATTAGAAGCTAACGGATACACGGCGATAACCGCTTACGACGGCCAGGACGGCCTCAAAAAAGCTAAGAAGGAGAAGCCGGACCTTATAATACTCGACCTTATGCTGCCCAAAATGGACGGCTATAAGGTGTGTGCTCTATTAAAAGGGGATACCAGATATTCTAAGATACCGATAATCATATTCACCGCAAGGGCGCAGGACGATGACATGAAGATGGCTAAAGAAGTCGGCGCAGACGCTTATATCACGAAACCGTTCGAGCCGGAGACGCTGATATTGAAGATAAAAGAACTCATAAAGGAATAAAGGATAATGGCAAAACAGAAGAAGTCGCTTGGCGAGAGCCTCGTTGATGAAGGTATAATAACTACCGAGCAGCTTAAGAAGGCGCAGGACGAGGAAAAGAGGAGCGGCCAGCGCCTGCGGAGCATTCTCGTAAAGATGGGATTTATGGATGAGGGAGACCTCGTCCAGTTCATAAGCGATAAGCTGAATATTCCCAGGATCGAACTGTCGAACTATATAATCGATCCTAAAATAATAGAACTCGTCCCCGAAACGGTGGCGCGTAAATACGGCGTCATACCGGTGCTAAAGATAGGCAACCGCCTGACCTGCGCCATGACGGACCCATGGAATATATTCGCGATAGACGATATAAGATCGACCACAGGGTTGATGGTAGAACCTTCCGTTGCAACCGACGCGGAGATAAAAAAAGCCTTAAACGAGCACTACGGCGCGAAGGGCTCGATGGAAGACCTGATAAAGTCGATAGATGAAGATAAATTTGGCATAGCATCCGGAAAAGAAAAAGAAAAAAAAAAACTGCAAGGCATAGTAGAAGAGCCGATCGTCATAAAACTTGTCAATCTCATTATAATGAAAGCGATAAAGGAAGGCGCAAGCGATATACACATAGAACCTGAAGAGAGTGAGCTTAAGATCCGCATCAGGGTAGACGGCATACTGCGTGAGATAGACTCGCCTCCCAAGCACCTGCAGTCGGCTATAATATCGAGGATAAAGATAATGGCGAACCTCGACATTGCCGAACGCCGCCTCCCGCAGGACGGCAGGTTCACGATAAAGATTCCTACCATATACGGCGAGAACGTCGTCTTAAGGCTTTTGGACTCCACAAGCGCATTATTGGGGCTCGATCAACTGGGGTTCTCAAAAATGATGCTGCCCGCATACGATAAGCTTATAACAAGGCCCCACGGAATAATACTCGTCACAGGCCCTACTGGAAGCGGAAAGACGACGACCCTCTATGCGTCTTTATCGAAGATAAATACAGTTGAGAAGAATATAGTAACGGTGGAGGATCCCGTTGAATATAAGCTCCCCGGTATACGCCAGATACAGGTAGAGACGAAGATCCAGTTCACCTTTGCAAACGGCCTGCGATCCATCTTGAGGCAGGATCCGGATATAATAATGGTCGGCGAAATAAGAGATTTTGAGACGGCGGAAATAGCCATACAAGCTGCGCTCACCGGTCATCTAGTCTTCTCGACGCTGCATACCAATGATGCTCCCGGGGCCGTTACTCGCCTGATAGACATGGGATTGGAGCCGTTTTTGGCATCCTCATCTCTCATAGGAGTCCTCGCGCAGAGACTGGTCCGTAAGATATGCCCGGAATGTAAGGAGAAGTATATGCCAACCAAAGAGGCACTCTCCGACATAGGATTATCTGGGACAGAGAGATTAGAGTTCTACAGAGGAAAAGGTTGCGATAAGTGTATGAGTACCGGCTATAGGGGCCGGATAAGCATATACGAGCTCATGATACCCGACGACAAGATACGAAACGCGATAGTATCAAAAGCTTCTTCGGACGAGATACGAAAACTCGCCATCGCCGCCGGGATGGTGACGCTCATGGAAGACGGCATTGACAAGATAAAGCAGGGGATAACTACGATAGAGGAAGTGTTGAGAGTCACGAGGGAAAACTAGCATGATATTCACCTACCAGGCAAGGGATGGCGCGGGAAAACGAGTCACAGGCGCGATGGAAGCCCCGTCAAAGACAGAGCTCATGGAGAAGCTCCGGAAGATGGGCTTTATGGCCACTAAGGTCACTGAAACAAAGACCGGCGTCAACATCCAGTCTATATTCGAAAGATTTAGACGCATAAAATCAGACGATATGCTCATATTCTATATACAGCTTTCGAATATGATAACCGCCGGCATACCTATAATGATGAGCCTATCGACGCTGGCTAAGCAGGCCGACAATAAACGCCTTGCCGGGATGATAGGCAATGTTGCAAGACAGGTCGAAAGCGGTATGAGTCTGTCTCAGGCATTCGCATCCTACCCGAACACATTCCCGAGGCTCTTCGTAAATATGATAAGGGCTGGTGAAGCGAGCGGCAATCTCGACGCGGTCCTGATGCGTTACGCCGGTTTCTTCGAGCGGCAGGAGGATCTAAAGGAGAAGGTTAAAGGCGCGCTCTTCTATCCTATGATACTTATGACGGCCGGCATATCCGTCATGATCCTTATAGTCACATTTGTAATACCGCAGTTTGCCGAGCTCTATATGAAGGCCGGGATAAGGCTTCCGACACCGACACTCATAGTTTACAATGCAGGCCTTGTCGTAAAACATTACTGGTACCTTTTGATAGTCGGCTTCGCAGCTGCCGCAGTCGGTATTAAATTCTATGCATCCACCAAAAAGGGCGCGTATCTGGTCGATATGATGAAACTGCGGCTTCCTATAATAGGTCCTCTCTATAAAAAGGTCACCATAGCCAGGTTCTCAAGAACTCTCTCGACACTCCTATCCAGCGGGGTGCCCATCCTGGAGTCACTCGATATAACCAGAGAAGTCGCGGGCAATGAGGTATTGGCGCAGGCGATAATTAATATAAGGACATACGTAGAGAAGGGCGAGCGGATGGCCGAGCCGATGCGGGTAAGCGAGGAATTCCCTCCGGATGTCATCCAAATGGTATCGGTCGGAGAGGAGACCGGCAATCTCGACGATATGCTGAATAAGATCGCCGACTTCTATGACATGACGGTAAATTACGCGGTGAAAAAACTGACTACGGTGATCGAACCGATATTTTTGGTGATACTGGGCGGCATGGTGGGCCTTATCATGGCCTCGATGCTTATGCCTATATTTGATATGGTAAAGACGATAAGGCATTAAAATAAAAAAGGAGGAGGTGAGTATTCGGATTTCCTGAATACCAGCATCCTGCCGATCGAGGATAAGATGCGTTCCGCGCATGCGATTAGCGGGATAATACTGGTAGCACTAAGCGTTATAGTCTTTTATATGTCACTTAAAAAATAAAGGAGGATAATATGTTTTTAAGATTAAGATCAAGTAAGGGCTTCACAATACTGGAGCTCTTGATAGTCATCGCGGTCATCGCGATACTTGTAGGCATTGCATTGCCGAGATTTAAAGGCATGAAGGATGAGGGCAGTATAGCTAAAGCCAAGGGGGAGTTAAGAACTCTTCAGACGGCTGTGGAAAGTTACTATATTCATAACAGCAATACATATCCGGCAAACATAGCGGCTGCTCTGACGGGCGCCACGCCCCAGATCATCGCTGTAGCTCCGACGGATCCTTTCGGTGGAGCGGCTTACGGGTATTTATTGGCATCCCCTTACTATATCATCTGGTCCAAGGGGCCGGCCGGGGATGGTGTGGCTTCAGTAACAACAGCCGGCGTAGCATCCGAGACAACGGATGGAGCCAGCTGTATATACGTTACGAACGGATCACCTGCCGATACGACGCCATAAAGGATTGTAGCGTAAGCCGACGGGCTGACGGATAGTAGCACAGTAAAACTAAAAGGAGGATAATATGTTTTTAAGATTAAGATCAAGTAAGGGCTTCACAATACTGGAGCTCTTGATAGTCATCGCGGTCATTGCGATACTTGTAGGCATTGCATTGCCGAGATTTAAAGGCATGAAGGATGAGGGTAACTACGCGAAGGCTAAGGGAGAGCTAAGGTCGCTTCAAACCGCGGCGGAAAGCTATAGGATCCATCATTCCGGCTATCCGGCTGATCTGGCGTCGGCTACCTTAAACGCCGCATCGCCTCAAATCCTGGCCGCTGCGCCGAAAGATGCGTTCGATACCGCAAACGACTACACATATTTTATATCCACTAACGGGCTGTATTACGTAATACTGTCGAAGGGACCGGGCGGCACCACTACGGTAACGGCCATTACCGATGTCGGCGCCCTCACCGGAGCTACCGGCGACGATATATGGGTATCTAACGGCACGATCCAGTCCGGCGGATAGTTAATGGGTCGTAATCAAAAAGGTTTTACTCTGATCGAGATCCTGATAGCGAGCACTTTGCTTGCTGTCGGGATCTCGGCGCTATTATCGGCCCTCGGCAGAGGCATGTTCGCAGGCTCGGCCGATATTGATAATAGAGCCACGGCACTGCATATCGCGCAGGCGAGGATGGAGATTTTAAGGAACACCGTTTATTCCGGCATAGTCTCAAGCCCCAGAGCCGCCGACACGACTTTTTCTAATTTCTATACTACTGTAACAGCCAACAGCGCCGACCCGGAACGGGTGGATGTCCTTGTCGACTGGAGCGTCCCCGGCGGCACGGATAGCTATACCTTAAGCAGTTTATTCTCGAACTACCAATAAAAGGTTTTAATGCCAATCTCCCGTAAAAAAGGTTTTACCTTAATAGAGATGATGACGGTTATTTTTCTATTTATTCTCCTTGCGGCAGTCACGATCTTTTGTTTCCGTGCGATCATTTTGACATACTCCGGTATGGGTACAAGGGCCGGAACAGGAATCACTCTTAACAGGGCGGTTGAACTTATGACCCGCTCGCTTCGCCAGGCGAATACCGCACAATCCTCATCCGACGAGATACGTTTTACAATACAGGAGAACGGCGTCGATACGAACTACATATATTATCTCTATAATCCGAATAATACCTATCCTACGACCTTCAACCAGGCAACATACGAGTTAAGAGAGGCCTCTCTCACCGGCGGCATCGGCGGGACATTTACTTACGGTGCCGGCCAGCTCATAATGCCGGACATCCTGCCGCCGCCGACATCGGACATATCGATGAGCGGAAATATCATCACGATAGATCTGAGCGCGCGTCAGGGCAGTGACACCGTTCGTTACCGGGCACAAGTACGGCCGAGGGATCTGTGAATAGAAAAGGCGTTATACTAATCTTCACCTTTGTTATAATGGTGGCTATGACGGTCGTGGTATGGGGTATGTTTTATATGTTGTCCAACCAGACCAAGAGCGCCGGTTTTGATACAAGCGACGCGCAAGCCCTTTGGGCCGCGGAGGCCGGTATTCAATATGGAGCGTGGTCGGTGCATAGAAACGAAACCGTTACCTACCAGACGACGACACCCACGGCCGACGGTTACTGTGATACGGTTTATCTGGAAGGATATACAAGCTCTGCTGATTCGAGCGCCACAAACAACACCAACGCATCATTCTATGGAACAAATTTTACTACTGCAGCCGCCAGCTACGCGACTTTACCAAAAAATAGCCTTAATTCGGGAGTAACTATGTGGAATTTTCAGCAGAGATTCAACCTAATCGGCACGCGGCTTAAGTGGCTGGAAATAATATTAAGGGCTTCACCCCAAACTAATACAGGTGGTCCAACTTACCCTATAGTGAGACTGGCATATAGCACAAACAGCGGGACATCATGGACAACCCTCGGCGCCGATATAACAGTCAATAATACCGGATGGGGTAGCCCTATAGCGCGGGATATTCCTCTTCCGACTAACTGGTATAATTTTATGAATAATAATTTTCGGATACGCGTAAGCCGGGTTAATTCAGGAGGGGGAAAGAATACGGACTGTTATATTGACTGGCTTGCTTTACGCGCTACAGTCGAAGTCGACGCACTGACCGAACCATGGAACACCAATTCCTACATCACGCTTCCTTATTCACTCGGTAACGGCAATATCCAGACGATAACGGTGAGCGATGAGTCAGGAAAACTCCATTTAAATTACACAGACCAGATGACACTACAATATCTGGCGGAAGAGTGCGGGCTTTCAGTCGCGAATGCGACTACCTTCGCCTCACAGGTCGTTGCATGGCGCGGCACAAATACTTTTAACTCGGTAGAGGAGTTAAAACAGCTCGCGCTTATAAAGACCGATCTTATACAGCCCAATCCCACTTTTTACACCGCTATATCGCCTTATGTAACTGTATATTCGTGGGTTAACACCCAGGCCCAGAGAGCCGCGGTTTCAAGAGCGCCGGTAAATGTGAATACGGCCGATGCGCGAGTACTGCGCGCAATATTCCGCAGAGTATTGTCATCAGCAAATGCCACGACGTTGGCTGATAATATAGTTACGAGGCGCGCCACAATACCCTTTACTCATTTTGCCTCTACCTATGCTTATCAGAGCCTCGATACGCATTCTTTGCTTTATTATATAGCCGCGACAGGCCTGGGAGGCGGACTTAGCGCCAACGTCCTGGCCGTCGCTGAAAACGCCGACGCATCGACGAATAATTATACTTTAGCCGGCAGCTGGAACGGTGCCAACAATACCGCTACCGAATTTTGCTACTATTCGAACGCGTTTTTAATTACCAGCGTGGGGCAATCGGGCGTTATCCAGCGCACAATTAAAGGTACATACGGCTCTGCATATGACTATACAAATTATTATCCTTCGTCGACCAACACTTTTTCGCTGAGCACTTACTACAACGAGGTCTCGCCGCACGCGTACTGGAGCGAATCGTAGTTTAAGTTGCAAGTTTTAATTTTTAAGGTATACTATAAACACAAATGGATATCAAAAACTTCTTAAAGAAGGACTACATAGTAGGCCTCGACATCGGATCATCATCCGTTAAGATGGTCATATTTGCAGCAAAAGAAGACGGCCTCACCCTGATCAATACCAGGATACTCGAAATAAAGCCTCCGGCGGCAAACGATGAAACCTCATCCGCAGTGCGCGAGATCCTTAGAGGGGTTGACCTTAAAAAATCGAAGGTCGTCGTCAATATAAACTGTCCCCAGACGTCTATCAGGAAAATAACCACACCTTATATGCCTAAAGGCGAGCTGCGCGACGGCATACTCTTGGAAGCTAAAAGCTACTTCCCGTTCCCCATAGATGAGGCCGTCGTCGACTTTGAAGTTACAGGCGACGTGGTCGAAAAGGGCGTCCGTAAATACGAGGTTGCGATAGCCGTTTGCCCGATCGAAACATCTAAGAAGTACGTGAGTATATTGGACAAAGCGGGAGTAAAACCTGCCGCCTTCATCTCGACCCCTTACGGTTTGGAGAAGATAGCAAGGCTGTCCGTACCCGCTGATGCAAAACCCGTCTCGTATATCGACATCGGCAAAACTTATACGGAACTAATAATAATGAAAGGCAAGACTCTTGTATTTTCGAGGAAGATACCTGTGTCCGGCGACGACTTTACGAAATCGCTTACCTCTATGCTCGTAACCGATAAGGGCAAGGTACAGTTATCGTTCAATGAGGCAGAAGTGATCAAAAGAGAAGTTGGCATACATACCCAAAGAGGACGACACGAAACTGGTAGGCGATAAAATACCGGCCTACCAGATACTTTCTATGATACGCTCGCCCTTGGAGCAACTGGCCGCGGAGATAGGAAGATGCTTCGACTACTACAGGGAAGAAGGCGGCTCGGGGAATGTTGAATCCATCGTTCTATCAGGAGGAGGGGCGTCACTTTCAGGACTTGTCACTTACCTTACAAATGACCTAGGACTGAATGTCCGCCTATGCGATCCAGTAATCGGCCTAAAAGGCGAAAAGAATGCTCTTTCGGAAGCCGGCAAGATGGCGCACAGATTATCTCCTGCCATAGGCGCGGTATCGATCGTTTCTACCGGGATAAATCTTCTGCCAATAGAAGTAAAGGACGCTACCACGCGTGTAGTAAAGCGCGGTACGATAGAGGTAGCCATAACCGTCGTGGTCATAATGTCGATATTGCTCTACACCGGCATGAAGATACGAATAACTAATCTCGAAAAACGAATAGCGGCCGCCAAATTCGAGTTATCGGCCTTTAGCTCGCAACTCGGCAAAGCCGAAGCCCAGGCGCTGGCGGGTTCCGTCCTTGTTGATGAGCCGCAATGGGAAGACATCTTCGTGGAGTTATCCAATCTTATACCGGATACGATACACCTCACCAATATGAGCATGCAGAACAAGATCTTGACCATGAAAGGTATCATCGAGGCAAGTGACGGTGAGCAGATACTTGCGGACTTCGTACTTACGCTCGAAAAAGGCATATTTCACGAAGTAAAACTGGTCGAATCAAGAAAATTGGTCGGTAAGACCGGTATAGAATTTGAAATTAAGTGTTGGGTAGACTACGAATAGGGGACAGTAATTGAAGATAGGCAGCTACAAGCTTAAGAAAGAACAGCTTACGATCGCGGTCTTAGCGGCAGCCGGGATATTTGCTTCCATCTTATTTACAATATTTTATCTACCTGTAATGAAGACGCTCTCGCTAAAAGACGCCGAATGTAAGTGCATGGAGACCGAAGCCGGGGAAGCGCGAAGGCTTATAACGCAGGCCGGCAAGATATACGGCGACAGGATCCTTATAAACGAGGATGAGGTAGGCGTAGCCATGGATGAGCTCGCCAAACACGGTAAGCTGATGGGGGTGAACTTCGTATCGATGAAACCGGGTGAGATACGGGACGTCCCCGGAGCCAAATATAAGGAAATATCCATAGCGATGAAAATAGAGTCAAACGACAAACAGCTCTCGGGTTTCATGGGCTCCCTTGACGAACTTAAGAAAGGCGTCATAAAAGTCGATAGCTTCGAGATCGTTCCGAAAACCGAAGACAACACAATGCTCGAATCAAAACTCGTGATAGACATGTACATCTCGGGACATAAATATGCAAAATAAGAAACTTATCGCACTAATAGTTCTCGGAATAGGCGCTGTCATAAGCCTTATTTATGGCGCCACGTCTACTCCGAAAGGAAGAGGCCGGGCAGCCGCAAGTTCTCCGACGATCATCGTTACGCAAGCTCCCGCGGCTATAAATCAGACCCAGAATGCACCTTCAATAAAACGGCGCGCAAAACGAAGTTCGTTCCCATCATGGTCACGCAGCCCGTTCGTTCCTAAGAGCGTAAAGGGATCCTCTTACCAGATGGAGCTTAGCGGTATTCTCGGAAGCGGCAAGAACCTGAAGGCTATGATAAACGGCCAGATCTTAGGCAAAGGGGATAAGCTGGGTTCGGCAATCGTCACGGACATAGCTCCGGACAGGGTTACCCTGAACGACGGCTCCAAGGATATAGTCCTGAAACTCGAGCAGTGATCCATGCCAAATAAGAAGATACTCCTGGTAGATGATGAGGTAGACTTCAGGGAATTGGCCAAAGCCAGGCTTGAGGCTAACGGCTATGACGTCATCGCTATATCAAATGGAAAAGACGCTATCAAGCATGTCCTTGAAGACAAGCCGGACGGTGTGCTGCTCGACATAATGATGCCGGGGATAGATGGTTTGAGTATACTAAAAGAGATAAGAGCTAAGGATCCCAACCTGCCGGTATTCCTCATAACCGCCTTCTCCAATACTGAAAGGCGAGAAATAGCCAGAAAATTCAACGCTTCCGAGTTCATATTAAAGACGGATGATCTGCAGGCCGAGATAGCTAACATGACTACTCTCATCGACATAGCGTCTAAACAGAAAAAATAGCCATGCCGAAACCATTTGTTCCACTGCTGATTATCGGCCTTGCGTTATCGGCAATTTTATTTCCGATATCGAACTCCGGCGCCGAACAGAACATCGACACCGAGCGCCTCTTAAGACGCATGACCCCACCGCTTGCCCTAGTAGAGGAAACCCCGACGAAGGATGAGATGTACTTCGACACCTACTATGAGCCGAGCGATATAGCGCAGGGCAGCCGCACCGGCCACTGGTCGGAGATCACCGAAACCTACGGATATAAACACGCTAAAGTGCAGGGTTACGGCTCAGTTACACGCTACGAGAGGTTCTCCAACCGCGATTTCACCGCCAATATCGGGGCATACTTCAACTTCCCTAATTCATACGTACATAGCGAGATTGGCCTCGGATGGTATACTACCTACATATATAACCTCATGGTCCTAAACGAATACGGACACCGGTTATATAAGGATCTATTCTGGCAGATCGGGTATAACTTCAGAAAATATAATAACTCCAATGACAGCCACATGATCTATCCGGGCCTCATATACTATTTCGGCGACAGCTACATGTCGGCTAACTATGGCGCCACATGTATAGAGGGACGCGGCACGGGCAATTTCGGGAACTTCAGGGGTGACTTTGCGATAACTGATTTTCTACACCTCACGTCCGGCGTAGCCGTAGGCCAATGGCTTTACGATATCTACGGATACGCTCCATCCAAGGAGTTCGGATACATACTCTCGATCGGCCTTACGGCGAAAGTATATAAAGGCATTAGTGCCAGAGTGGGTTACTCATATTCCATGGAAGAACCCAAGTTCATAAAACGCAGTCTCATGTTCGGCCTTTCCGCGAAATTTTAAATGCATAACTACTTCACAGGCCAACTCATCACCATAAACATCGCTCTAATATTTGCTATAGCCATCCTGTCTCTCACAATAATATCA
>JAPLMF010000049.1:0-5448 GCA_026387155.1 Candidatus Omnitrophota bacterium
TTATGCGTCTCGGCATGGCATAAAGATGAATTTTTTGAGAATGCGAAGAGAATAGCGAAGATATTCTTTGTAGTCCTGGACATCGCGTATGCCGGCGATGTCTGGTGTCAGAATGTATCCAGGAAGGGCGATATAGAAAAGCATCCGGATTCTCTCGATGAGGCATTTAAATTAGGGAAGGCTTTAGTCTTGCCATGACAATCTCAAAATATACTAAGGTCGCTATCCGTGCCGCTTACGCAAGCGGCCTTTTGATAAAGAGATCCGTCGGTAAGATATCGAACGTTTCCTATAAGGGCAGGGATAATATCGTCACCAACGTCGATAGGTCTTCCGAAGAACTCATAATAAAGATGATCCTTCGCGCTTTTCCTGACCATTCGATACTATCCGAGGAGAGTTCACCCATCGATTCCGGATCCAGATACAGATGGGTCATAGACCCTATTGACGGCACTACCAATTTTGCCCATGCCTTTCCTTTCTTCTGTGTTTCTATAGCGCTGGAAGAGTCCGGAAAGATCATCCTCGGCGTCGTCTATGATCCTATGCGGGATGAGATCTTTATAGCCGGGCAAGGTAGAGGTGCGACCCTTAACGGTAAAAAGATAAAGGTATCCCGGGTTGATAAACTCAGCAATGGTTTCCTCGCAACCGGGTTCTCCTATGGTATCACAAGAAAAGACAGAAATATAATGCACTTCAGTAAGCTCTTGGTAAAGACCCAGGCAATAAGGAGGGCCGGCTCCGCTGCGCTCGACCTGTGCTATGTTGCCTGCGGGCGTTTCGACGGGTTCTGGGAGATGAACCTCCATCCCTGGGACAGCGCCGCGGCAAGTCTCATAGTCAGAGAGGCAAAAGGCGTAGTGACAAAGTTCGACGGTAAATCATATTCCCATTACGACAAAAATATCCTCGCCACCAACGGCCGCATTCACAGTCAAATGGTTAAAGTCCTGTCTTAATATTCCACCCCCAGTCCACGCCAACCTTACACAATTCAAAAAATGTTAAATATAAAAAAGATAGTTATTGGGTATTGACAAAGTCTCTCAAACAATATATAATTTGTAGCACTTAACGTAGAAGAATAGAAAGCTATGAGATATCGAACGATTATAGAAGTGGTGACAGAAGCCAAAGATAAATCCGAGGCTATGGATATAGTTGGGGAGTATCTTTCCGGCGACGTATTCTCTGGCGTAAAGATGAAATATTCGACGCGCGCGGTGAACGGTGTTAAGAAGGCCGCCATCACGATTACAGTTTTATCGCTTATGCTTGCGGCCGGTATAATCTCTCTGTATATGATAAAGCCAATAGGCAGTGGCGCCCCTTCCGCATCCGCTATGAGTGCCGTACAGCCGCCTCTCCAGACCCAATTGTTGTATATCCGCGACGCACAGTTCAAAACCCAGTGGCAGGAAGAACATACGAAAGAAGCTCTCCGTAAGATAAAACTTTCCCGGTAGTAGTCCCTCTATAAGTCGGTCCTATAACCCCTTGCAAAATCCGCTTTTTGAGGTATACTTATATCTGCTATTACATGGAGGTGCATAATGAAGTTTGTCACTATTATTTTAGCAATCGCTATAACTCTTTCAGTATCCGGTGTGGGGTATTCGGCCAGCAATGACGATTCCGACTCAAACTCCGGTTCAAACGCTCTCGGCGGAGCAGTTTTGGGCGGCCTCTTAGGCGCAGGTCTTGGCGCGGCCATAGGAAGCGCATCCGGTAGAGCCGGCACAGGCGCAGCGATAGGCGGCGGGGTTGGTGCCCTCGGCGGTACGCTTTTAGCGGCAGAGAAGGCTAAAAAAGAGAAAGAGGCGGCGCGATACGACGAACAATATGAAGAGAGTCAGCCCCCACAGGTGGTACAGCAGCCGTTACCGGCGGGAAAAGTCAAAAAGAGGATCATAAAACAATACGACAGCGAAGGCAACGTGATCTCCGAGAAAGAAGTGGCTAACTAATGATGGCTAATGGCAGGCGCATTCTTATAGTAGATGACGAAGAGGGTTTTCTCTCTCTGATACAGGAAGCCCTCACGATAAGGGGTTTTGAAGTGATCGTCGCCTCAAACGCCGTAGCAGCCGGGATGGAAATAGCGCTTAAGAAGCCCGAAGCCATCCTTATGGATATTAAGATGTCCGGTATAGACGGCCTACAGGCTTGTGAAGCTATAAAGAGGAACCCCATTACAAAAGATATACCCATTATGATAGTATCGGCGCTATCCGGCGATTCGGATATTAAAAAGGCTTACAGGGCGGGCGTTCTCGATTATTTTATTAAACCGATCAATATAGAAAAAGTCGTCGCCAAACTTAAGGACGTCCTGGGTATCGCTTGATTACGAAGTCGGATTCTACCACCATAAAGTCCTATCTCGAAGATAGCTCCAACCTTCACGGAGGTCATGCCGATAAAGTTTTGATTCCGGAGAATACCGCGGAGCTGTCGTCCATATTGATCGAATGTACATCCAAGAAGATGCCTGTGACTATATCCGGTGGAGGGACGACCACTACCGGGTCAAGGATCCCTTTCGGCGGCATAGTCGTATCTACGGAAAAACTCAACAGGATAATCAGTATAGATAAGCGCGCGCTGTCTTGCGTTGTGGAAGCCGGGGCTACCGTGGATGACCTTCAGTCCGCCTGCGGTAAAGAAGGCCTTTTTTACACTTCGCATCCTACGGAGAAGAATGCTTTTCTTGGGGGCACTATAGCAACTAACGCCTCCGGTGCGAGGTCTTACAGGTATGGGCCTACCCGAAAAGCTGTAAAGAGACTTAAGATGGTACTCGCCACGGGTGAGATATTCGAATTGCGAAGAGGGGAGAAGCTATTTACCGGCCGTGGAGTATCTTTCGGCCTTCCCGGAGGCAGGCGTATAGAGGTGGCTTTACCGAGCTATGATATGCCAAATGTGAAGAACGCCGCCGGCTATTTTGTAAAAGATGATATGGATCTGATAGACCTGTTTATTGGACAGGAGGGGACCCTTTCAGTCATAACAGAGGCGGAACTGGGACTGGAGCTTAAGCCTCCTGAGATACGAAGCTGTTTTGCCTTCTTTAAGGATGAAGAGAATTCATGGGCGTTTGCCGAGGATCTGAAAGGTAAGAAGGAATGGAAGATTTTGTCTGTCGAGTATTTCAGCGAGAATGCCCTTAAATTATTGCGCAGGAAGAATCCCAATGTCCCGCCCGCTTCGCGCGGCGCTATATTTTTTGAGGAAGAGGGCGAAGAGGGCCAAAGGTATTCCGCCGCCGACAGGTGGCTCAAATTTATTAAAACCCGCGGAGGGTCCGTCGACGACACATGGGTAGCTATGAACGAAAAAGATGCTGAAAATTTTACATCCTTTCGTTACGCGATTCCAGAGGCCGTTAATGAGATCGTTAAGGCTAGCGGTTTTCGTAAGTTCTCCACCGACATAGCCGTTCCGGGAGGTAATTTTTTGGAGATGATGAGATTTTATAAAGATCTCTTCCGGGATGACGGGATACGTAATGTCGTATTCGGCCATATAGGAGAGAATCATGTCCATGCCAATGCTCTGCCTGTTCAAGGGGCCGAGCTTCGGCGCGCGGAGTCGATATGTCTAGAATTCGTAAAAAAAGGAGTGTCACTCGGCGGCACCGTCTCCGCGGAGCACGGAATAGGCAAGATAAAGCATATGTATCTTAAGGAGATGTACGGAGATAAAGGCATTTCGGAGATGGTAATGGTTAAGAAGGCCTTAGATCCGGGAGCTATTCTCGGACTCGACAACATCTTCCCCAAAGAATTGTTGCAATAGATAAAATATTGATGTATATTATTATTGCGTAAATATACAGGAGGCAAGCCATGAATAAATTCTTTATATTATTGGTTGTTGCGGTATTCTTTACCGGCCTGGTCGATTGCACGCTATTTGCCGGGAAAGCCTATTGCCAGAGCGGTTATTACGAAGACGATTCCGCTGACTATTATGAGGAACCTCCGCAGGAGTCAAGTTCAAGCAAGCTACTGAAACAGGGCTTGCTCGGCGCCGGCACAGGAGCTATAGCGGCAGGCGCATCCGGCGGTAATGCCGGCCAGGGCGCTTTGATAGGAGCCGGCACAGGTATAATAGGCGGCGCGCTTCTCGATACGCTTACCCAGCCTTCACAACCCAGGCGTGTTTATCGCAGGGCGCCCAGGCAGCAACAGCCGCCTCCTCAAACACAATATCAACAGCCTCAGGCACAATACCAACAGCCTCAAGCGCAATATCAGCAGCAGAATGTCCAGGTATCCGACGAGACAGCTTCGGAAGGCGGGAAGAAGAAAGTTATAAAGAAGTACGATGATAAAGGGAAGCTTGTCTCCGAAGAAGAGATCTATTACTAAGACCGTATTTTAATAACCGATTCACACCCCGCACCCATTGATTACCGGGTGTGGGGTTATCTTTTAAGATGAAAAAATATATAAAACTTATAAATGTAACAGTCCTTATCTTAGCCTCTATCATCTATTTAGGGACGAAGAGTTTCGTATTTACCAACTCTAAAGAACCGGCAGACGCTGACAGTTCTTTTTACACCGTCTCGCGCGTCATAGACGGGGATACGATAGTCCTTTCAGACGGACGCAAGGTGCGCCTGACAGGCATCGACACCCCGGAAGTCTACTACAGCGAAAAACTTCTTAAGGATTCAAAGAAATCAGGCCAAGATATAAAGACTATACAGGGTCTGGGCCGTCGCGCTTCGGCTTTTACAAAAGAGTTGTGCCTGGGTAAAAAAGTCAGATTAGAATATGACGTGGACCGCCACGACAGATATAAGAGAACTCTTGCCTATGTTTATCTGGAAGACGGTACTTTCGTCAATCAAAAAATAGTGCAGGAAGGTTTCGCCCAGGTGATGACCGTGGTGCCGAATGTAAAATATGCGGATCTTTTTCTGAAATCCCAGAAGGAAGCCAGGGAGGCTAACAGGGGACTATGGAAGACGTAAGGATATACAGGAAGGTGATTTTGAATGACCCGGTGATGGTGGCCGGCTGGCCCGGTATGGGGTCTGTGGCGCTGGGCGTCGTGAACTATTTAAGACGTAAACTCCCGGCGGTAAAGTTCGCGGAGATAAAGGTCGACAAATTCGCAGGCCTCGATTCTGTCGTAGTCGATGATGGCCTGGCCTCGCTGCCTAAAGGCCCGCAGAACCTATTCTATTATACGAAGAATCCCGATATGATAATTTTTGAGGGAGAGGCGCAGGCTCCCGGAGCTGAAGGTATAAAACTGGTCAATAAGGTGCTTGATCTGGCGGCGTCTTACGGGGTGAAGAGAATATATACCGGGGCCGCATTCCCGGTCCCGATAACGCATAAGGATCCTTCTGAACTTTATGGAGCCGCAAATCATAAGGCCTTGTTAGGTCCGTTGTCGGTGTTCGGGATAAAACCTATGGAC
>JAPLMF010000049.1:5471-23326 GCA_026387155.1 Candidatus Omnitrophota bacterium
CACATCTCCGGCCTTAACGGCCTGATAGTGGGTTTTGCGAAAGAGCGGGGTATAGAGGCGATCTCGATACTTGCAACGATGCCGCAATACGCGATAAATCTGCCGAACCCGCGCGCGTCCTTGGCCGTGATAGAGGCTCTGGTGAGGATACTTAATTTCAAGATAGACATGCACGAGATGGAAGAATATGTAAAAGATATGAACGAGAAGATGTCGATCATTGAGGATAAGGTGAAGGATGTCCTGACCATAGAACACGACGATCCGGAATCGTATCCTGTCGACAAGAAGATACCGGAATATATCATGGAGAAGATAGAGAAGCTTTTTCGCGATGCCAAGGTTGATAAGGCCAAGGCGGCGGATCTAAAGAAAGAGCTGGACAGATGGGACCTGTATCACCTATATGAAGACAGGTTCCTTGACTTATTCAGGGGCAGATGATAAAAAAAGTACTCATCATTACGGCGGTTATCGTGGTTCTGGCGATAGCTGCCGTTTTTATTTACCGATATCAGCTAATTTCATATTCGGCTGAAAACCTTATACGAAACGCCCTGCCGGGGTATGTCAAGATATCGAAGATAAAGTTCGATTTTAACAATAAGAAGGCTTTTCTTGAGGGATTCAAGCTGGAAGGTCCGCGCGGGTTTTCCGACAGTTACACGGTCGAGATCGCCGAGGTATCTTGCCGCTATAAGTTGAAAGGCGCTACGATACTCGACGGACTGGAGGTATTCGAGCCGATATTGAAGGATATGATAATGCATATAGAGAGACTGCCTGATGGGCGAGTTAATCTATCGGAGATGGGGGGTGTGATAGGGCCGGGTCCGTCAAGTGCGGATGGTAGTGCGCAAAGTGTAAACTCGAAGCCGCCGGACAAAAGTAGTCCGGAGCCGAGGGCGGCGAACTTTATAAAATTGCCTAACGAGTTCAATATTAAGAACGGCAAGATAATATTTACGGACAGGTTCTTTGTCCGCGGATCCCATGTGATAACGTTAGACAATATTGATGCGGGCGTAAATCTCAAGGTAAACGATGCCTATTCGCAGGTCCTCGATATCGCGTCGACCGGAGAGGGTAATATAGACAGCCATAAAGACCAGATCGTCAGATGGGCGATAAGCTTTAATCCCAACACCCCCAGGCTTACGATGTCAAGCAGGTTCGATGTTTCAAGCGTCGACCTGATAACTTTCGAGCCTTACTATGACAAGTTTTCACCGTTTGAATTTGCAAAATGTCGGGTCTCCGGTATTCTGGTGTTTAATTCTGATAATGGCAATATAGGCTCGACCAACGAACTGCATCTCGCGAATCTTATGTTCTCGGTAAAACCAAACTACGAGAATGTGGCCATGTTTGAGATCAATATTCAGGATCTCACAAAATACTTTACCTCATTTACCGGAGAGGTGATATTTGATTTTAAGATAAAAGGCGACATGGCCAATCCGCGATTTTTCCTCGGTCCTATATCCAAGCAGGCTGTAGCCGCGATGGTCATGGACAAGGTGGGTGACGTTTTACAGCAGATGTCCAGGAAAGGCTCCGGAGCCGCAGGCTCGGCCGCGGCCGATTCCGGTAATAGTGACGTTGATAAGGCGATGAGGGCCATAAGCATGGTTAAGGGCTTTCTCGATAAGAAAAACTAGTGGATAGTGTAAACAAAAATTTTTCCTGGATGGCGGGGGCGAATGTCGCCTCCAATCTTTTAAGCATAACGCTCTTCATATACCTTGCAAGGACTCTCGGGCCGGAGTCGTTTGGGCTGCTCTCATACATATTTACCTTAGTATTCTTCCTGGCCAATTTCGTCGATCTCGGGCTTTCCACATACGGCACAAGAGAGGTCGCAAAAGACAGGTCCAGGGTATCCGAATACGTTTCAGGCATAGTCTCTTTCAGGATCGTAATAGCCGCCATCATGTTTGGCTTTTTCTTTTTATCCGGGCTTCTCTCCCACGACATACATCACTTAAAGTACCTTATGTTAGGCTCGTCGATAGTTTTCTTCATGTGGGCACTCGGCTCAGAGTGGGCTTTTCAGGGGGTCGAGAGAATGCACATGGTATTCCTCTCCATGACGGCGACCGGAGCCCTCCAGCTGGCGCTTGCGCTTGTCTATATAAAATCACCGGCGGATATCGCGAAGGTCCCGGTTCTTTACATGGCGGCATCTATACCGATGACGGTATTCCTTCTGGTTAAGATGAGATTCAGGCTTAAGATAAAAGGTGATGACCTGCGGCGTATAGCGACGTTTCTATCAAGTTCTTTCTCAATATGGTCTATATCCATATTCGCCCAGATATATAACTCTCTCGACGTATTCATACTGGGGTTATCGCGGACGCCTGAGGAAGTCGGCTATTATACTGTGGCAAGGCGCATCGTCGGGACGCTCGCCGGGCTATTTACATTTTTGGCAGCCGCGGTATTTCCGAGCCTTTCTCGATCGGCATCCGGTAAAGATGTGCCGCATTTTAAGGCTGCGACGAGAAAGTTTCTCATCCTTGGGATATTCCTCGCCGCGTCAGTACTCCTGCCGCTCGCGATCTTTGGCACCGGTATAATTACTTTAGTCGTAGGCGGCGAATACTCGCCCGCCGGATTACCGCTTAAACTCATGACCGTGGCGCTCGTACTGATACTATTCAACCTTCCTTTCTCGACCGGCCTTATAGCCAGCGGATATGAGAAGGATGTCCTGAAGCAGGCGTTCGCAAGCGCCGTTGTAAGCATAGGTTCTAACTTTATTCTTATGCCGAAGTATGGTATGATTGGTGGGTCTATATCATTTCTGCTGGCGGAGTCGCTGGCGCTTATATGGATACTTTGCCTGTATCGCAAACGTATATTAACAAAGGGGGAGTAGATGGTAGAAAGAACGGAGTATAAAGGGAAACCCGTTATGGTGATAAAGAGGGATGAGAACGACAAGTATCCTTTCTCTTTTGGGATGACGAAGGCGAAAATGATCCTTGAGAATCTCGATGAGATAAGGAGATTCGTCGAGGATAATACCAAAGAAGAATAGTGAATAGCAGTTTAAAGCGAGCCACCTTCTTTCTGGGGTGGCTCCTTTCTCCTCTTACGTCGTGGAACGATGCTTTCGTAAATATCCCGCTTGCCTATATTCTGTCCATACCATTTGTAAAAGCCTTCCGTACCGACTTCGTGATGACGCTTCTTGGGGCCTATTGGTTCACTAATATACTCGGCATAGCCATGATGGCGGTTAGCGGCCAATCTATATTCCGGGATAAAGCAAATAGGATAAGGGGGCTTTTGATGATTCTGGGTACTTTAATAGTATATAGTTTACTAATGGTGGTCATCGGGAATATTGTTAAGGGGCATACAAAGTACGGTTAATTGAAAAGGAGAAGGACTTATGATCGAAATGACGATGCGTGATTATGTGCGTGTATTGTTCCGGCAGAAGTGGGTGCTAGGCATCTCTTTTGTAGCAATAGTTATAACCGTGGCTATATGGCTAGTTCTGATGACGCCTGTTTACGAAGCGAATGTAAAGATCCTGGTCTCGTCAGATAAGCTCATCGCCTCCCAGCACTATCGGGGCCTCATGGGCTATCAGAATACCCCTATCGTCGTGACGCAGAGTGAGATAGTGATGTCGAATCCGGTCATGGAACGAGCCGTTAAGGTTCTCGGCCTCTACGCCAAACCGCTAGATTATGAAAAGAGTTTCGCTTCACTGCCCAGAAAAGCTCTTATAAAGATACAGATGGCGTTCGTCTCCAAAGAGGTGGAGATGTTTAAGCTGGAGCAGAAGCAGGCCTATCTGTATCGATTGGCCCTTGAAGACCTGAAGGAACATATAAAAGTCGAGCCGATCCGGAATACAAATATATTCACCATAAGCGTTAAAGATTATAGCCCTATAAGCGCAACTATTATAGCCAATGTCATAAGCCGTTCGTATGTGATATTTGATCTCGAACAGCAGCTTGCCGATATGCAGGTGAGGTACGACGAAAAGAATCCGGCCGTAATCCAGCTTAAGGATAGTATCGACAAAATGATTAAAGGCTTAAATGGTGAGCCGCTCCCTGATGTTGAAGCTATGGGGCTGGCGAGCGTAAAGATCATAGAGCAGGCTTCTGTGCCGATAAGGCCTTTCGGCAAACCAAAAATCGTCGTATTCATTCTCGCCTTATTCAAAGCGGTTTTCTTAAGCGTGATGTTTGCGTTTATTTTTGATTACCTTAATCAGACCTTTAAGTCCCCGAAGGATATAGAGGCTTATCTGGGTATCACATGTCTTGGTTCGATAAGGAAGAAGGCCGATGATGATGAGTATCACGCCATTTCCGATGAGATATTCCTTGAGCTTAAGGATAAGGGCCTCAAGTCCGTCATGGTGACGTCGGCAGAGGGCAGGGAAGGAACCACTACGATAGTGGCAGGGGTGGGGAAGTATCTTTCGGGAGGAGCCGGACATAAGACTCTTCTTATAGACGCAAATCTGCGCCATCCGCGGCTTCACGAGACTTTCAATGTAAAAAATACCATAGGGCTCGGCAATATTCTGGGAGAGAAGACGACATTCGATAGCGCGGTGAAAGATATAAATCCAAAACTTTCGATAATTACCGCCGGCAGCACCGATCTAAAGCCGGTGGTCTTATTTGACTCTCATAAGATGGGAGAGCTTCTGAAAGAGGCCAAGAGTAAGTATGAGACGATCATTATAGATGCGCCGTGCCTCGGCAGACATAAGGATAGTGAGCTTATAGCGGCAGTCTCCGACAGCGTATGTCTCGTCGTAAGTGAAAACGGCGCCCGGCGCCAGGTGGCCAAGATAGCCCTTGAGCCGATCATGGAGAAAAAATCCTACATTCTAGGTGCGGTCTTAAACAAACGCACCTTCGCGATCCCGAAGTGGTTGTATGATAGGGTTTAGGAAAAAATGAAGCGGACTTACGGATGGGTGCCGGATATACCGGATCAGAGAGACTACCTTTACAAAGCGATAAGGCCAATAGTTAAGCTGCCTAAAAAAGTTGATTTACGGCAGTATTGCTCAAGGATAGAGAACCAGGGTGACCTGGGCAGCTGTACGGCTCAGGCGCTGGCCGGCAATATCGAATTTCTGGATAATAAAATAGACTCTATGTACACGGACGTTAGCCGGCTCTTCATTTACTATAACGAGCGTCTTCTCATAGATACGGTTGATTATGACTCCGGAGCGGCGCTCCGGGACGGCATAAAGACGCTTAAAGATTACGGCTCATGTCACGAAGAGACATGGCCTTATGTGATATCAAAATTTGACAAGAAACCTCCTGTGAAGTGTTATGCAGAGGGTAAGAAGCATCTTATCGAGTCCTATCATCGCATAGAGACTCTAGGCGATATGCTTGCCTGTCTTTCAGAAGGCTACCCGTTCGTATTCGGTTTTACTGTCTACGAAAGCTTTGAATCGAAAGCCGTAGAGAAGACCGGTATCGTTCCGATGCCGCGGGAAGGGGAGACGACGCTCGGAGGGCATGCCGTGCTTGGAGTTGGATATAATATGGCCTCTAAGAGGCTTCTGGTGCGGAATTCCTGGGGTGAGGATTGGGGAATGGACGGCTACTTTACGATGCCATTTGCGTATGCCGAAAATATGGCGGATGACTTTTGGACTATTAGAAGATAGTTTTCGGCTAGCATAATGTATCGTTGTTAAGAATTTAAAAATCCGGAAAAAAATCTTGATTCAAATGGCATGATTATATATACTGATAACGGGGTACATGTGAGCGACTATCAACATATACCCAATTGAAGGAGGCGGAATTGAAGACGCTGATAAAATTGACGATTGCAGTTATGTTAGTGGCGGCTTGCAGTTATTCCTACGGCGAGGAGAATGCGCCGTCAGATCAGGTTCCGGTAGCGCTGGAGAAAAAGATAAATCCCACTCTCGAAAAAGGCATAGGCCTTTATAAGCATGAGAACTATGACGAAGCAGTCAGCGTTCTGAAACAAGCCCGTGCCGAAGAGCCTCAATCTACTCTTGCCGCGTACTATCTCGGACTAACCTACAAGCAGATGCAGGATTATAAAGAAGCCTTGACGCATCTGCGCGATGCCGTAACTATGTCTCCTAAAGTAATAGGCGCTCTTATAGAGCTCATCGATTGTCTTTATCAGACGAACCAGTTCGAAGAAGCGGATAAGTGGATAGCCGAGGCCGAAGCGCAAAACATCAGGCCGGCCCAGATAGCCTTCTTAAAAGGCATGGTGCTGCTAAAGGAAGAGAAGACTGAAGAGGCCATCGCGTCTTTCAATAATGCAAAGACCCTGGATACGTCGATGGAACAGTCAGCCGACTATCAGATAGCTACCGCATATCTTAAGCTGGGGAAGTTCCAAAACGCTAAAGAAGTCTTCCAACAGCTCTCGTTAGTAGACCCAAATTCAACGATGGCCAGCTTCGCCAACACATACATGAACGCCATCACGGAGCGCGAACAGACGATGAAGCCGTTTAAGGCCAGCATCGGCGTTTATTGGCAATACGACAGCAATGTCGTTCTTGAGCCGAGCACCTCTACTACAGCGGCGAATGTGTCGGATAGTGGAGATTCACGCGAAGTGACTACGGCGAACGCCGAGTATAAGTACCGCTTTAACGATATGTTTGATGTCAAAGCTCAATACTTCTTTTATTGGGCAAAACAGAACAATCTCGGATTTTATGACACGTTATCCAATACATTCATTCTGCAACCTGAAATGAACCTGAAGTCAGGCCAACTGTCTCTCCCAATAGGATACAACCTCACGCGCGTGAATGATAAGGCTTATCTATCCAACCCCTCGGTTGCCGGAGTGTACAACCAGATGTTCGGCAATACCAATATGGGCCAGGTCTACGTGAGGTACGCCTATAAGGATTATATGTGGGCTCCTAGCATAGAGGACGAAGACCGCACGGGAAATGATCTAGGCGGAGGCTTCGGGTGGTACTTCTTCTTTATGAAGAATAAAGGATTTCTTAATCTCCGTTATGGCATTCTGAAAGAATGGACGGAAGGGAATAACTGGAGCAACCTGGAAAACGATGTAAATGCTACGGTATTGGTACCGGTCCTTGACAATCTGAACGTGACGGTATCCGGAGGAGTATCATTCCAGAACTTCAATAATTCTAACACCGTATTTGATGTATACCGGCACGATCAGGTATATACGGTCTCCGCTCTTGCGGCGTATAAATTCTACAAAGATTCGGAGATACAACTGCAATATACCTTTGTGAGGGATTCATCCAACATATCCGTTTATGATTACAATCGTAACGTGTTCAGCGCAGGAGTGGAAATAAAGTTCTAAAAAAACATAATTAGTAATTGCTTATCGTAATCGAAAGGATCAAGAGGATGAAGACAATAGCAGGATCTGTCGTTAGCAGGGTTGTGGCAATGGTGATAGTCATTGCGATGGCATGTCCGTACGCATACGCTATAGGTATAGGTAAGGTTACCTATATAGAGGGCCGCGTAGATGTTGCCGGGCAGGGATCCAGTATCGCGACACCTCTACGAGAAGGGGACCCGATATCTGCAGGAGACGCTATACGTACGAAGTCCAATTCCAAGGCCGAGGTTACGTTTAACGATAAATCGATGCTGCGCCTTGCCCAGAATACAAGGATCGAGGTCAAAGACTATGTGCTCGACACCAACAATAAGCGGAAGACCGCTGAAATAATGGTCGACCGCGGCAGAGCCAGGACAATAATCGAAAAGATGCCGGGCCTGACAGAGTTCAACATATCCACGCCCAACGCGAAAGGCACGGTACACGGTTCGGACATATATACGTCGTTCCAGGCCGGCTCCTCGAGCATGCTCGTAGCCGAAGGTCAGCTTTCAATTATCAACCCGACACATCCAGGAAAAGAACTTATTGTGCCCGCCGGCAATAGTGTCATAGTGCCGCTCGATGAGACCCCTAAAGGGATGAGGCCGTATATGGATTTTGAGAAGAAACTGCAGGAACAGGAAACAGCCGTCCCGGCCAACATCGTGCGCAGCCAAAACGCGACCATCTTAAAAGGCGTGTTCACGAAAATATCAGGCGATGTCAGGGTGACATCCAAAGGGTCCGAAAATTCCCGCAAGGCAGCGTTAAGTGACGTTCTGGGGGAAGGGGATACCATTGAGACGGGGAACAACGGCGTCGTGGAGATAAGTTTCGAAAATGGGAACGGGATGAACCTCCAGGAGAACACGAGGATAACGATAATAAAGCTCATACAGGATCCTAAGACGAAACAGTATGATAACAGATTTGAAGCGAGCATGGGAAAGGTCCGCGCCAGGATAGAGAAACTTAAAGAGACCAAATCAACCTTCGAGATAAAGACACCGACCGCCTTATGCGGAGCGCGCGGCACGCTCATGTATGTGCAGATAACTCCAGGCAGTACAAAGGTATTTTTTGAGGGCGGCGTTGGATACCTGAACAGCTTGATAAGCTCCATGCAAAGCACGGTCGATGCGGGCCAGTCCGCATATGCCGATGATAGCGGTAAAGTCTCCGAACCGAAAACGCTTTCTGGTGAGGAGAGAGAAAGCTGGGGTTCCGGATGGAACGCCGGAAATGGTACGGAAGGATATTCCTCAGAAGGGGGTACGGTTGGCATATATCTCGAATCCGGGGATACCGGCATGGGCGGCAGCTTGGAGATAGTAGGCTCTACTGATACAAATGTGAATGATTCCATCGTAGATGTACCGTTCGTGCCGGCAAGCGCCATAGAGGTGATACATGACTCAAACTTTAATTTAACAGCCGAAATTCTATACAATGGCACAAAGGTCGGGACCATGGATGATTCAGAGGGCGGCCTGGTCGGATCTTTCTGGAATGCGGAAAAAAAGGCCGATTTTATTTCGGCAGGTGACTTTAATTTACCCGACCGGGAGAAAGAGCCATTTGTATGGACCCCCATAGACGATGACGTATTGAAGAGTAGAAATCCGGATACCGGTAGTTCTGTGACAGCGACGGGCGGCGCATTTTACGGCATAGCCGGCGGTATAGGCACGGCCACCACAGCGGACGGCGGTATACTGGAAGGCATTTCTAAGTTTATGTATATCGATCCGGACGGCAATATAGGCACGGCCGGCGGAAATCTTAATGGCGAATATTCTGATTCGGACGATATATATATATTAACGAGCACGTCTTCGGGCCTTACCGGGAAGGTTTTACCCGATGGTAAGAATATAGGCGTAACGGCGGAAGGTATGGCCGGTTCTATATGGACAAACGCTGATAATGATGAAAACGACGGCGGGGATAGTAGCGATGGCCTCTTGACTATATCCTTGGTGAATTATAATGCAGATACGCCTGTTGCTCAAACCTGGGGAATATATGGCGGCAGGGGCACAGGGGAGTTCCAAAGCGCGCCAGCTGATGGTATCGTATGGCATGTCAGCGGACGGAACAGTTTTGGAGCCTATTATGATTATGATAGCGAAGCTGATAAGTTTAAATATGACAATGGTTACTGGTTGGCAGATATCTCTGACTCCGTAGCCGGTAATAAACTCAGCGGCAGCTTCTCAGGGCGCTTTTTAACCGGCACAAAGATGGGTACCATAGAAGGCGTTATGCTTGGAACATTTGGAACATATGATGGAAAAATATTGTATCAGGCCGTCAGTACTGGTGAGTGGGATGGTGAACCGCTCACATTTAGCGGTACGTGGCTCCCGGAAGCCAGTACGGTATATTCCAAAGGTTTCGATGGCTACTCCGAAGGGGATTTTGGGCTCATCGGTGCGACAACTTCACCATGGAAGGATCAGGCAAAATTCTTAGCCATCGGTGAGTATAATATCGATACCGAAACTCCGGGGGGTGCGTTTATCTGGAATAATTTTATAGAAAGCTACGACATAATCACAGGTGACTCTACGACCATAGATGGCGGGTTCTTCTACGGTCTCACTACCGGTGTTTGTAATAAAGAAGAGGTCACAGGTTCGAGTGTAGCGATCTACGTGGATCCGGATGGCATAGCCGGTTATCTCTCAAGCGGTCTCAACGGAGTTTATTATTCTGACAATGACGTATGGATGGCGGAGGGTGTATTTAATGCTGAGCAAATAGCCAATGGATTTAATTCAAAAACCGTGGAAATATCATCGGAGCCACTTACCGTTGGCTATCCATATGGAGATTCTGAAAGTAACCGTGTAAAAGTATCAAGCGGTTCGGGCGCTACGTACTTTATTTCCGGAAAAGATTGGGGTATATACAGACTTGATTTTGACAGTGAAGGCAATTATTACGACAGAAACGGCACCAGCAGGACTTGGTCGGCCACCATAAGCGGAAGCGGTCCGTTCGGATCCGGCCAATCGCTTGGAGTGATGCAGGGCGATTTTTACGGTGCCGCAGTCGACGAAGGATGCTGGATCGGTACCGTTATCGGCAAATGGGGTAAGGACGAGCATATGGGACGAGGATATTATGATAGGGAAGATGGTGGGTATATATGCCCAGCCCGGGGATATCGGGCCGATTAGTTCGACGTCGTCGATGGTTAAGGACATGGGCAGCAGGTTTTACGATGCATCGTCGGACATTAAAATCGGCTATCTGTCCGGCATAGGTTTTAACTTTAATAATGCCAATATGGGTATATGGAGTATAAATTTCGACGGGACATATTCAGAATCGAAGAGTATGTCTATTTTTAAACTCGATATCCTGGGATCTTCCAAGGACGCTGGCGACAGTTTCGGCGGTTATTGGAAAGCGTTTTGCAGCGGCCTGCTGAACAAGACTTCCGGAAGGATAAACGGAGCGATTAGGTCGATTACACTTCAAGACGGAAATTTTGCACTTTCTTCCGGGGATATGTTGGGCGCTACGGTCGACTCGAATTGGGAAGCTGTAGGATTGGGAAAATATGAGAGGATGGGAACAACCAAAGAGAGCGATCCTGCGGATGAAAATGCGTTTGTAAACCTGATAGAGAAGAGTTCATTTTTGGCTAAAGGTTTGGGAAGCTTTTCGAATGGCAAAGCTATAGATGTGATCAGTATGGATGGTAGGTCGATTAACTTTCGCGGTCAGGAATGGGGAATATGGGAAGCCAATTTGGGCGGGACTTGCGATACCGTAATAGCATCAACATTTAAAACAGCTATAGGCGGTCAGGTTGACAATGACAGCAAAGGCTGTATAATAGCGACGATGACGGGAACTATAAATAGTGGTACGATAGCGGCTAAATTTAAAGGCATATGGCTCGAGTCGGCCGGAGATAATATGGTAAACGCCGGCACTATGAGCGGCGTCGCGGACGGCTATGTCGATATATCGGAACCTAAGGGTACCTGGAATGCGGCGGCTGTTGGAGAGTGGGTCGAAGTCACGGACCTTCTCAAGACCGACGAAAACAAACTCAGATTTAATGTAGATCAGCTTAATCAATTTGTGAGCGTGCCGATTACGGAGGTTTACTCAAATATATTGACCGGCGCCGGCTCAAGAGTGGGCGGTGTTTCGGTGACAAATAATTTAAACGATTTCCTGAATTTTGCATTCAACAGTTGGACAAATAATAAGTGGGATGCGAACTACAGCGGCAGGGCCGGCGCTTATAATATAGCCGGTCAGGCCGGCGGCACTTACAACGATGGGACGTTTAAAGGGGTCGGCGCAGGTGGAGTCGTTGTCGAAGACAGATTGACTACTCTGAATACAGTAACCGTCAGCGGTAGCTATGTACCGAGTGGAACGATACCGATGTCTAATGTGACCGCCAATGTGGCTGTGTACGAATCCACGGCGAAGCCGCCGGCGGGACCACCGGTAACATAGAGTTAAAACTAATAATGGAGGAAGTCTATATGAAGCTTAAAGTAGTAGTGGCAGGGGTAGTGATGGCATTAGTGTTTTATTGCGCGGCGGCTTTCGCGGCAGGTGTAACGAAGGGGTCAGTGGGAGTCATAAATATTCAAAAGATATTGGTGGAGTCGAAGTCCGGCAAGGAAGCAAAGGCAGTTTTTGAAAAAGAGCTTGAAGCGAAGCGCGTAATGTTCAATGCGAAAGAGCAAGGCGCAAGAACCATTGAGAATGATCTGAAATCAAACGGAGCCAAGATGGATGCTGATGCTCGTAAGGCAAAAGAGAGTAAGCTGGCCGAGGAGATAAAAGGCTTAAGGCAAATGGAACAGGACATAAAGGAAGAGCTTAAGAAGAAAGATGGCGAGCTCACATCCGGGATATTAAAAGAAGTTCTGGAAATAACGAAAAAGGTCGGAGCCGAGCGCGAATATTCCATGGTTTTGCAGACCAGTCAGCAGATAGTATATCTCGATAATTCGATCGACATTACGGATGAAGTCCTAAAAAGATACGATTCAAGGAAATGATGGCATACAATAAAAGAGTTAGAGGCATCTGGAGACTGCCGGTATTTATGCTGGCAGCGTCCCTGTCTTTATCGGCCTGCGCTAAATCAAAGGCTTTGGACAAGGATATAATCGCTTATGTAAATAAGGATCCGATATACAAGTCGGATTTAAAGCGAGATATAGCTTTGCGCGCGAAGTTTGATCCGGAGTTTAAACTCACCCCAGAAAGCGAATCCGAGCAGCTCGACGCCATGATAGACCGTAAGATCATTGTACAGTACGCCATGGAAAAGGGCCTGGCACGCGAGGAAAGGTTTGTCGCTACCATACGTACAATATGGGAACATACGCTCATAAGGGACTTTATAGAATATAAGAAGAAGCAGCTGCAGGATTATTTGTTCGCCACAAATGAGGATATAAAAAAATATTACGACAATATGTCTTATAAGGTCACTTTCAAGGTATTTAAATCCAGAAATAAGTCTATAGAGGATGCAGCCTATGCCAAGTATCTTAAGGATAAGGATACGTCTTCATGGCAGGTTGTAGGCCCTATAGGATACGATGACGTAGGCCCCATACCCCTTTTGGACGCATTCGAGATGGGGGAGGGGGAGGTAGGGCGGTTCGCTGACGAGCCCAGTTACTACATTATCGAAGTATCCAAGAAAGAAAAAGTGGAAATTGTCCCGCTTGAAACGATAAAGGGCGAGGTTGAGAAGCGCGTAGTATCGATGGAGGAGAAGCGTCTTTTTGAGGAATGGCTAAAAGAGGAGAAAAAAGCTTCAAAAATAACGATAAAGGCGGACTAACCCATGATAAGAAGAACCAACTATTTTATAAAGAAGGGTTTCCAGTTCAACTTCGCGCTTAAATTCATGCTTTTGATAATCTTGGAAGCGGCGCTCATTGCGGGCCTCTTCATGTATATGTCGGGCAATACGCTTACAACGGGTTATAATAATTCGATACTTACTATTGAGCGTACGTCAAACTTTTTCCTTTGGCCGCTATTAATTATAATCCTTATAACGGCTATAGGTATAGGCCTTGCCGGCATGTTAGTATTTATACTGTTATCCCACAGGATAGCAGGCCCGCTCTATAGGTTCGAAAAGGACCTGGGCGATATAGGTTATGGCGATCTTACGAAGCGCATACATTTAAGAAAGACCGATCAGCTCACAGAAGTAAAAGAGGCTCTTAATTCTCTCGTAAGTACCTTTGATGAGCGAATGAGCAGAATAAAGGCGGCCTTAACCGAGCTTAAGACCTTTACGGATAAAGGCGAGCCGGGGAATTCTGCCAAGATACAGAATGTCGTAAAAAAGCTAAAAGAAGAGATAGATAGATTTAAGGTAACCTCAGGTCCTAATGAGTAGGCGATGAGATGCCGCTCTATAACGCATATTGCAGTATTCTTGATCCTGACGGCCGGTGTCTCCACCGGATTTGCTGAAACGTCAAATACTTTCAATACAAAATATACCACCATATATTATAAAGACGATAAGGATTTAAGCGACTTCCTTTGGCGCCTTGGCGGTACACGGTTAGACTTTTCCGGGGACAAGGATATGGCCTCAAACCGTGTTGACCGCATAGTAGAAAGGGTTGAAACTATCATAGATATGAGGCCCAAAGATCTACATATCGATGTCTATTTACAAAGGGGAGACTTAAAATACAACGAAATTGCCTTTTACCAGCATAAGACCTGCGCCGTATACCTATCCGTGGATAAGGTCTCAGATGGTGTCTTTGCCCACGAAATATCCCATGCTATAGTGAACCGTTATTTCACGACACCGGCACCGTCAAAGATACAGGAAATAATATCCCAGTACGTAGACAGATACCTTTGGAGCGACTATTAAAGACCCGAAAATTAGGTTCATTCTAACGATGGTGATACTTTCAGTACTTGTTGTGATGTTCCTGGCCGGGTGTTGTTCGATACCGATCCCAAGCTCAATCCCGCTGCCGAATAACATACCCATACTAGGGTGGTTTTTGTAAAAAAAGGAGGATCTGTGGAAGATAAGAGAAAGTTTATAAGGTTTAGCGTGTCCTTAGATGCAAAGTCCAGGGCCGCCGGCTGGTTCAGACCAAAGGCTAAATATTCGGTCAAAGACGTAAGCCGGGAAGGCCTTAAATTGAATACCAAGGAGGCCCTAAAAGAAGGCGACATGCTTGAGCTGGAGCTATCGGTGCCCGGGAAAAGACCGCCTATAACGGCCATGGGCCAGGTGGTCTGGAACCATAAGCTCGGTGAGGCCGGATATGATATAGGTCTTAAATTTAAGACTATAAATCCGGAAGATAAGTTCGAGATCCTGGATTACGCGTATAATAAATGGATCCGGTCCAGGAAGACGTTATAAAACCCCAATAGTAAATCATAATAAGCCATAAATACAGGCTATTCTTGCCCTATGCTCAACGTCCTATAATATATCTTATGTTAACTACACATAGTAATAAGAAAATACATAAGTTGTTGTAGCACAACTACTTATAGCTATATTGATGTTTCCTGTTGATAAGTATGTCTATCTCTTGGCGGGACTTTCGGTATCTTCAAGCACTTTGTTTATTTTTTGCGTAAATCCATTCATCATAGTCTTTATATTATTTTCCAGCGCCTTATTAGATGGGTCCAGATACTCTTTATGATACTTCTCATCCTGCTGGAGAATATACTGCATCTCAAAGGATCTGTCGTTAGTTTTGCGTATATTAGCGAGTAGCTTGTCTATCTCTTTAGGCTCCAGGCTCCTTAGCTCCTCTTCAGTTATCTTCTTGGATAGTATGCCTTTTAACTGAAGTAGGGCTAAGTTAGTGGTAAGTTCTTTAACGATATTCGAATAGTAAGGTTTTATAGACTGGAATCAAGCATTATCTTGTCTTTGGATGCCCCCAGATCCCTGAATATACCCTTTACCCCTTCTATATCCCCTTCCTTAAGTAGGTCAGGGACACCCTGGGCTAATAGGACGGATGCCACCATCTGAAGGAGGTCATTTTCGCACTTATTTAGCTCAGGGTTAGTTCCTGCCTTTTCTTCTAAGTTCTTTATATCGGCCAGTAGCGACTCTACGGCATTAAGTATCAGTTTCTGGTCGCTTGTGGGGTTCTTGAGGATAGAGGCTAATTTCATCGCCATATGCATATCTTGAGGATTAAGGCCTTCTACTCCTAACGTTGACTGATCAATGGTATTTATCATTGTTTTTTGCAGTGATGTTGGATCTGTGCCTTGGGCAGCTCCGCCTATTAATGCTTTTTTATTGTTAAGCAAATCTTTGAGCACGGATGCCGTTTTGGCGGAGTTTAAGTCATTATCGCTTGATGTGGTTGCCATGATATTATCTGTCAGATTTCTTTCTGATATGCCATCATAAAAGTTTCTGTTATCGTATGTATTAAATGCATCCATTGAGATGGGTGTATTGTAATTGCTTTGCAATGTTGTTTGTACAAAGTCAGGGCTATTGATTATGCTATTATCACTGGCAATTGGAACATTAGGATTTGCCACCCAATCGCCCCAACTCGCAAAATATATATTGCCAGTAACAACACCCGTGCCGCACTTGTAGATATAATCCCCACGGTCATATATTGAAGAGTAATGTTCTCTGTCACTGCTTAAAAGAACATATAAATAATTATTTATCGTCATGTTATTATTGAGTATAGTGGCCGAGGAAGTGCTTAAATATATTCCATTATCTGCTGTAAAATTATTATTTCTAAACTCTATGCCGCCTGATTCAAATTCTCCGATATCTGCGCCTCCTGCTTTATAGTTGTTTAATGCGTTATTCAATATGGTAATGTTGGAAGAGAACGATATATCTACGCAATAATCATCATTTATTGTATCGATTGTAAAACCATTTATTTCGGTTGGCTGATCTATGAAGGAACCTATTATGGAACCATTAATTATTGTAGGGGTTCCGGTAATATTCCTGGCTCCGTTGTTGCTATATCCCCCATATATACTAACTCCGTCCTTGAGAGTTATGTTGCCGTTATAAATACCACTTTTTACCAATACATTATCTCCTGCCGAAGCCATCGAAATAGCTGCCTGGATCGTGCTTGTTCCAAAATTATCAAAACAAGCATATATATACTTTTGCCCAGCTATTACCTCATAAGTAAGCTTTCCGTTTTCATAATATTTTGATCCGCCTGAGTCGATTATTATTCCGGTAGTTGAATTAACCGCATTAGCAGCAACTGGCTTATTTACTCTTCCACTGCTCGATGTCTTCTTCTTCACCTCAGGGGTAACCTTTGTATTCGCCTGTTCCTCAACCTTCTTTGATGTCTTGTTCTTTATGGCGTCTACCAGGTTATCCCACCAACTCTTAGGCTGATTCTGCTGATTTATTACCTCATAAGCATGTTGTTTTGCGGCATTGATGTATCCGGGCGAGAATATGCTGGATGAGCTATTAAAGACCCCGCCTTTATCATTATCATTACCATCCCAGGCATAGATACAGCCTATGGGTACCGTGAGTAATACCGCAAGCATTAGCGTATAGCGTATAGTGCACAGCGCATAGATCTTCACGGTTTACCTTTTGTCCTCTAGGACTTTATTTATCTTCCTGGTGAATCCGTTTAACATAGCTTTCATGTTATCTTCAAGCATTTTATTCTGGGGGTCTAGATACTCTTTACGGTACTTGACATCCTGCTGTAAGATATATTCCAGCTCAAACGACTTATCGTTAGCCCTACGGATATTTTCAAGGAGCTTGTCTATCTCTTTAGGCTCCAGGCTCCTTAGCTCCTCTTCAGTTATCTTCTTGGATAGTATGCCTTTTAACTGAAGTAGGGCTAAGTTAGTGGTAAGTTCTTTAACGATATTCGAATAGTAAGGTTTTATAGACTGGTTATAGACTGGGCGTAATCAAGCATTATTTTGTCTTTGGATGCCCCCAGATCCCTGAATATACCCTTTACCCCTTCTATATCCCCTTCCTTAAGTAGGTCAGGGACACCCTGGGCTAAGAGAACGGACGCCACCATCTGAAGGAGGTCTGATTCCGCTTTATTCAGCTCAGGGTTAGTTCCTGCCTTCTCTTCTAAGTTCTTCATGTCATTTAATAGCGACTCTACGGCGTCAAGTATCAGTTTTTGGTCTTCTGTTGGATTCTTTAGGATATTGGCCAAGGCAAACATTATATCTCCCCTATTCTCGCTTCCATTAAGAAATACGCTGCTGGGCGCTATTGTGCCGGTATTTGCGCCTCCTATATTTTGGTACAGAATATCGGTGAGCTGCCCTGTGGCGAGATGCTCTGGCCCAAAAGTATCCGAAGATGCGATGGAGTCCTTAAGGTTCTCTGGTCCCAACGAAAGACCATTATTGGCGCCCTCTGAAAATAGACCCTGCCTCATAAAATCGGCCGTGCT
>JAPLMF010000049.1:23345-25062 GCA_026387155.1 Candidatus Omnitrophota bacterium
GGAAATAATGGATATTTTATTGGTAATTACGGGTTCTGCGGATAGGGCCTTGGCCTGCTCCTTCGACTGTTGTAGATACTCTGAAGCCTTCTGATTTATTGTAGCCTGTTTTTGAGATTTATAGCTGGTTTGAGCAGTGGACACAGCGGACTGTGCATAGCTTGCGGCATAAGACTCGGCCTGGGATTTGGCCTGGGATTGAGCATACTGTTCAACTTGCCGTTCTGCATAGCTGTTGGCGTAACCGGTGTCGTACGACTGCATATATCCCTGATAAAAATAGTTGTTATAGACGCTGCCGTTTATATAGCCGTTCCAGGCGCTGGAAACCCCTTGATTATGAGCATCCTCCGCCACGGATCCATTGGAAGAGAGCTGGTCATAGATCTGGCTATATAGATAATCGTATGACTCACCGCTGGCAAATGCGCTTATCAGGCTATTCTTGTCTAGCAGATTCTCATAGGTTGACACGGAATACATGGATAGATTATTCGCCCAATCAGAGAGCGCCTGGTATCCGGCGTCTCTACCATAACTGTCTACCATAGACTGTATCTCGTCCGCCCTAGCCTGAACATATTGAGCTGCATAATCGGATGACAGAGATTGCAAATTATATCCCGAACTTCCGGCGTAATCCTGGCTTTCAGCATAGGCTGAAGCGTAGCTTAATGCCGCGGAATCATCATAACCCCATCCCGTGGCCTCGTTGTAAGCCGCGGTAAAGCTATTCTGATAAAGATCGTTGTAAACACTGGCATAATAATTCCGGTAGGCCTCATCATAATCCGACGCCTGCTGTGCATAATCGTAATTGTATATGGATTGTGCGGTATACATGCTGTTATTATATGCGTCATTGTATATCGAATTTAGCGCGTTCACGGCCTGCGCCGCCTGATCCCTCACCCATCTTGCTGCATATTCCTGCGCCTGTTGTACAATATAATCATCGGTGGGTATGTTATCTGACGCATTCTGCATTGCGATGGCAAGCGCCTCTCGGTACTTCTGCTGGTACGAACTGTTATACACGTTGTTATAGGCATCGGAATAGACTGCCGAACTGTTAAAGGTAGGCACGGCAACTCTAGTTCTCTGTCCGTTATCTAAAATAACCTCATAGGTGAAATCGTCTATTCTTACAACACTTCCTAATCTTGTTGGCTCCATGTAGCTTTCGGGATCTGCCGTAGTTGCAGGATCTCGACCGACTTCCATGCTGACTGTGCCGGTAATACCGGAAACGCTTTTAACTGTTCCGCCAATCGAGGTATATATCCCGTTTATCCTATTATTGCTGGATAAAACGTCATAGCCTCCCCATACCGTAAATGATGTGCTGTTATCGAAAGTATTTCCGACAGCACTAACGGTGTATCTGGTTTTTATAACGCTATCCCAAATCTGTGGGTACATCCATAGCCCCGGATAATCAGGCAGATTTCTAAATACCGCACCGCAACGATAATCATTGTATACGCCGGACTTAAACGCATTGTCATATAGATTGATGGGTGTATTGTTTGCCCATATGCCGCCGCATAAAAAAGTATTATTATCAATCGTCACAGTATCGGAATCCGATATACCTATACCTGAGTGTAATCCCCACCATCCAGGGTTTTCGCTTATGGTAAATCCGCTGATCTCTGTTTTTGAAGTAACGTTGCTGATATTGAAGCTTCCGTTTACTCGAGTAATATTATTCAAC
>JAPLMF010000107.1:0-5564 GCA_026387155.1 Candidatus Omnitrophota bacterium
CCGTGGCAATGATAAAGTCCTCCGCCATTTTACTATTGATAATAAGATGCATTGCCCTCACATAATCCGGGGCGTACCCCCAATCAATCACTGCGCTCAGATCCCCCAATACCAATTCTTTTTGCTTGCCGTTTTTTACATTGATTGCGCCCTTGATTATCCTCATGGAAACAAAATTTTCGTTTCGCAGGGTCGATTCGTGATTATAAAGTATTCCTGTCGCCGCGAAAATGTTATATCGCCGGCGATAAAAACGGCACAGGGCCAGACCGGCGGCTTTCGTGATACCATATATGCAAACGGGATTTTGCGGCGTATTTTCATCTTGAAGCTTGCCTTTTGCCTGATCGAAGATATGCGATGAAGCTGCGTAAAAGAGCCGTGTTTTACGCGAAAAATCTTTTATGGCCTCCAAAAAATTTGCCAGCCCGCCAACATGCACATCGTAGCTGCGCCTCAATAATTCTAAGTTTTTATCCGGTAAATTTTCGGATGAGTGATGGAAGGCTGCCAGATAATAGACCTCGTGCGGCTGAAATTTCCTGACGAACCGAGCGACCTCATCATATCTGCATATATCAACCCGTTTAAATAAAGTATTAGAAGGGTAATGAACCCGATCTTTGTCAATCCTCACAATAGAGTATCTCTGTTTTAGTAAAAGATCGTAAAGCAACCGGCCGTCTTGGCCGTTTGCGCCGACAATAACAGCTCTTTTCATGATCGCACAATCTCCGGTTGCGGAAGAGGAAATAGCAGCTTCCCGCCTTTATTTAAGAATACTCTTTCCCGCGCCATAATATTATCTTTAAAATGCCAGGGCAATACTACAAAATAATCGGGTTTCATGGCTCTGGCATCCTTTTCGGAAATAATCGGGATAAGTGTGCCTGGGGTATAAGCTCCGAATTTATCGGAATTGACTTCAGCGATAAAAGGAATATCTTTTTCCCCCAATTCACAGAACTGCAGAATAACATTACCCTTAGTAGAAGCGCCATATCCCAAAACCATTTTCCCGCTTTTTTTCAATCTCCGGATTTGTACCTGGAACTTTTTCTTATGCTGAAAAACCCTATGCTTGAAGGCTTGATAAGGTCTTAAAGTATGCAGCAGCCGATCTTTTTCAGTTTTAAGTATCCTGTTCACAAGGCCCGAGGCCTCGCGGTATGGCGAACTCCGCCTGGCAGCCGTAACAGAGAAGCTTCCACCGTTGATCTGATTAAATTCTACATCGAGTATTTTAAGCCCAACCTTATCCGCCATCCACTTGATCTGCTTTAGGCGGTAATATTCCAGATGTTCGTGACAGACCGTATCGTATGCATTCATGGAAAGCATAGTCGGCATGTAGCTCTGTTCAAAAACCCAGACTCCGTCATCAGCTAATAGCTCGTAAATCTGTCTCATAAACCATATTGGGCGCTCCAGGTCGTAAAACATCGCGATCGAAGTAATGATCTTCGCTTTCTGAGAGCCATAATGTTCTTCTATCGCCTTTTTACTGAAGAAATCGGCAATGAGGTGAATATGCGGCGGATAAAATTTTATCATTTTCTCGCCGAGAGGATCAACGCCGATGAGCTTAAGCCCGGTAGCGGGGTAACCCTGCAAGAGCGTGCTATCATTGCTCCCTATATCAATGATCATGTCCCCCGGCCGCAGATTTATTTTTCTTAAAATCTTCTTTACCTTTTTGTGCAGGTGCTCCACCATAGAATGGTTCAGGCCGGAACGATAACCATATGTCTGGCCATATAAAGCGCCCACGCTGTAAAAATGTCTCAACTGGACCAAACCACAATATCTATCGCTGTTATCTTCCCGGCATTTCATTAATTGCAAAGGGCCTTTCCCGACGGGCATCCTCTTTGTGTTCGGGAAAACGCCGGTTAGCGTCTGTATCCCTAAATCAAGGACCGGCGCCAATTCCTCATTGCCGCATATAATACACTTTTTAATTTCTTTGAACATGATTTTAAATCCAGTATTATCCTTGTTTTCTTTTAACCCACACCGTATATGAGCCCGCCTCATGACGTAAATATTTTTCATTCAATATCGCCTTGACATCTTTCGCGTAGAAGATATGCTTGTACTGCTCCGATGTATTGCCTGAAATGCCGTAAACTACGCAGTTTACGTCGTCCTGCTTTAGCATATCCAAGAACATGTCTTTACTCCTCAGATTTTTCGCTGTCATGTATGAAAATATGTTTTTTCCCGATAGGAGTACTATCTCCGGAGGCGCTAATATTATATCGCCTGGCGCTGTATTTGACATGACAATATCCGCCGCTCCTCTCATGCCCCTGCCGCCGTAGCAATACACCGTATTGTAAACAGCCCCTCGCTGGATAAATAACAGCGCAATATTGGAAGCCAGCATTGAAACAAAGAGGGCCAGGATAAGAGCCCCTCGGGTCTTTCTATTCATATAAAAAAGGAACGCTATCGGGATCGTAAGAAGAAGGAGCGCCATCCTGGCAATCCATTCTATCGCTACGGCAAAAACGGATCCGCGACTTGCGGATATCACGCTCTCTTTCAGCGCGTAGCTGATCAGATAAATGGGGTCCTTCACAAGATAGATATCGTATAAGATAAGGATCGAGATCAATACCGCAGTATTAAGAAATAATTGTCTATCCGGTTTTATATTTTTTATGACAACGCTTGCCGCTAAAACAGAAAATATAGGCACGATCGCATAATGGTACTTCGGAAAAGAATGCGACACCCCTCCTACAAACATATACACGGTAAAGATCAGTAATCCGTAAAACGCGAATTGCGCTGGAGTCATAAGAGAATCGTTTTCTGTTTGGGTCCTTAAGTTTCTCCAAAAACCGATAACTCCCAAAATAATAAACGCAGGAGAGCACCACATAAAAGGAGACCAGATATTTCTTGCCAGGACAAGCCATCCTTCCTTCCCTGGAGACTTGATCAAAGGAATATAGCTTCCGACCGACAAGGGAACCGCGAATATACTGAAAAAGTCGATATTATGCGCCCGGCAATATATGAGCCATATTATCAATGCTGAAAATATGCCCGCCGCTGCTATCTTTAAAGTGTATATCAGTTTTCCCCACTCGCGGCGCAGAAACTGATATACGAAAATAGACATTATAAGGATAACGGGGGTTGAGAGTTTTATACATAATGTCACGGTGAAGAGCGCTATGCAGACAAGAAGACCCTTGTGCGAATTTTCGCGATATCGGTACCGGACAAGAGCCAGTATGAGAGCCAATACCGCTACGTGCAGGATCACGTCTAGATCTATGAGGATGGACCCCTTGACCGCCAGCGGATTTAAGGTGTAGATAAGGCAGGAAAGGATGGCTATGAGCTCTCTCTTATCGTCTTTCCTGGAAAGGCCTGAAGCTATCGCGTAGATCAATACGAGCGAGATAAGAAAAGAGGTCACCCCTATCATGCGGATCGACGCCTCATTTATGACCGTAAATTTTCCTATGAGCGATACCAGGTATGCGTATGTCGGAGGATGCCACATCCCAAAGAGTCTGTCCCCATCCCGGATAAAATAATTTTTGATCGTGCTGTCGCCGAACGACTTTATCCAGTTAGCTACAGTCACCTCATCTCCCATGATAGGCTCGCGCCATGATGGAAAAGAGAAGAAGACATATAAAACAAAACAACCCAATATGCAGCCGATCGCACGCCAAAATACCTTTTTATCCATCTATTACTCCGGTTTTTTCTTGGATAGGACTTCCCTGTATCTACCTTCCGTCTCGGCCGCTATCATTTTAATGTCAAATTTTTCTTTAACTATCTCGTAACCTCGCCGGCCCATCTTTTCCATTAAAGACCTGTCGCCCATGAGAAGGTTGATCTTTTCTGCCAATGTCCCGCAGTTCTTCTCCGGAAAAATAAAGCCGCTCTGCCCATCCTCGATTATCTCCAAAAACGGCGCTATGTCGCTGGCGACAACACATTTGCGGCGGACCATCGCCTCTATCAATACGAGGCCGAAGGATTCCGAAGCTTCGGTCCATGAGGGCTGAACCAGTATATCTATCGCCTCCATGATATCGGCGGCATCCGAACGGAAGCCGGTAAATACCACTTTCCCCGCTAAATTTCCGATCCCTGCCAGCCTCTCCAGATCCTGCCTTTCTGGTCCGTCTCCGACCACCAAAAAGAGCACGTTTTTATTACACCTTAAGATCTCTTCCCCGGCGGACAAAACATCCGCATACCCCTTTTCCCTGATAAGCCGGCCGAACATCCCGATCATCACAGTATCTTTATCGACCACCCCCAGCCGCTCTCTCATAGCCGTACGGTCAGCGCCGTTTTTATCTCCGACTCTTATCCCGTTATATATCGCCACCGTCTTTTCTTCTTTTATGCCTTGCCGCAATATATATTTTTTTCTGGCTGCTTCAGATACCGCTATCACCAGGTCCAGGCAATTGTTCGATACAATATGAAAAAGACGATGAAAGAACAATCTGACAGGATCTCTTTCTATCCATGTATGCGATCCGGCACTCATATGCTCCGTCAGTATTACCGCCGGCACCCGCGTGATCCTGCCTGCTATGCATATGATAGGCCCGACCCGGCCCATATGGCCATGGATTATACTATATCTTCCATTTAACAATATAGAGATAAGCTGCAGCAGCGTGGCGATATCGCCGTAGCGCCCGAACTCCAGCGGAATGTGCCGTATACCCAGATCCTTAAGGCGTCCGACAAGATATCCGGCCGCCGGCGAGGCGACCTCAACCGTATAATCGTTTTTGTTAATCGTCTCCAGTAGTGACGCGGTCGCCACGTTGGGTCCGGTTTGGGCGGAGGAATGCATCACCATAAGGACTCTTATGCTCATCTATATATACCCGTCGCAAACGCTGCACAACTTTACATTTTTTCTGCCCTCAAGAAGGCGCTCCCGCGTCTGGCGGAATATCGCGCCATTCCAAATATCGGCAATGCTTTCTTTTGTAAGGTCGCCCATCGTCATCTGCCCCAGCGCGTCGTTACAGCACAAGCTCACTTTCCCGTCAGGCCTTATCACCAGCTGCCCGAACGGGTAGCCGCAGGAAGACCGCAGGGTCTTTATCCTGCTCCTGTTCTTTACCTGCCCCGCCCTGTTGGACAGGATATCGGTCTTTTTTCTTAAGTATATCTTTATCCTGTCCCGGTAGACGTTGTTTTTCATGCAATATTCGTAGATGTCCCGGACCGGTTCGATGAGCTTCAGTCCGTCGTCATAGTTATCGACCGCGAGCATATCTATGTATTTCATAAGCTCTTTAAGTTTGTCGACGGTCATAAGTATCCCGTTTGTGATAATATGCAGATATGCGCCGGGAAGGGCTTCTTTGGCTATTTTGGCCAGTTCGCATATCCTCTTATCCATAAGCGGTTCGTTATTTGAGGATAGGTTTATATATCCGTAGTATTTAAGCTCCTGTAGCTGCCCGATGATCGATCTGAATAAGGGCTCATCCATAAGCTTGAAGGGCCTGGAATCGTCGTCTCTATTGACTGGGCAGAAAGAGCATGTATTATTGCAC
>JAPLMF010000107.1:5573-11184 GCA_026387155.1 Candidatus Omnitrophota bacterium
ACGCCTTTATCGCCGGCGCATGTTTTCTATCGCTAATCGCGAGCGCTATCCGCTTGATATACCTTTCATATATGACCGGTAGTCTTTCTTTGATCAGCAATTTGATGCGGGCTGCGGCCCCCCTGTATTCATTAACTATCATCCCGCCGCCATCCAGCGCTTCCTCCTTGACCAGCCGGCGGATAGCCTTCTTGACGCCGTTAAAAATATCTATTTCTCCGAATAGTTTCGCGTTCTTCCGGGTTCCCTTTGAGACAAAAAGAGTACACCCAGTCATTCCTTCTATGGTAAATTCACCGGACCCCCTTATCAGTTCATCGATCGCCCTGGACACCGACGACCAATAGTAATCGTGAAAAGCTATTATACCGCCGTCGATGACCATATCTTTCCAGCATAGTATATCGGTTCTTACGGATTCATATCCGTGATCGCCGTCAATGAAAAGCAGTCTGATGCCAGAATTAAAAGTTTTAGCCGCTTCTTTTGAGGACATGATAATCGGGATCACATAATCCGCGACGCCAATTCTAGCCATATTTTCCAGAAAAACCTTTTTGGACTCATCTGAATGTGGATCTACGCTGAAGACCTTTTCGCGCTTACGGGATTTGCTGCCTAAAGCGAGAGTCGCCGCCGACTTGCCTTTATACGCCCCTATCTCCGCTATGGCTCCGTCACCCCAACCATCCCTGGCCGCCAAAAACAGGAACTGCAGATCGCTGTATGCCGTCGTACTTTCGATAAGGTCTATCCTCTTGTATATCTTCAGGAAGATAAAAATACAAAAGATATCTACGATCTCCTTCATGAATATAACTATTTTCGGCATACTATTACCATTTCGCTCGATAACTCCGGAATGTGTTTTCCGATGAAATTTAATATCTCCATGATCACCAAAAACGGCTTCTTCCATTTTGACCTAAGATACAGCTTCCGGAATAAAGAGTTCGTAATAAGATCGAACTGCAGGGATATCGGGATGCCGTAGCCGGCCCTCAGATCGGTTTTTCTGGTATTTTTGTATACATATTTGATGATATCGCTCCCCATCCATACGGGAATCTTTATCTTCGGCAGTTTGAATCCTACCCCTTCTATTGATATGATACTGAAGCCGGCCTTTTCCAGCATCTTTTTTAATTTCCGCGGGGTGAATTCATACAGATGCGGCTCTTTATACAACAGGTTAACATTGTTCTCGAATATCAGGTTACCCGGTGCCGATAGAATAAAGACCCCTCCTTTGACCAGGACCCCGCTTATCTGCTTAAGGAACGATCCGGTATCGGCCACGTGTTCTATAACCTCGATAGATGCCACGGTATTAAAAGACTCTGATTCAAACGGCAGGCGCGCGGCATCCGCCGCCACGAAAAAAGTCCTGTCTGCCTTTATCCTTTGCCGGCACTGTTTTATCCTCTCTATCGATATGTCAACGCCCACATAAAGGCCCGTATTCCCGCGGAGGGTTTCGGCCAAGATACCCATACCGCAGCCCACATCGAGCAAAGTCGCTTTTTCCGGTATGTTGGAACGGACCATGGCCAGCAGCTTGTCGTGCATAAAATAATGAACTATGGGCCCTGTCACCTTGCCGTCTTTTATGCCGTATTGACCCGCTATTATATCGTTTGAGACAGCTCCATAATGTTTATCATGGTTATAAAATTCCGTTAATTTTTTATTGCACAAAACGTTATTTTCAGGGCAAGCGTTCGCGGGTTTTATTGCCATCAGACAGAACTGCGATTTGCTTTTAAGTAAAACCGAATCTATCCAGCAGGAAGCCCCAAGCCTCATGGCGCTGGCATACCTTTTAAATTTCACTACTTGCAATCCCTCATCGCGGCATACCGAGACGACCCTTTCCTCATCAAAACCATGATAAAGCTGATAATCCGAATATCTGTAATTCCTATTTTGTGTCCGCGGTTTTCTGCCGAGATTCAATATCGAATACGCTATATTATCAGCCTGCCATAATATCTTCCGCAAAAATCTATCGGGGCCGAGGGCTCCTTTCGTGGGCTCATGCGTGACGTATATACACCCTCCCGGTTTCAACAACCCTATCGCTCTTTTGAATGTCCCGATATACTCGGGCAGATGGTGTAATACGGAACTTACCGCAACAAGATCAAACTTCTCCGTACAGTCATCAAGGAAAAGGTCTATATTTTTACAGGCTAATCTGACCTTACCTTGAGACGACACAGGGATCTTCTTTCTTAACACCCGAAGCATCTCTTCCGACATATCGACGCCCCATACCTCAAAACCCATTTCGAGAAGTTTCAGCGCTATATTTCCCGTGCCGCAGCCCATATCGAGCGCCGACGGCAAGACCGACAAACGCTCTCTTATGAACTTCAGATCCCGCGTTATATGGGCCTGCTCAAACCAGTTGAATTCTTCGGGGTGAAGCCTCTCATAATACGGAGCTTCAATAATATGGAGATCAATGTTCGCATCCAGGATCTTACGATATAGTTCGTCGGATAAGGTTTTCATCGTCCGCACTTTTTCTGTACAGCCCAAAGCCTGATGTTCTTCATAAAAATTGTCCGCGACGTAAGAAGCGCTATCAAAAACCCGCGCCAACCGTCCCGTAAGCCCGCTTTGAGGATCAGCCGGTGTAAGAAATATACGGCCGGGAGTATAAATAATCCCCATACAAAATTTTTAACGGAAATCCTGTCTCCTTTATCATAAGACTGCCCGGCCAGGATCGAGATGTAGCGGTCGGATTTAGCGACATACTCCCCCAGGTCATCGCAGGTGTAATGAATAATATGGTTCTTGAGATATCCGCTTTCTTTTAATGGCGAGGTATCGGCGTGTATATCGTTTGAAAATTTTACAAAACCTTTCCTGAATAACCTCAGCACATACCCCGGATACCACCCTGAGCCCATTATCCATTTACCCAAAAAAATATTCTTGCGCGGGATATAGCAGCATCCGTATACGGGCCCGGTGGCAAGAAACGAAATTATCTCTGACTTAAGCTCAGGGGAAACGACTTCGTCGGCGTCCACATATAATATCCAATCGTTTTTGACTTTCGAAACGGCTGTCTGCCGGTCCGGTTCGCAAAAATTTTTAGGCGGAACAGAAAAAACCTTATCCGTATATTCCCTGCAAATATTCACAGTTGCGTCATCGGACGATTGATCCACCACCACGATCTCATCCGCCCACCGCACCGATTCAAGGCACCTACGGATCCTCTTCTCTTCATTCTTTACAACCATTATAACCGATAGTGCGGTATTCATAAGGGAACGTTCCATGTCATTTTATCATAAAAATTTATCGGGCATTTAGAACACGCCTCCAACGAGATCTTCGATCTGGCTATGTTGCGCCTGAGGGCCATGAACTTTTTGCCGTTCCATAATTTTCTGAAACCGAATTTGAAGACATTTCCGACGGCGAAGGATTTATAGTCAAAACAGCATGGATACAGGCTGCCGTCCCAGCTGACCATGGGATAATTCCACGCCATAGGGCAGAAATTCATATCCGCCATTTCAATATTCAATTTTACACGACCGTCTTCAACCTTATAAATCCTATATACCGGATCGCTGGGAAAGAAGTTTTCCATCTCCTTAAGGTTCTCCGGCATCCCGTGCAGATCGAACAGCATCTTGAATATAAGCTGATCGCCCTTAAGCCTCCCGGCCAATATTTTGATCTCTTCGATCTCGGCTTCGTTATGGTTCATGATTATAAATTGAACGATTATCAGCGGTTTTACGCTTCCCTTATCGGCCCTGGCCTTCTGTATGAAATTTACCGCATCTATAGCTTTCTGCAGGCTACCGCCCACCTTATATTTTTCGTAAGATTCCTGCGTTGTGCCATCAAGCGATATATATATTCTATCAAGCCCCGATCCAGCTATGCCATCCGCGCATGACCTGTCAATAAGCTGGGCGTTCGAAAGTATGCTTACCGCGACGCCCTTGCCCTTTGCGTATGTTATCATCTTTATTATCTCTTTATTAAGAAAAGGCTCACCGAAACTACTTAGGGTAATGTTATATATATACTCCGCTATTTCGTCTATAAGCTTTTTGAAATTTTCAAACGACATCATGCCCTTATCTCTTCCCATCTTCCCCGAACCCGTAGGGCAGAGCGGACATTTTAAATCGCACAAGTTCGTCGGCTCTATGAAAAGCTGCTCAGGCAGCCCCGGGACAAGGCATGCGTTTCCAAACCTCTTCCCTGTATGATTCGGCCTCCTAAGCTTGCTTAAAACCCTCTTTAGCACCCTGCATCTCCGTTTCGTGCTGCCAATAATCTTTACCGGCCTTCCAAAACCTCAAGATATATTTTTTGTATCTCAGCTACATTTTTTTCTATGCTGAAATTTTCCTCAACAAGCCGTCTCCCGGCCCGTCCCATTTTTCCGGCCAGGTCTTTATCCCCGACCAAAACAGCAATCTTGTCCGCCAGGGCTTGTGGGTCTGCCAGCTTGACAAGAAAACCGGTCTCATTATCCTTGACCAATTCCGGCGTTCCGCCTGAATCGGTGGCCACAAGCGCTTTGCCCGACGCCATTGCTTCTATCAGAACCCTGCCGCACGCTTCCGCTTCAGAAGCTAAAACACATATGTCGATCGCGGCGTATATCTCCGGCATATCCTCCCTGAAGCCGGTAAAGATCACCTTATCCCTTATCTTCAGCTTTTCCGTAAAATCCATCAGGTGTCTCTCTCTCGACGAGTCTTTGTCGAAGACCGGCCCGCCGACAACTAAAAAACACAGTCTATCGGCGGCATTTGCCGCATTGTCAAGTAAGAGCTTCGCGGCCCGGAAGAAGGCCTCGTGTCCTTTATAAATATTGAATCTGGATGTTATGCCGATAACGGTCTTATCGGACCCTATGCCGAATTCGCCTCTCACCTTTTGAGGGTTTACCGATAGATTGAATATTTTCGTGTCGACTCCGTTATGCACTACCCTGACCTTGGCAGGCAGGGAACCGTTTCTCAAAAACCTATTGGCTACGGCGCGGGAATTGCATACAATCCTGTCCGGCAGGAAAGAAAAAAGCCTGTCAGGATCGATGCGCTCATCAGTCAAAAGATTGCGCTGATGCCAGACTATAGGGATTCCGAAGCATCTGGCCGCCATAGCCCCATATATATGAGTACGGATGCTGTTTGAGTGGACGAGCCGAATATCGTTCTTCTTTATAATCCCCCTTAACTTTTTAATGGTGGGCAATACGCCCACCAGGCCCCTTATTCGGCTATATGCGACAGGGTACACCTCAACGCCTGTCTTTTTTATTTTATCCGAGAATGGAGCTCCGCCCGGGCAGGCGAATATAGGGTTGAATTTTGTCCTATCGATCCTGCTTACTAAATTCATGAGGCTGTTCTCGGCGCCCGATACCTGCTCGGCTTCATGAAGGAACAAGATACTGATACGCGCGTCTTTTATCAACTCAGGCCTTTACAATTTCAGCTTTTTTATCACTTTTGCCGGAACGCCCACCGCTACCGAGTAGGGAGGAATATCCTTGGTTACAACAGCGCCCATCCCAATAACGGAATATTCGCCTATGGTTACGCCGTCGAGTATCCCT
>JAPLMF010000010.1 GCA_026387155.1 Candidatus Omnitrophota bacterium
GAGGAAGCATCCCGGAAAGTATTCAACCTTTTCGGGTATCGTGAGATCCGCACACCGATAGCTGAAGAGACAGGTTTATTCACTAAGAGCGTAGGCGAAGAGACTGATATAGTCAAGAAGGAGATGTTCTCCTTTAAGGACAGAGGCGAAAGGGATATGACATTGCGGCCGGAAGGCACGGCTCCGATAGTCAGGGCTTACCTTGAGCATGATCTGGATAAGACGGAGCCTTTTCAGAGGTTATCTTATATTGGGCCGATGTTCAGGGCGGAGCGCCCCCAGGCCGGACGATTAAGGCAATTTTCGCAGATAGGTGTAGAGGCGATAGGCTCGCTCAATCCTTCCGTAGATGCTGAAGTCATCGATATCATGCTTAAGCTTCTAAGAGCCATCGGCGTAGAGAAGTATGAGCTTAATATAAATAATCTCGGATGTCGCGAAGATAAGAAGAAGCTGTCGAAGTCACTTAAGGATTCATTGTCGCAAGGGGGTGTATCGAAGCTATTATGCGAGGACTGTAGATCCAGGGTGGTCTCCAATCCGCTTCGAGTTCTCGATTGCAAGAATGAAGGATGTAAGGTGGTGGTGCGGGAGAACTTCAAAAAGACTGAATTTTTATGCGGGGATTGTGATAAACATTTTAAAGAGGTGTTGAGATCCTTATATCGTAAGAGGATTGGACTATTATACCAGAACAGTCTTTGAGGTCACAAGCGATTCTATCGGCGCGCAGAGCGCAATAGGCGCCGGCGGAAGGTATGACAACCTCGTAAAAGATATGGGCGGCCCGGATCTCGGCGCCTGCGGATTCGCGATAGGTATCGAGCGCATTCTGCTCGCTGTGGGTCCCTCGGGAGAGGTAGTCAAGAAGGCTGGCGGTGTTTTTATGGCAACGATAGGTGAGGCTGCTTATGTAGAAGCTTTTAAGCTGGCAGATAAGATAAGGCGCTTGGGTATAGCATGCGGCATAGACCACGGCGCAAGGTCCTTAAAGTCCCAGATGCGATCGGCCGACAAGGTGGGCGCACTCTTTACGGTAATATTGGGCGAGGACGAAATAAAGAAGGGTGAGGCTACATTGAGGGACATGACTACCAAAGAGCAGGTATCCGTTAAATTTGAGGCTCTCGCTGACGCAATAATAGAAAAATTAAGGAAATAAGATGCTAAGGACACATACTTGCGGAGAATTAAGCGATAGCGATATAGGGAAGATGGTATCGCTTTGCGGCTGGGTAGGCTCGCGGCGTGACCACGGCAATCTCATATTCATAGATCTACGCGATGGGTATGGCATAACACAGGTCGTCTTTAATCCATCTCTCGACAAGGCGGTGCACGGTATAGCCGAGGCTTTAAGGCCGGAATACGTCGTGCGCATCGAAGGCAAGGTAGAGCCGAGGCCCGAGGGGACACAGAATCTAAAAATACCTACCGGCAAGATAGAGGTGGCTGCAAAGAACGTCGAACTCTTCAATAAAGCGGACACTCCTCCTTTTGAGATAACGGATGATGTTGCCGTAACGGAAGAGTCCCGCCTGAAATACCGGTACCTTGATCTGAGGCGCGGTATCATGCAGAGGAATCTGCGTTTAAGGCACAAGGTCTGTAAGGCCGCCAGGGACTACTTTGATTCCCGCAGCTTCCTGGAGGTGGAGACGCCTATACTTACCAAATCCACTCCCGAGGGCGCGCGCGATTACCTGGTGCCTTCGCGCGTGAACCACGGGATGTTCTATGCGCTTCCGCAATCGCCGCAGCTCTTTAAACAGATACTCATGGTCTCGTCGATGGACCGCTATTTTCAGATAGCGAAATGTTTCAGAGACGAGGATCTGCGCGCCGACAGACAGCCGGAATTCACGCAGTTTGATATAGAGATGTCCTTCGTCACTGAAGAAGACATATTCGAGATTTCGGAAGGCCTCATGAAGAAACTCTTCAAAGAGGCAATAGGTTTTGATCTTAAAGTCCCGTTCTCGCGGCTTAAATATTCCGAAGCCGTGGCCAGGTTCGGGTGCGATAAACCGGATACTCGTTTTTCACTTGAGCTTGCAGAGATAACAGATATCGTTAAAGATTCGAGCTTCAAGATATTCCAGGATGTAGTAAAGAAAGGCGGCAGGATTATAGCTATAAACGCCAAGGGCTGCGCATCATATTCGCGCGGCCAGATAGACGAACTTACCGAGTTCGTGAAAGGCTACGGAGCAAAAGGGCTGGCCAATTTTAAATGCGCCAATGGCGGCCTCTCGTCCCAGATAGACAAGTTCTTTAAGGCCGAAGAGCTCTCCTCTGTTATGAAGACGCTATCGGCAAGTGACGGTGACATGATATTTATAGTTGCCGACACAAAACGCATAGCCTACGATTCGATGTCAAACTTAAGAAAACTTTTGGGCAAGCGCCTTAACCTGATAGATGAAAATAAATTCAATTTCCTATGGATAACGGATTTTCCGCTCTTTCAGTATAATGAGGAAGAGAAGAGATGGGAGTCCGAGCACCACCCGTTCACATCCGTCCACCCCGAGGATGTGAAGCTATTGGAAAAAGGCGAATCGATGGACAGGATAAGATCCAGGTCCTACGACCTCGTCATAAACGGCACAGAGATAGGGTCCGGGTCGATAAGGATACATGACCGTAAGATGCAGGAGCTTATCTTTAAGACTATAGGTATAAGCGAAACAGAGGCAAAGCTGAGGTTTGGGTTTCTCTTGGACGCTTTTCGATACGGAGCCCCGCCGCATGGCGGAGTCGCCTTCGGGCTCGACAGGCTCATGACGTTATTTGTGCGGTGCGAATCGATAAGGGACGTGATAGCCTTCCCGAAGACGCAGAAGGCTTTCTGCCCGATGACGAGCGCCCCGTCGCCGGTCGATGAAAAGCAGTTAAATGAACTGGGGATAAAAATAAAGGAGGCAAGATGAGGGTATTTTTGGCGGTTGTAGTTATCGCAGCAGTTGCTATTGCGGCGGCAGGTTGTGGGAATGTAAGCAAACCGTACGTAATGAAGACCGACAGAGTGGATCAGAAACTCGAAGAAGGTAACAGAGGTTACCTCAAGGGTACGCCTCCGCCTGTGGGAGATAGGGGCGACCTGAAGAGGCCCTGGATAGCGGTTGATGTAGACCTTCCGGAAACTTCCGGTGAGCGTTCGGCTGTAAAGGTTGAGAAAGAACCCGCAGAAGTGAAGAGAGAAGTCACAGTCGTAAAGGAAGAGACCCCTACGACAGTTAAGACGACTACCGTAGTAACGGAAGAAGATATAAAGTAGAGTCCGGCGGGAGAGGTCACGATATATAATCTGCAGGCAGAAGCCAGAAATTCGGCCGCAAAATACAGGGTTGATACGCTCCTTGTAGAGCGGCTCGCAAAGAAGGTGCTGAGGAAAGTCTGCCGGCGCCGTAGATTCTCGCTCGAAATATTATTTGTCGGCGACCGGGATATACGAAAGCTGAACAAGCGCTTTAAAGGCCGCGGCGACGCTACCGACGTCCTGAGTTTTGGCCTCGGCGCAATGGGTTTGATAGCGATATCCCTGGATACGGCTTCCCGGAATGCAAAGATCTTCGGAACGCTCCTTCATGAAGAGGTAGTGCGGTACATTGTTCACGGTATCCTGCATCTCTTCGGATATGACGACGATACGAGACTTCATCGGCTGGAGATGGCGGGTAAAGAAGATATCATATTGAGGTCCTTATGCGCGAACACAAATTTGTCGAAAGTTTTAACGCGGCGGTAGAAGGCTTCATCTATGTGCTTAGAAGTGAACGCAATATGCGCGTCCACTTTCTGGCGGCCATTTTATTCATACTGCTGGGTATATACCTGAACTTCAACGTTATCGAAATATCCATACTTTGCGTTACGATATCATTGGTCCTGGTGGCCGAAATGGTAAATACCGCCTTCGAAATTTTGGTGGATCTTGTCAAGAGCGAATTTCATCCGATAGCGCGTGTAATAAAAGATATTGCCGCCGGTGCCGTCCTGATAACCGCTGTCGGCGCCAGTATTGTGGGTTATATGCTATTTGCCAGGAATCTGCCTTTTGATATCAGGCAGCCGATCTTGAGTGTAAGAACATATCCGTGGCAGGTCACTTTTATGGCGCTGATACTTGTATTCAGCGCCGCGATAATAGGCAAACTGATATTCCACAAAGGTACCCCCCTGCGCGGGGGGATGCCCTCAGGTCATGCCGCGATAGCGTTCTCGATCTGGACGATAATATCATTCCTTACGAATAATCTTATAGTGATAGCACTGTCTTTCGTCATGGCGTTCTTGATAGCGCGTCACAGGATAAAGGACGCCGTTCATACGCTTCCGGAGGTCCTGGCCGGGTCCATACTCGGAATCCTCATTACAGTCATCGTATTCCAGATATTAAGGTAGAGAAGTGGCAATACAGAAGACGGCCGCCATAGTGCTCAGAAGGCAGGATGTCCGCGAGACGAGCCTGGCGCTTACTTTTTTTACCCGGGATTTCGGAAAGATCAAGGGGCTTTTAAGGGGGGTCAGGGGGTCCCGCGCGGAGAGCTGGGGCTTGGGCGCCTTGGAGATACTGTCTTGCGACGATATAGTCTTTTATGAGCCGAAGAAGAGCGACGTATCGACCGTATCGCAGTGTGACCTTAAAGAGTTCTTCGGCCACATAAGAGGGTCTCTGGACAGGCTGGCATATGCCGCATACATAGCCGAGCTCCTCGATTCCGTGACTGTCCTTTACGATCCCAATAAAGACGCGTTCGATCTCCTTCTCTACAGCCTGCGTCTTATGGACGGCCAGTCGAGCCCGAAGAGAGTCGCGAGGATCTTTGAGATAAAACTCCTTCATCTTCTGGGGCTCATGCCGACTCTTGAATTTTGCGCTACTTGCGGATCGAAGATAGGCGAGTCCGCGAAGTTCAGCGTGCGGCACGGCGGCTTGATATGTAAAAACTGTCTAAACTCGGACCCCAGCGCGCGGCCGATGATGGCCGGCACAATAAAATTCATAGAGTATATCAGGAAGTCTCCATTCGAAAAACTGGAGCGCGTCAAGGTCGCCGAAGCGGTCGGTAAAGAGCTCGAGATCGCTCTGCGTAATTTCCTGGACTATCACATAGAACGGCGCTTAAAGACGCTCGATTTTCTGAAGGAGATAGAGAAGTGAGATCGTTGTAAAGAATAATCCTTGATTTAGCAAAATTCTTATGTTAAGATTACCCCGCCGTGACGTTCAAAAGGACGAGGCGGGATGTCGCACGAATAAAAAATATCCTGGGGCTCCACCGAATTCCCAGAGGATTTATATATACATGCAAAAACAGCCTGAAGTGATGGAAAAGATGATGTCGCTCTGTAAGAGGCGCGGCTTCATATTCCAATCGAGCGAAATATACGGCGGCCTGTCGAGCGTCTGGGACTATGGCCCGCTCGGCGCCGAGCTCAAGCGCAACCTTAAAGAAGCATGGTGGCGCTCGTATGTCTACGGCCGCGACGACATAGAGGGCCTGGATGCCGCCATCCTGATGAACCCGCTGGTATGGATGGCCTCGGGCCACGTGACGAGTTTCGAAGATACCCTCGTAGATTGCCTATCCTGCAGAAAAAGATTTAAGGTTGAGCACGTTACCGGCAAAATTTGTCCGGAATGCGGGGGAGCTCTTACCGAAGCCAGACAATTTAACCTAATGCTTAAGACGCATCTTGGACCGGTAGAGGATTCGGCGAGCTTATCGTATTTAAGGCCCGAGACAGCCCAGGGCATATTTGTCAATTTTTCAAATGTCTTAAGTTCGATGCGCCGCAAGATACCTTTTGGGATAGCCCAAACCGGTAAATCATTCCGCAACGAAGTGACTACAGGTAACCTTACTTTTCGATCGCGTGAGTTCGAGCAGATGGAGATAGAGTTCTTCGTGAAGCCTGGGACCGACGAAGAGTGGTACCATAAATGGGTGGAGGAGAGGTTCGGTTGGTATATATCGCTCGGTATAAAGAAGGCTAACTTGCGTAAACGCGAGCATGCCAAGGATGAGCTGGCCCATTACGCCAAAGGATGCACAGATATAGAGTATCAGTTCCCGTTTGGATGGTCGGAGCTAGAAGGGATAGCCAACAGGACCGACTTTGATTTAAAGCAGCATGCCAGGCTCAGCGGAAAAGATCTGCAGTATTTTGATGAAGAGACGAAGGAAAAATATCTGCCATATGTGATAGAGCCTTCCGGCGGGGTCGATAGATCTATTCTGGCTTTTTTGACAGATGCCTACACCGAAGAAGAAGTGAGGGGGGAGAAGAGATTCTCGCTTAAAATTCACAAGACCCTCGCGCCGATAAAGGCGGCGGTGCTGCCGCTACTACGCAACAGGCCCGAGATCGTTTCACTGGCGAGGGCTATAACTGCCGAGCTTAAAGATAATATGAAAGCCATGTATGACGATACAGCTTCGATAGGACGGCTTTACAGGCGTCAGGACGAGATAGGAACCCCTTATTGTATAACGGTGGATGTAGATAGTTTGAGCGACCACAAGGTGACCGTGCGTGATAGAGATTCGATGAAGCAGGACCGAATAGGCGTTGATAAGGTGAAGGAGTATGTAGTAGAACAATTGAAAGGAGCGGTTTAAGAGATGGGCAGTAAAGCGAAGAAGTACGTTTATTCCTTCGGAGGTGGCAAGGCCGATGGTAACGAATCCATGAAGAACCTTCTGGGCGGGAAGGGTGCCAACCTCGCTGAAATGGCGGGTCATCCGAAATTAAAACTCCCGGTACCTCCGGGGTTTACGATAACGACAGATGTCTGCATTTATTATTATAAGAACAGGAAGTCTTATCCTAAAGAGCTTAAAGGCGAAGTCAATAAGGCCATGGCGAAGGTAGAGAAGCTCATGGGTAAAAAGTTCGGCGATCCGGCGAATCCGCTTCTCGTCTCGGTCCGCTCCGGCGCGCGCAAGTCCATGCCGGGCATGATGGACACCGTTCTGAATGTTGGACTTAATGAGAAGACCATACCGGGTCTCATCGCCATGACCGGCGGTAACGAGAGATTTGTATACGACGCCTACCGCAGGCTCATAATGATGTATTCGGACGTAGTTATGGAGAAGGCGGGAGGCATTGAGCCTAAGGACGGCAAAGGCATTCGCAAGGTACTTGACGAGAAGCTGGGTCATATTAAAAAAACAAAAGGCTACAAGATCGACACGGAATTGACCGTATCTGATCTTAAAGCCCTTGTGGTGGATTTCAAAAAGACCGTAAAAGAGATCCTCGGCAAACCATTTCCGGATGATGCCCAGGAACAGCTGTGGGGCGGCATCGGCGCGGTATTTGCCAGCTGGAACGGTAAACGCGCGATCGAATATCGTCGTATAGAGAAGATACCGGACGAGTGGGGAACGGCAGTGAACGTCCAATCGATGGTATTCGGCAATATGGGCGACGATTGCGCCACGGGAGTTGCTTTTAGCCGTAACCCAGGCACCGGAGAAAATTATTTCTACGGAGAGTATCTCGTCAACGCTCAGGGCGAGGACGTAGTCGCAGGTATCCGTACGCCGGCTCCGATCAATGATGAATCGAAGAATGACCATTCGAAATCCCTGCCGGCTCTTTCTAAGATTATGCCGAAGCTCTATAAAGAGCTTGCGAACATAAAAGACCGTCTGGAAAAACATTATAAGGATATGCAGGATATAGAGTTTACCATCGAAAAGGATAAGCTCTTTATGCTCCAATGCCGCTCCGGAAAACGTAACGGCACCGCGGCTGTACGCGTTGCGATCGATATGTATAATGAAAAATTGATAGACTCAAAGACCGCAATTATGAGGGTCGGGCCTAATCAGCTCGTAGAGTTGCTTTTGCCTATGCTCGATCCGAAAGCCGAGATGGCCGCGGGAGCTATAGCCAAAGGGCTGCCTGCAGGTCCGGGCGGAGCGATCGGACGCGCTGTATTTACATCAAACGACGCTGTAGCGTGGGCCGAAAGAGGCGAAAAAGTCATACTCGTGCGCGAAGAGACATCGCCTGAAGACGTAGACGGTATGCACAAAGCGCAGGCTATATTGACAGCAAAAGGCGGCATGACATCGCATGCGGCGCTCGTAGCGCGTGGATGGGGCAAGTGCTGTATAGTAGGATGCAGCGATATTGAGATCGGTGATGACGGCAAATCCTTCAAGACTAAGACCGGCGCGGTAGTTAAGGAAGGCGATTGGATAAGCCTCAACGGCACGAAGGGTTTGGTCTATACAGGCCAGATCACGCTTGTGGATGTCAACCTCGATAACAACAAATCATATAAAGAGCTGATGAAGCTTGTAGATAAGTTCAAAACGCTTGGTGTGCGCACCAACGCGGATACGCCTAAAGACGCCGCTCAGGCGATAAAGTTCGGCGCCGAGGGAATAGGGCTCTTCCGCACCGAACACATGTTCTACGGCGAGGGGAGCGATAAGCCGCTATTTTTGCTCCGTAAGATGATCATGTCGAAGACCGAGGCGGAGAGGCGCAATGTACTTGACGAGCTGTTCGTATTTGTAAAGAGCGATGTCAAAGCGACTATCGAGGCCATGAAAGGTTATCCGGTAACCGTGAGGCTCTTAGATCCGCCGCTACATGAGTTTGTTCCGCATAGCGAAGATAAACTTCAGGCTCTTGCTAAGGATCTCGGTGTGGATATGAACGAGCTCCATAAGCGCGCCGAAGGCTTGAGTGAGAATAATCCGATGTTGGGCCATCGCGGCGTAAGGCTCGGCGTCACGTATCCGGAGATCACGGAGATGCAGGTGCGCGCCATTCTGGAAGCCACGGCGGAGCTTATAAAGGAAGGCAAGAAAGCCATCCCGGAAATAATGGTTCCCGTCACATGCGCCAAAACGGAGCTCGACCACCAGAAGGTGCTCGTGGATAAGGTATATAAAGAAGTATGCGCCAAATTCGGCCTGAAGAAGTTGTCATACCTGTATGGCACTATGATAGAGATACCACGCGCGGCACTACAAGCCGGAAAGATGGCAGAGACGGCGGAGTTCTTTTCGTTCGGCACGAATGATCTTACGCAGATGACGTTCGGTTTTAGCCGCGATGACATAGGAAGCTTTCTGCCGGATTATCTGACGAACAAGATACTTCCCAGCGATCCGTTCCAGACAGTAGACCAGGACGGCGTGGGCGAGCTTATAAAGATAGCTATAGAACGTGGCCGCAAGACGAGAAAAAATCTAAAGGTAGGAATATGCGGCGAGCACGGGGGGGATGCCGAGTCAGTCAAATTCTGCCACAACGTGGGCATGAACTACGTGAGCTGTTCTCCGTTTCGCGTTCCGATAGCGCGCCTCGCAGCCGCGCAGGCGGCTTTGGAAGGGAAGAAAAAATAAAGTTTTAGCGTATAGCGTGTAGCGTTTAGCGTATAGTAAGTTTTTCTATCCGCTATCCGCTAAACGCTAAACAGATTGGTACCAACGCTATGGACTCCATAAGACTGTATCTTAAGGATATAAAGAAGATCCCTCTTCTGACGCCGGAGGAGGAGGTATCGCTGGCCATCCGAATAAAGCGCGGGGATAAGAAAGCCCGCGCGAAGATGATACAGTCGAATTTGAGGCTTGTCATCAATATAGCGAAGCGTTACTCCAATCTCGGCGTCTCGATGATGGACCTTATCGAAGAAGGCAATATGGGCCTCATGAAGGCGGTCGAGAAGTTCAATCATAAGAAGGGCTACAGATTTTCCACCTACGGCGCCTGGTGGATAAGGCAGTATATATCCCGCGCGATAGCCAACCAGGGCAAGACCGTCAGGATGCCTGTCTATATAATTGAGCTTTTGATGCGTTTTAAGAAGGTAACGGAACATCTCACGAACTCTTACAAACGAAAGCCGCGTTCCGCTGAGATAGCCAAACGCATGAAGATACCGATAAAGCGTGTCAAACAGCTGAATAAGATGGTATCCGGTATTTCCAGCCTGAACGCGCCTATAGGCGATGAGGGCTCGACCGAATTCCTCGATCTGATAGAAGATGAGAATATGACATCGGCCGTGGATGAGCTTTCCAATTTCCTGACCCAGGAGCGCATAAAAGGACTATTGGAGAAGATGTCTACGAGGGAACAGAAGATACTCACGCTGCGGTTCGGCCTTAAAGACGGGATCCCCCACACATTGAGAGACACCGCTAAGAACTTCGGTATAACCAGAGAGCGCGTTCGCCAGATAGAGTCCGCGGCGATGAAGAAGATGAAGGAGTTTATTGAGGTGCAGGAGAAAGAAGCCGAATCGAGAAAGAGCTAGCTATACATGAAAGATATTAAATCGCTGATAAGAGATGTTCCTGGGTTCCCTAAAGAGGGGATAATATTCAAGGATATCACTCCTCTATTACGGGACAAGGAAAAATTCAAAAAAGCGGTAGACCTTATCGCGCACAAGTTCAAAGGTAAAAAAATAGACTTTATATTAAGCGTCGAGTCGCGCGGATTTATTTTTGGTGCGGCGATGGCCTACAAACTCGGGATAGGGCTGGTGCCGATCAGAAAAAAAGGCAAACTTCCTTACGAAACTTATTCTGTTACTTATGATCTGGAGTACGGCAAGGATACGCTGGAGATACACAGGGACGCTTTTCGAAAAGGCGACCGGGTGCTTATAGTTGATGACCTATTGGCAACAGGCGGCACGAGTAAAGCGGTCGTTCGGCTAGTTGAAAAAATGGGCGGCAAGGTTATGGGGCTCGCGTTCCTGATAGAGCTGGTTGCATTAAAGGGCCGCGACAAACTTCGCGGCTATCCTATAGTTTCCCTGATAAAAGACGGGTACTGCTAAGATTTTAGCACGGTCCGCTCGAACCGCCCGAGAACCTTCCCGTACTTCTGCCGGAATCAAATCTTTCCCTGTCGCGCTTTTCCGCTTTTTTCCTTAATTTCTCCGCATTAGCTTTAGAGTCCTTCATAGCTTGATTGAATAAATTAAACCTGCTGTCGCCACTATTCATAATATTAAGCCCGTTCAAGAAACCATTCATGAATTCTATCGCGCACTCGTCGAATTCCGGCATAAGCGCAAGGGCGCGATTGAACCGGCCGGCGCCGGCTATGACGCCTATAGCCGTGCCCCACTGCAGATATACCCGTCTATAAAACGAGTTCATCGCCTGGCGCTTTTTATACGAACTGACGGCGCCGGAGGTCTTGCTCATGAATCTCGACAGGAAATACGTATTATCTTTTAAAAAATTGTTGGAAAGAAAAGTTTTGTTTATCTGGCCGATCACGTTGTTCACATCTTTCTGGTAAGCTTTTTCCTTCATCTTTGCCACATCTTTGGATAAGCTTTTGGCCGGTTTTCCGCCTACGGATAATTCCTTGGCAAACGGTACCCATGCGATCGACTTCATGGCGGGAGTGGCCATGACGATCATCTTCATCGGGATCGTCGCCATAGGTTTAATCGGAGGTATGCTGGGCGCTTCTACGGCATTCTCCGAACCCGGGGCCGGCCTCATCGTTGGCGCGGGCATATCGGGCGCCAACATGGGCGGCGCCTCTAGAGAGGGCGCACCCGGCATCGGCGCGGGTGCGGCAAGCGTTTGGGCCGGAGCCTGGGTTATCGGGGTCCGGGTTATCGCGGTCGCCTTAATGGCGGTCGGGTTGACATTGGCTGCGCCGGTTGTGGATACTTGAGTAGCATTAGGCCAGGTTACAGACGCACCCTTAGTAGCGGATTTAGGGGCCTGGGGTATCGTCGGTTTAGCTTGCTCTGCACATACCGATGGCCGGATAAAAATTATCGCCAGTAATATTGCCAGTAACCATGACCGTAACTTTAGCCTCATATACATAGCCTACCCGCCGGCTTTCTCTGCCAATTTTTGCAGCAGCGCGATGCTTTGCAGTAATCCGGAACAGTTATCTGCAAGCGCTGTATCCGTGATTGCGGATTTCGCACGATTTATATCATTGGAGCAGGCGCTTATTTCGCTGGATAAAGACTCCTTATTTGCCTTGAGCCATTCGGGGTCTGTAAGGTCGTATGAAAATATCCTACTTAATTTTGCGTAGGCTTCGGACAAATAACTTATGCCTTCGGCAGTCTCTTTGTTTGATTTTATCAGGCTGGCAGCAATCGACTTGTTTTCATCGAGGATCCGTTTCAATTCGTCGACATCACCGGCATTAAGAAGATCCCCGGCAACATCGAAATTTACTATAGATGCCGCCTCCAGGTCCGTGGCCTTTGTGTAGCTCTCCGATCCCGGCTCAAGCTTGTCGATCCTGCTCTTAAGGGGAACAAGATCCCGGTCGTTTAACTCCTTCTCTTCCTTTAATGGATTTACAAGTCCGTCATCCTTGAGATAAGAGAGAGCCTTCCTATAATACGCATCCGCTAACGCAAGGTCGTAATAGGCGTTCACTAGCTGTGGTGTGTCATCGCTGCCGGAACCATCCAATTTTATAGTGCCAAGGAAATTTTTAGCGGCCATCCGGTATTTAAGCCCTTTGATAAAACTTACCATGCCGAAAGCGGTCTTATCGTCCAAATAGAAGGCTCTGGCGTTGTTGAACAGGGAATAAGCTTTATCGAGATCTTTGACTGCACTGGTATTGTCTCCATTTTTATAGGCGACCAAACCGCTTGATAAGGCAGATAGGCCTTCATTAGTGGAAATGACGTACCACTGAAAGAGTATTTCGTCACGGCGCTTCCGGGCCGTCTCGTTATCCGGATTTATTAAAAGTACCTTATTGTAATCGCAGACAGCGTCCTCGTATTTCCCGGTCTTTTCATACAGGGCGCCGCGCAGAAGATATGCGATCGCGTCATTCAAGAATGGATTGATAGCTATGGATTGGGAACACTCTGATATGGCATCATTGTATTTACCGAGAACCTCAAGCGTCTTTGCGCACTTATAGTGGGCAAGCGCCCCAAACGTATTGTCCGGATTTTTAGCGGCGGCTTTTCTATATATGGGTATAGCTTTGGAATATTCCTTATTATCAAAACAGGCGTTTGCCTGTTCTATCTGAGCTACTGCAGGAGAGGAGGTATCGGCTTCCTGGCATAAAGCAGCGGATACAACTATCGGAAAAAAGGCTAAAAGAAGAAGTGTCTTTTTCATAAGCACCGGATAAAGTATATCACCGGAATTTATTTTTGTCCAATCACGCCGCTTCGAAAAGTTTCTTTACACACATTGGGAAAAGTGGTATAACTTTTCTGTTGTTCTAGCCCCTATAGCTTCCCGCCCGGACTTATACTAAGGGCGGGACTGGACGCCAACAGGGCTAAGGACTTAGATTACAGTGCCCCTGTAGCTCAGATGGATAGAGCACAGGTTTCCTAAACCTGGTGTCGCCTGTTCGACTCAGGCCAGGGGCGCCAACTTCGGATGAAAAATTTATGATAGACTTACACACGCACACCTTATTTTCTGATGGTGAACTTTTGCCCAGCGAACTTGTAAGGCGCGCTGAGGTGAAAGGGTACACCGCGATAGCTCTCACAGATCACGTTGATTCTTCAAATATCGATTTTGTTATTCCTCGTTTAGTTGGAGTCTGCAAAAATCTCAACAGTCACTGGAAGATCCGATCCATTCCGGGATGTGAGATAACACACGCACCAATCGAAGAGATAAAGGGCCTCGTGAAACGCGCCAGGAAACTTGGCGCTAAGATCGTGGTCGTACATGGCGAGACCGTATCAGAACCGGTGATACCGGGAACCAACTTTTGCGCCATCGATGCCGGCTGCGATATCCTGGCTCACCCGGGCCTTATTGCAAAGGAAGATATAAAGTTTGCCAAGTTCCGCGGGGTGTGTCTAGAGATAACCACGAGGCCGAGTCACCTGAAGACGAATAAGCGCCTGGTTAAACTGGCACTTCGTATAGGAGCTAAACTTGTACTCAATACCGACGGGCACAGAGGAGAGGATCTCGTATCCGACAAGACGGCCTCGACTATGTTAAAGAAGCTCGGTTTAAGTGCTTTACAGGCCAGGAAAGTATTCGATAATTCACGTATTTTGGCAAAGAAAGCCTGTTCTTAATAGTAAAGTCATAATATAGTTAACACCCTTGACAAGTTCCTAACATATGATATACTTTGTTAAGTGTAAAAAGGCAGTTTCGCCTGTATTATCATAGATGGTTTTAATCTTGGCGCGAAAGGAGGCGGTGCTTAAAATAGCCGAAGGCCATCAACACATGATGATACAGTCAATGAAGTGATAGATACATACAAGTTTGTTTTTAGCAAACTTTGATATAGATAAAAAGTTAAGTAGTTTTAACACAAAAAGGAGATAACATGAAGTTTATGAAAGTTGCTCTAGTTATCGCCGTTGCACTATGCCTAGCCGGCACGGTGTACGCCGAGACACAGAGCGTGAAGGTCTCAGGAGACCTCACAGTTAGAGGTATATTCAGGGATCATTATGATTACCTGAGCGCCGCTGGCAACCATGAGCCGCCACAGACGGCGGGAACGGGTTCTGCAGTGACTACGACCAGAACTGGTAACACCAGAACGAACCAGGAATGGATCATGTCAGTTGCTGAGATACAGGTTGATGCCGACCTCACGGATAACGTGCAGACGGTTATCAGACTCGTTAACCAGAGAGATTGGAATGTGTATTCCAAGTCCACTACTTCGGGTTATATTAGCGGCCCGAACGGCACTGGCGGATACCAATATGATGATCAAGCCTTCAATGTAATGTTGGATCTCGCTTACGTGACGCTGAAGGATTTTATATATTCACCGCTCACAGTGACGATCGGTCGCCAGGATCTCTGGTTCGGTAAAGGTTTCATAGTCGGCGCCAATATGCAGAACCCCGGCATGAATGGCATGACTGGAGCCCCGAATCAGATTGCACCAGCTTCAGCCAGCAACATGAGCACCATCGGAAACCTGTCGGCTCCGGAATACACGGCCATCACAGGGTTTGACTCCATAAAGGCAGTCCTCGATTACGATCCATGGACGATCACCGCGATCTATGCTAACATCAACACCGGCGCGATCCAGGATACCGATTCGACGAACCTTTGGGGCGTCAACGTAGGTTATAAGTTCGATGCGTACAAAGCCGAAATGGAAGGCTATTGGTTCTGGAAGCAGGATAATATGATTGATGCTTACGCTGCTTTGAAGGATCAATCCAATGAGGTTCAGACCTTTGGTTTAAGAGGTTCGTTCGACCCGATCGATGTAATCACGATCGCGGCTGAAGGCGCCTACCAGGGTGGCACGTACGTAGGTTCAAGTCTTCAGCATAACAACTGTGGCCGTAGCGCGTGGGCCATAGATGCCAGCGTAGAGGCCAGAATGTTCACCGACAAGTATTCGTGGAAACCGAAACTTGGCGCAGAGTTCATCTGGTACTCCGGCGAAGCAGAGAGAAATGATGCCGGAGCAGCCGGTACGTATAATGGCTGGGATCCGATGTACAGAGGCAAGTTCGATTCAGCCATCCGTGAATTTGTTGGAAGGTTCTATCGGACCGGTAAATATGGTGAGGTTCCCACGCAGCTCGTGACTTCTCCGGATGCGTCGTTTACAAACCAGTATCAGGTTATATTCCTCGGCAGCATTCAGCCGATGGAAAGCCTTAATATAAAGGCCAACTACAATCTGTTCTGGAATCAGGCGTTGTATGATGTAACCGACTCCAAGTCTAAGGGGTATGTAGGGTCGGAAATAGACATCAATGCCACTTGGGACTACACGGAAGACGTGAGCTTCGGACTATTGGCCGGTTTCTTTGTTCCGGGCACTGTCTATGACACTACGCCTTCAGATGGCACTATGTATAACTCAGCAGGTAATCAGATCGCTACCGACATAGTCGGAAGCGTGAAGGTAAGCTTCTAAGTAGCAATAGTAATAAAAAACCCCGCTCTCTTAAAAGAGGGCGGGGTTTTTTATTTCCAGCACCTTCGACAGGTTCAGGATAAAACCTAGACTTGTATCGAGGGGTTTTTTATTTCATTTCCATGCTCATTTGCCATTTGCAAAAATATAGTGTATACTTTCAACAATATTAAAAATTGATAAAAAAGAAAGGGGAGTCATAAGATAATATGGTTAAAAAGTATAGTCCCGTTATATTTATTGCAATTTTTATCGTACTTCTTGTATCAAGTGAATCCGCTTATGCCGCCAATGCTTCGCGCATGCTTGGATTTAGCGCTAGGGATCAGGGTATGGCTGGCGCCACTACCGCTTCCTCAGAGGATACCTCGTGTTTGGTTAAAAACCCAGCCGGATTAGTAAGAATTGGAAACAGGATTGATGTTTCGTATGAAAATATCCTCCTTCACGATGTTACTATGCACACTGAAGGTCCTAGCCAGCCTGCACTTGGAGGTGCTTCATACGCAAATAATGGCGTGAGGCAGAGAAGTAATATAAATTACATTCCAGGTGTCAATGCAGGTGTAAGCTATCGCATACCAGAGACCGATAGATATCCTATAGCTATTGGTATGGGGGTATTTACAATAGGCGGGATGGCGAATAACTATTCACGCTCCAGGCTCAACCCCTTATTAATGGCTAATGGTGGTAATTATGACAAGATGCTGGATCTGAGGACTATCAGAGTTGCCCCAGGAATAGCGGCGGCATTTAACGACAAGCTCTCTTTCGGCATGACTGCCAACGTAGACATGCAGGCACTTAGGACCAACTTGGCACACAGTACTAGTACTGGTTTTGAGGAGACATCGGGCGGAGGCAAGTGGGATATTACAGCGGGCGCAGGTTTTACTTTGGGGCTTCTATATAAACACAATGATAAGATAAGTCTGGGAGCTTCCTACGAAAGTCATGGATGGCAGCAGCATCATCATAAATACGAAGATTGTCTTCCTTATATAGATGAACCGCCGATAGTAAGCGTAGGTATATCTATTAAGCCTATAAAAAATTTAGAGCTTACATACGATACCCGTTATATCAACTGGACAGACGTTAAGCTTGCAAGGCTCACACCCAGCCAGGGCGGCTTCGGATGGAGGGATCAATGGGTATTTGCCGTTGGCTCCGAGTATACTACTTTTAAGGACAAGCTTAAATTGCGGCTCGGATACAACTACGGGAGATCTCCTATACAGCACAATGTCATGTTTGCCAATGCCCTTATGCCGGTAATTTTAGAGCACCATATTACAACAGGCTTTTCGTATTTAATCACGGAAAACACGTCTCTTGATTTTGCATGGGAGCACCATTTTAATAATGTGATAGCGGATTATGGCGGTGACAGCGGTGATAATATCGGCACAGGAACAAAGGTGACCGCCGCGGCCGACATCATAACTGCCGGATTGGGATATAAGTTTTAAGGGCATATTAGAGTAAAAACCCCCGCTTCCTTTTTAAAGGGCGGGGTTTTTTATTGACTTTTTGCGGCTGTAAACTTAAAATAGCTTACTATTATGAGTCGTAGATCAAAGAATGACCTCCAGGGTATTATACTATTAATCATCCTAGCTGCATTATTTGCAGTGATATTTTTTCGGCATAAAATTCTTGGCGGCAAAGTTGCGGCCCCTAAATATGCTGCAGAGGTGATCAAACCCTTCTCTTTTTCCAATGACTCAGATCTTAAGGAATGGGAAGAGAAGGTCTTTAAGGGCAAGGTTATATACAGGCTGGAGAAGGAAGGCGGCCTGTCATATGTAAGGGCGTCAAGTGATAAGGCAGCCTCCGCTTTATACTATAAGATAATCAGCTTTATACTATAAGATAAAAATGGATGCTAAATCTAAGAGGCCTGTGGTAAGCTGGAATTGGCGCGCTGACAAGTTCCCGGTGAAGGTTAATAAAGAGAGCCTGAGCACAGAGAACGAGGATGACTTTGCCGCGCGCGTCTACGTGATATTCCCGGCTATTTTCTTTACGAATTCCAAAGTGCTTGAGTATGTATGGGCCGAGTCATTGCCGGTAGGTTCAACCGGTGTGAGTCCGTATTCGAAGAATATCAAACTTATGGTGCTGGAATCCGGCCCGAACAAAGAATGGACGTTTGAGGATAGGGATATACGCGCCGATTATGTAGCGGTCTTCGGCCGAGAACCTGAATATGATATAGGGGCGGTAGCTTTTATGACTAACGCAGAGCATACGGGCTCCAGTGCCGGTGCCGTTTACGATGAAATTAAGCTGGGCTATAGAGAGGGAGGTGGCAATTGAGGACAAGGTTCCTGCGCACCAAATATTTGACCGGCAGCCATATACAAATGAAGTATCTTGGGCTTCTCATGCTGTCGATGGTAGTGCCGCTCGTATTCGTGGGAGGATGCCTGTATTACCTCATATTCAGCATAATGGCCGAACAGATAGGCATACCGGAATATATAGCCCACAATATGTTCCCGGTGATAAGTAAAGTTAATATGATACTTCTCGTAGGGGTGCCGCCGTTATTGGCGCTTCTGATATTCTGGGGTATAATACTGTCGCATAGATTCGCCGGGCCGGTAGAGAGGCTCGAGAGAGAATTAAAGAAAGTAACCGAGCACGAACATTATTCACACAGAATAAAGGTGAGGCGCCATGACGATATGAAGCCGATAGTGGATACGATAAACGGACTGCTCGGAAAGCTGGAAGAAAGGAAGAGATGATAGACCAGAGGGCTGTAATATCTAAGGGGGCCAGGATAGCCGCTGGGGTCGAGGTAGGCCCTTTTGCGGTCATCGAGGACGATGTTGAGATAGGCGCGGGGGTAAAGATATGGCCTCATGCTTATATTTGCGGCGGCACCTCCATAGGTGAAGGGACCCAGATTCACATGGGCGCCGTGATAGGCAATATTCCCCAGGACCTCGCATTTAAAGGGGGTAAGACCTTTGTTAGAATAGGAAAGCGTAACGTGATACGCGAATACGTTACGATACATAAGGGCACCGCGGATGGCTCTTCCACTGTAATAGGTGATGATTGCTATTTCATGGCGGTTGCGCATGTGGGGCATAATTGTAATATAGGCAATAATGTCATAGTGGCAAACGGCGCTCTTCTGGCCGGTTACGTAGAGGTGGGCGATAGGGCCTTCATATCCGGTAATGTAGTGATACATCAGTTCTGCCGCATAGGAGAGCTCTCTATGATAGGTGGATTTACCGGGATAAATAAGGACGTGCCGCCCTATATGCTAGTCAGAGGGCCTTCGGTGATAAGGAGCCTTAATCTTGTAGGCCTTCGCAGGTCCAAGATGGCGCGAGAGTCAATGGCGGCGCTTAAGGAGGCATATAAACTCATATATACATCCGGCATCAATACCGCGCAGGCGGTGGTCGAGATGAAGAAGATGACTTCGTCAAAAGAGCTGGACGTTCTAATAAAGTTCATAGAAAGCACGAAGAGAGGCATCTGTAAGTCAAAAGCGAGCGATGAAGAGTTTTTTGACTAGAGAACCCTTCAGCTTCGCTCAGGGTATTATCCTGAGTATGTCGAGGGATAATAAAGGAGGCGGTATGGATAGGCGGTTAGCGATTTGCGGTTTAGGCTTGGCGGTTATACTGGCGGTTTCCGCGGCGTTTGCCGAGGATCTCGATACGAAGAAGATGGCAATAGCGCATAAGTCGATAAAGATGCTCAAGGATCCGAGGACTGAGCACGAAGCAACTGTGACTCTCGTATCATTAAAGGAAAGCGCCGTGCCGCAATTAGCTAATATGGCAAAGAACACCGGTGAAAAGATCAGTATGAGGATAGCGGCGATCGACATACTCGGGGATATAGGCTCCCAGACAGCTACGGACGCAGTGCTCGTAACTCTTAAGGATTCTAATCTCAAGATACGCCGCGCTTCAGCCAAGACGCTCGGCAAGATCGGCGACGCAAAAGCCATTGAGGAATTAAAAGAGACGCTGGCAGATTTTGATACTGAAACGAGGCTTTCCGCTATAAGAGCGCTCGTAGCGATAAAAGGCCCGTCAATGGGAGATACATATCTTGGGCTCCTAAGTGATCCTGAGCCGCGTATTCGTATGTATGCGGTAGTTGGGTTGGGAGACCTCAAGGAGGAACGCGCCGTAGAAAAGCTTTCCGCTATGACTGCGGACTTAAACGACGATGTAAGGATGCAGCTTGCGATAGCTCTGGGTAAAATAAAGTCAAAAAAGGGCATAGAGGCCTTAAATCTGCTGTCTCAGGACAGAAATATTGATGTTAGGCGTGAGACACTTGTGGCAATAGGCGATATAGGAGACCCGAGTTCAGTGCCGTATCTGATAACCGTAGCTGAGAGGGACTATAAAGATCTAAGGTGCGCAGCCATAGAAGCCCTGGCAAAGATGAAGGCCCAAGAAGCGATACCTGTTCTTAAAAAACTGTTGAGAGACGAGATTATGGACGTCCGGATCGCGGCTATAAGGGCCCTTGCCCAGATAGGCGGGAGCCAGTTCTCTGACGATCTCAAGCCACTCCTTACCGATGAGAGCACGAAGGTAAGGAAGGAAGCTACGATAGCGCTTCAGGGTGCGAAAGAAAACACTAAGTAGTTCTTGCAATCCGGTTTAAGGGAGGATAATCTATGGTGATAAAGAGGAGAGTTAAGGCGAAAGCCAGACGGAAGTTGATAAAGAAGTCAAAGCCCGGTAAGACAGCCCGGCCTAAGAAAGCCGTAAAGAGACCGGCTTCGAAATTGGCCAAGAAGCAGACTAAGAAGGCTGTAGAGCTTAACTTCGAGAAGGTCGGGGAAGTCACTCACTACTTTCCGCATGTAAAGGCGGCCGCAGTCATGGTGCTAAAAGGCGGCATAAGTGTGGGCGACCGGATATATATAAAAGGCCACACCACCGATTTCAAGGAGAAGGTGAATTCGATACAGCTTGATCTTGTCTCTATACAGGCCGGCAAGAAAGGCCAGGAGATAGGGCTCCTGGTAAAGTCGCGCGTTCGCATAGGCGACAGCGTATACAGAATATAGGAAAAGAGTGATTAAGTGAATAACAGGAATTGCAAGCGCGTGCTTCTGGGTATGGGGTTCGATAATAAGGATGGCCATATGCGCCTCACTAAGGGCGAAAACTTCCGCCTGTTGGGAGGTTCAACCGAGACGCATGAGATGATGCAGGAGAAGGCAATAAAGTTCAACGAGCATCTAAGTAAACGTCACAAGACGCTTGATGACATAGACGAGAAAGAGTTCCGGGATATAGCAAAGGATGTGGGATTAAAGGTTCCCCGGGAAAATAAAAAAAAGGAGTGAGTAAAATGGCAAAGATCACTGTAGATGAATCGACATGCACCGGATGCGGCCTCTGTGCGGCAAACTGTCCTGAGGTATTCGAGATACAGGATGATAACCTGGCGCACGTGGTTTCCGAGACTTGCGGAAACTGCGATGTCAAAGAAGTGGCCGAGCAGTGCCCGGTCAACGCGATAATCGTAAAATAATGAAGGTCTTGGGCATCCTCGGCAGCCCCCGCCGCGGCGGGAATGCCGAGAGATTGCTTGATAAGGCCCTCGAAGGCGCTATAGCTTGCGGCGCTTCAGCTGAGAAGATATCATTAAATGAGCTCACGATAAGGCCCTGCCAGGAGTGCGGCGGCTGCGACGATACGGGTGAGTGCGTAATAGTCGACGACATGAGTATGATCTACAGTTCGGTAGATAAGGCCGATTGTATTATTCTGGCTTCGCCTATATTCTTCGGTGAACTTACCGCCCAGACAAAGGCGGTGATAGACCGGTTCCAGTGCAGGTGGGTCAAGAAGTATCGTTTAAAGAAGACGTCGGGCGTCGTGAAGAAGGGCTTATTT
>JAPLMF010000021.1:0-9381 GCA_026387155.1 Candidatus Omnitrophota bacterium
AGGATGGGCTGTTCTACCACTATAGAACCGTTCACTTTACCCTTTATGACCTTATGCTCTTCATCTACCTCTATATCGTATGGTGAGGCCTTGACCTGGGTGATGTTGGTGCCGTAGGTCTCGATGAAGTGGGCGTGGTTATAATTATATAGTTCGTCTATTCTGGCCTTGTTTGCGTTAAAGACATCCTCAATGACCGCTTTATTGATATTTATGGTTAACGTCTGCACAATATCAGGGTTGCGCATTAATGCCCCTAATCTAGCAAGTGCCTTTAGCTTCTCGCGGTGGTCCTTAAAAGATAGGATCATGTTTTGGCATGCCCAGGCGGCTGAAGAGTCATAGACAAGACCGTACGGGAGGTCCTTGGCGTTCTTGCTTTCTAGCAGATCATAAAAAGCTCGTATCCTCGCGGATTCATCTTTCAGTGAAACGCATATGCCGCTATATATCTCACGCAATAAGGTATCGACAGATATATGACTTTCGGAAAAATTCAACAACAGTTTCAATACCTTTGTCTTTTCCGCGTCACTTTTAAGAAGCGTTCCTATTTTGCCTATATCACGCATAACAGGCAAGGCGTTTTTGTGAAGCCGAATGTATGCTATTAACTTTTTAAGAACCTTCATCTTCTCTTTATCGCTTACGATACTTGACGCTATATCACCTATAGCCCAAGCTGACTCCATTTCCACATAGGGCCTTTCTTTATCACTTATATGCATCAAAGGCTCTAGAGCATTGACGATATTTATTTTTTCACCTTCATACTCAACACCTCTTATGGAAGCAGCAATCGGAGCAGCTGTCTTCATAGCCAGTACTGCATCTGACCAGTCCTTAAAAGCAAAACGAGTTTTTAGCCATCTCAACTCTTCGACTTTCCTTGCTTCGTCCTTTAAGGACGCAGTGATAGCACCGTATGCTTCCGGAAGACTTTTTTCCGTTGTGGTATACATTGGATTCCCAAAAGAATGTTCGAACTTTGCCTTAAGTTTATCGAGGACATCTATTTTATCTGCATCTTTTTCAAGGGTTGGTGCTACAGCGCCGCATACATCTATGGCGAAACCTATAATATAGGCGGTATGCCAGTCGTCATGCGGTTTGCTTTCATAGTTAAGCAATTGTGTAAATTCGTTGATAATTTCAATCTTGTCAGTATCATCAATAAGAGACGCCGCTATGGCGTTATAGGCATCCATAGAGCGGTGCCTTCTACCTGAATCGTCGTAATGGCGGAATAGCGGTTCTTTCAATTCCGCAAGGATCCTCTTCTTTAGAGGGTTGCCTAGGGTGTCTTTGATCGACGCGGCTATCTCGCCATACGCGCGTGCGGCCTGCCATTGTCTATCTGCCGAATTATTCCGGGAACCGTCAAAACACACCTTCGCCAACGCTTCAAGCGAGCTGATCTTGGATGAATCATCGCTTAGCGATAAGGCGATACCTCGGTATACGTTGATGGTAAACTCTTCGTACTCATTTTTTTCTTTGGTTGGAGGATCGGTATCAAAAGTCTTGGTAAGCTCATTAAGGACTTTCAGTTTTACAGAATCATCTTTTACGGAATTCAATATCAGGTTACTCGCCTTTACCGCTGAATACGCTACTGGATAGCGATAATCCGCGAGAAATTGTAATATCCTATTTAATACTTCTATCTTAACGTCATAATAGTCATCTCTCAGGCTTGCCGATATTTCAGCAGAAGCGTTTATCGCTGGAGTTATGGCCTGTTCGAATCCGGTGCTTACATTGCCCGCGATCATCGGCGCCAGTTTCTTTATCGCTTCTATCTTTTTTTCGGGATCTTTTAGGTTTTTTACTATATCCCCATATGCCTCGATAGCATCCGGGGTCATAATATCTAGCAGGCCAAATACCTCAATGGCAAGCTCCGGGGGAAGTTTTGTGAGAACAAGCATTGCCAGTATCCTCTGACCCTCGTCATCTTTAGTTTTAGGCAGATTCACGATTCTTGCAACTTGTTCTCTTGCTTCTTCCGGTATGTCTCCTTTCATATGGTACATGAGGTAGGCACCGGCATTGCCATATTCACGTATGAGTGATTCTACCTCCGTTAGTTCGTGCCCGAACAGGGGCTCCAGATCAATGCCTTTTAGGCATTTCATCTTATAAATGAGAGATCTGAATTCATCTTTATCATGATCGGTCTGGAGCCTTCTGTAATATATCTCACGCATGCCCCAGGCAAGCGCAAGATTGGGGTTAAGGAGGTGTTTGTGGGCCTTCACAAAATCGGCGAGGCGGATGATCTCACGCAGAGATACTTTGTATCCTTCAGGCACATCCTGGCCTATCACATTATTCCTGACAAGCTCCTGAAATTTAGTATGGACGTTTATCACTTCCGCCACATCGATCAGCGACTCTTCCAGTTCTTTTGCTGCTTCAACTGGTGTCGCAATAGGTCCTTCGGATGGTTGGCCATTCGTCGCCTGATAGAAGACCATCCCGTCATTTCTTGCTTTGCGTATCCTTTTCCCCTTTTCATTAGAATCCCAGAATTCGGCTGTGAAATAGTTGTGCCTATTGTCCATTATGATAGGGGCGATCTCTTTAAGAAACTTCATTTCTTCGGGTGGAATAACATCTTCTGTGAGAATTTTTTCATGCAGCGGTATAAGCCATTCGAAAGCCTTGGCTACGAGATGGTTCACATATAGTTCAAGCGAATAATTATTATCTTCGTTAAGCGTAAGGTATCTTGGTGCTTTATCATCGTTTCGTGGCGGAAAGTGTTTGAGAATCAGTTCCTTTATTCCCTGATATTTGGAACTTTTATTGTTTCGCTGTTCCTGAAGAAGTATCTGCATAATAGCTTCTATGTCTTCATGCGAGATCGCCTTTATAAGTTTTAAATCATCATCGGCAGTCTTCTTTGTAACAAGGTATTTGCCTGAGGAAAGTAAAAGGCACGGAGAGTGGTTTGCTTCCAGAAGCTTTACGGCATAGTCCGACTCCGCATACATCATCTGAGTTCTCTGCAAAGCTGCTAGTATTTCTCGTTTTGCGATAGGATTCTGCGAGGCAGGAGAAGGCGCAAGGGCAAGAACATCTGTGGTAAAAACGTTTAAAAAGAAGACAGAGGCAGTCACCAATGCTATAAACTTATGGTAAACCTGCCTCTTTGTGCTAATAGTATACATGATATGTATACTGATTTTACCATGTGAATTAATTAAGTCAAGAGAAAGTTATCTGACTTTTTGTGCCTGTATTTATGGGGCTCTTCGTAGATAAATACATCGTTTCTATAATCGGATCCTCCCCAATCAAGGCTTTGCTCTTGTCTTTCCTTTTTAAGTTCTTTCTTTAGATAATCGATTATAAAGCCGTCTATCCTTTTCCAGATATAGGAGCAGAATCGGACAGGTTTCGTGTTGCCATATTTGTCCTTATATCTTAAGTCGTAGGTTTTGACCTTATCGTATAGGATATATATGGCCTGAGAAAGGATTTCGTCTCCGAAGCGAGCACTATATGCCGGGAATGCTATTTTATTGATCCGGAATATCACAAACCAGACATGGCGCTCTACAAGCTCATTTTTCTTAGCCTTAGAACGTCCTTGCGCCTGCTTGATAAGGCGTCTTTCTTGGTACAGGGAGATTTTAGAATATTTGTGCCTAAGGTGGCGATAGGTTTCGAACATGGCGGTATATTATACAATCCGCCATATCCGAAACTGAATCACAAAAAAATATCCCAAGCATATTTTACTTGGGATAAACTACTTGGTCTTTCTACTAAGGATTTATGCTAAGGTATAAAATAACACTTCTTCGCACGCATTAATTTCTTCTGTTTCTTCTCTTAACCGTGCATAAGGAAACGAACTGGAATCAATAGGAGCATACTTCCCATTCTTGGTGCGGATGAGAAATTGAAGCAATGATAATTCGCGCTTATCGGCTGTCTTATTTTTCATGTTCTTTTCCATATCGTAATAATAGTATACCCTACAAACTTGGCTTAGTCCACAATAATTTTTTTACCTGTGGTGGCCTCGAGGTTATTTTTGAGAGGGGTTAAATCTATCGCGGTACCACATTCGCATTGGATAGAATTGTTTTTCGGAAAAGGCGTACGCCCTTTTTTCTTCTGGTCATTATCTATATTTGAGTTTGGCACTAATTTTGCATAGATTTTATAGACCTTGTTGCACTTTGGACATTGCTGATCGATTTCCACAACCTCCGCCAGCCCTAATGTAGGCGCCCGTGAGGGTATGCCTGTTTGGATGGCTTGCTTAAATATCTTTTCTTCCTGAGTGGCAAAAATTTTATATGCTGGGGTGGTTGAAAATAGCATGCGACAAACGGTTTGGATCCTATAGACTATATCACTTAATTCGGTATCGTCATCTACCTTGGTAATTTTTAGTTTTATTTTCTCTAGATCTTCTATCTTTATCGAACGGCCGTGTGAACGCCATTGGGCGTGATTTACCAGTTCCGCGACAATCTCTTTTGCACGCCTCTCTTTTATCTCTACCGTTACGGGGGTTTTCTTTGTTTCTGTTTCATTCCAATCCTTGAATTTATACTTCTTAAGCCATTCTACTACCAAGTCCTCTGCAAATTTAAGAGAATGATAAACTCCTTTTAATTCACCGGGGCTTATCTGCGCCACCATGATAGCATCGAACGGATTAAGCTTTCCCTTGCCCTCTGCCTCTTTCTGCTTTTCATCAACCCATTCCATATAATCGAAAGCAGAGCTAACACCTCGACCTATTTTTATCTGGGCATCTATGGGGCCAAGGCTACCTGTCTTGGTCATCAGTATTTCATCACCCGACAAAACCATTATGGTACCCGCGCTTTTAGCTTCACCTGAAACTACGAAAGCAACGTTTTGCGAATGCGCTCTAAGCAGGTTTACAATTTCCTCGGCCGCTTCACCGCTTCCACCGGGGGTTTCTAAGTAAACGTCGATTTTGGGCAGGCTCGGTTTTGTTCTTAGCATGTCGGCAATAAAATAATAATCTTCCTGACATAATGCGACGTCCGGGATTGGTTTATTAAGCGCACCTGCAAATACGATAAGAAACGTGTTTCTTTTCTTATTATATTGTGAAATTAAAGACAGGAGCTCTTTTTCCAAATCCGCGGGACTTGGCCTCCTATTAATATGTTCGCTCATCATTCCCATAATACATACCTCGTTTATTCGGAATTATATCAAAGCTCGACGTGTTTAGCAATATGAATCTATTTGTGAATCTGGGGTATATTTGTAGCTTTTAACCCCTTTTAACAACTCAATAAATCTGCCCCCTCGCCTTGACTTGTGGCAGTTAGTATGGCCTATATGACATGAGGTTAGAGAGGTGAGTTTTAGAGAGATTGGAGGTGCTGGCCATGACAAAAAATATAGGTATCTACATCGGAACCATTCTTTTATGGCAGGATTTAAAGTACCAGGAATGGCTAGGAAAAGGCCGCCCTGTAGCATTGTCGCCAGAGATGGGTAATAGAAAGACTATGAGGAGGCTCGGCAGAATATGAAAGACACGATTTTAGCTGAAATACTATCATTAAAAGAATCCTCTATTTTGGAGCTTCAAAAAAAGTATTCTGAGCTATTTGACGGCAAAAAGGCGTCGTCTAATAATAAGACGTATCTTTGGCAGAAGATCGCTTATCGGATACAGGAGCTCGAATATGGCGGACTTCCAGAAGAAGCCAAAAACAAGACCAAGGAACTGGCGCGTGAATATGATCCTATTAATAATAAGGCGCTACGTCCGGATGCCGCGATAAAGCATCACATATCGCGCGATAAACGACTGCCTATCCCGGGCACTCTCATTACCAAGAATTATAAAGGCGCTGATATTCGAGTCAAAATACTCGAAAAAGACTTCGAATATAACGACAAGGTCTATAAGACGCTTACCGCGATAGCTAAAGAAGTAACCGGATCGCATTGGAATGGGTACCTCTTTTTTAATTTATAGGTGAGCCATGAAACCGACTACCGTCAAAAAGCGATTCTACTGCGCCATCTATACCCGAAAATCTACCAATGAGGGTTTAGACCAAGATTTCACAACTCTGGATAACCAGCGCGAGTCCGCGGAGAGTTATGTTACTAGCCAAAAGAGCGAAGGCTGGATAATCCTGCCGGATCGATATGATGACGGCGGCTATACCGGTGCTAATACCGATAGACCTGCATTACAAAAACTCATCGCCGATATAAAAGAAGGCAAAATCAACTGCGTCGTTGTATATAAGGTTGATAGATTATCTCGATCATTGTTAGATTTCGTGCAATTGCTTGAACTCTTTGAGAAACACAACGTCGTCTTTATATCAGTAACTCAAGCCTTTAACACCAATAGCTCTATGGGCAGACTCACATTAAACATACTGCTCTCCTGCGCCCAATTCGAACGCGAAATCATCAGTGAGCGCGTCAAAGACAAGATGGGCGCTGCCCGCAAGAAAGGTAAATGGCTCGGAGGAAGGCCGATATTAGGCTATGAGCTAGATAAAGTAAATCGTAAGCTCGTAATTAACGCGAAAGGCGCGAAAATAGTCCATGAAGTATTTGACCTATATCTCAAAGAAAAGTCTTATTTATCGGTGGCAAAGATTCTGAATGAAAAAGGCTATTTAACCAAGCACTATACAAGCAAATCCGGCAAAACCTGTGGCAACATAAAATTCAAGAATACCAATATCCAGCTTATATTGAAGAATGTCCTATACATTGGCAAGGTCAAATATAACGGCGAACTGTATAAAGGCGAACATGAGGCCATAATCTCGGAGGAGGTATTTAACAAGGCGCAGGAAATTATCGCTAATAATCGCGTAAGGCGCGATAATTCCAAGAATACGAGTAACACTGGCATCCTCAACCACATCTTGCGCTGTAAAGCCTGTGACAGCGTTATGTTCCATACTTACAGCAGTAAAAAAGGACAGCGTAAATATCGATACTATATCTGCTTGAATGCTCAGAAACGAGGTTATTCCAGCTGCCCTACTCGATCAGTAAACGCCTTGAATATTGAAAATAGCGTAATATCGTCTTTAATAAAAATAGCTAACGATTCTGAGCTACGAAAAGAAGCATTAAACGATGTAAATAAACGAGCACGGGCAGAAATCGAGACCTTTGAAAAAGAAAGAAAAGCTCTATGTAAAGATGCACGTAATCTGCACGATAAAATCGATGATCTAAAAGAATCACTGAAAAATCCGAAGGGTAATAAGCAAGAATTGGAGCGGGAATTAAAAACCCTTACGACCAAATACGACGAATATGATCGTCTGCTGACCAAAGCGCGCCTAAAAGAAATGTCATTGGGGCAAAATCTCATTACAGATCGCGAGCTTGAAGAGGCTCTGATAGCAAATCTGCCTATCTGGGAGACGTTCTTCCCGCAGGAAAAACATAAAATATTGAAGCTTATACTTAAAGAAGTGGAATACAGCGCCACGGATGGCAAGATTGGGCTCACGTTAAACCACGGTGGCATCAAATTATTATACCTGCTACTACATCCAGAACTTCAAAAGCAGCTAAAATAAATGAGGCATTTATGAGTGCGGATTTAAAGTTTGAATTTAAAGTTGATCTAAAGCCGATACATTATAAATCGTACCAGTGTCGTATGGCCAAAATCTCAAATGAACTGAAGCTACGTCAATACCTGGTACTGGCTCATCAAATACAGGAGACGATCTCCGAAGGAAAAGCGAAAGATTTAGGCCAGGTAACAGGCTGGCTTGGCATGACTTATACACGAATAAAACAGATAACAAACCTGCTTCTTCTCTGTCCCAAAATACAGGAAGAGATATTGCTAATTAATAGCGATAAAATCCTACAAATAACCGAGCGCAAAATCCGCGATATCACCAAGGAAATAGACTGGCAAAAGCAGATCATTCTCTGGAATAACCTAGTCTAAATCTTACCTCTCTGTTTCCTACCCATCATACCGATATTGATCATATCCGACAATTCAAGCTAATGTGGTTTAGTCATTATTTTGGCTCTGATAATATCTCGGAATATGCGCGAATCCAACGAGAATACCGCTAAACCACTCAAAGTGTAAATCAGAGATAGGGAGAGGCAACGAGAGGAGATTTTGGCCAGATTTTGGCAGAGTCCAAGCAATTCGATGAGTAATGCCAACAGCGATAGAATCTTTTAAACTGGCGCGATATTCTGAATTTTATCGTCGAGGAATAATAAAAAAGGCCTTAGCCGATTCATGATCAACTAAGGCCTTACATTCTCTGCCTCTCCATCCTTAGGCAGGATAATTGGTGGGCCCACAAGGATTTGAACCTTGGACCAAGAGATTATGAGTCTCCTGCTCTGCCAGGCTGAGCTATAGGCCCGTCGAAAAAATCTTACTGCAACCAATTCCAAAACGGAAGTTCATTATACGAAATTTGCGCTATGTTGTAAAGCCGATTTTTTAGTGCCGGACCGCTTTGACCCGCTGCCTAGATCGCTCTGTTCGTCGTAGAGTCACACAACGGCTTAATATTTAATCAGCAGTTTCTCGATTTTATGCAGGATGCCGTCAACATAGTCCAGGTATTCGCGCGCCTCTTTTTCGGTGATCTCAATCCCGCCGCCATAAAAATCCGCGTTGCGTTTTGAGCGCATCGCATTACCGATCGCTCCGACCGTATCATCATTCAAAATCCCGGATACCGTCTCTATTATCTTTACATGATGACCCGGAACGCTTTTAACCTTCTTGTTATATGAACTGATGAGGGCGATACCGCCCTTGATAAGCGCATCATATGAGTACGTAAATTTCACGTCCGCTATCGTATCTTTATGAGCTATCTTAAGATCTTTCAGCGCGTTCTCAAAATTCTTTCTGACCTGCTCCCCGGTAAACACGAGATCGGTGAAATATTTGTCGTCGAACTTGATCATAATACCTTTATATGCTCATGCTTCAGTATGCCGCTGATAAGCGGATCTTTGCCGCTTATTCTCCGCTCTAATTCGGCCTGGTCCATGATGGTTACGTTGATCTCCCTATTAAGATCACCCTGAAGTTTATGTATGCGTTTTTGCAGCGCTATCGCGCCTACACTGCCCACGACGAGGACATCGATATCGCTATGGGCATCCATGGTGTTCTTGGCATATGAACCGTAAATATAGGCGTCTTTAATACCACCTATCTTGCGCAAAAGACGCCTGAACTGCTCCTCAAACCCTGTCGTTGACATGATGATCTTGCGGAATTCCTGATACAGCGGATACTTTCTGTTAATGGAATATAATTTGAGATTGCCCCGCGTCTCGTGGCTTAAGATCCCTTCGCGCTCCAGCTCTCTGATCTTCTTCACGAGG
>JAPLMF010000021.1:9411-13247 GCA_026387155.1 Candidatus Omnitrophota bacterium
TTCACATAGAGGCTTTCGTGAGGATTGATAAAAAAGTAATTGAGTATTTTTTTGGTTATTGCCGACCTAAGCGGTATCATACGAGTTCCCCATATTACACCGATAAGTGTAATATATTACACCGTAATTGTCAATAGCTTTATGCAGTTTTATTCCGCAGCGCCCACTGCCAGGAAGTTCTTTAGTTTTCTGGAGCGGGTCGGGTGCCTGAGTTTTCTGAGGGCCTTGGCCTCTATCTGCCTTACGCGTTCTCTGGTAACTTTAAATACCGCTCCGACCTCTTCTAGCGTCCTCGGATAACCGTCACCTATTCCGAACCTTAGCCGCAGGACTTTCTTTTCCCGTTCGGTTAAAGTCCCCAGAACATCGTCCATCTGCTCCTTCAACATAGAATAGGCGGTTGCGTTCGCCGGAGAGACTGCCCGCTTGTCTTCTATAAAGTCCCCGAAATGAGTGTCCCCTTCGTCTCCTATCGGGGTTTGCAGGCTTATAGGTTCCTGTGCTATCTTTAAGATACCTCTGACCTTATCAACAGGCATCCTCATCTTATGCGCGATCTCCTCCGGTGTAGGCTCTTTGCCGTTCTGCTGAACGAGCGCCCTTGATGCTTTTATAAGCTTATTTATAGTCTCGGTCATATGTACCGGTATCCTGATCGTCCTTGATTGATCGGCTATCGAGCGCGTTATAGCCTGCCTTATCCACCATGTCGCATACGTCGAGAACTTATAACCGCGTTTGTATTCGAACTTATCGACCGCCTTCATCAGACCTATATTACCTTCCTGTATCAGATCAAGGAACGACAGCCCTCTGTTAGTATATTTTTTTGCTATGCTGACTACAAGCCTTAGGTTGGCCCCTACGAGCTCTTTTTTGGCCTTGTTAAACTTTATCTCCGTAGACCTGACCAATTTGAAATGTTCTCTTATATCCTTTATCGATTCCCCAAATTCTATCTCGATCTTCCTCTTCCGTTTGGAAAGTCTCTTTACTTCTTCTCTATTCCCCTGCTTCTTAACTACGGCAAGCCGTGCCTCCACCTTTGAATATTCTTCCAGATATCTATCCGCGGATTTGGCTATCTCTTCGATTATGTTCATAGCCAGGTTCATCTCTTTGATAAGCCTGGCTATAGCAGACTGGCTCCTGGTCTTCTTCAAATTGTTATATATCCGCGTGAACTTCTTCTTTAGCCTGGACCCCTTTATCTTTTGGTCAGCGTTTATATACTCCTCGGCATTGATATCCTTTGTTATTATCTCATTGGCCACCTCAAGAGCTTTAGTCTTCGCAGTCCTGAACCTCAAAACTGCCTCGCGGTATTTGGCTTCCTCCGCTTTTATGCGCTCGGCTATCTCTATCTCTTCCTTACGGGTAAGAAGGGATATCTGCCCCATCTGCCTTAAATACATCTTCACGGGGTCATCTATGTGGGCGGGCTTCGAGGGTTCCTCTTTTTCCGCCGCCTTTTCCTCTTTCTCTTCAACCTTCTCTTCAACCTTCTCTTCTTCGGCGGATTCTTTAGTAACATCCTCATCGCTGTCAACCAGCTTTATATTCTCCTCGCCGAGGATCCCAAGTATCTCATCTATCTCTTCGGAAGAGACGATATCAACCGGCAATATATTATTCACCTCTTCAAAAGTAAGGTGCCCCTTCTCCTTGCCCAGCGCTATGAGCTCGGTTATCTCCTTAGACCTCTTCTTGCCTGTGTCGGTTACCGGCCCGAGGTTAGCTATGACTTTTTTCCCCGGCCCGGACACGGTCTTTTTCACAGAGCGTTTATCAGCTAGTTTCAAGCTCTTCGTATTATCACGGATCTTATTATTTTTTATATTTTTCATATTTTTTATGCTCTTCATCGGATTATTTAAGGCTTCAATACTTTTACAAGCTCGTTATACGCAAAGACGAGCTTCTTTACAACCTCTTCATCATGCCTTGTGTGCGCCGACTTTATCTCCTGTTGGATAATATCCAGCTTGTCCTTCATATTATCTTTCTTTATCTTGGCTATACAATCCGATAACGCCTTATCTTTATCCGTTATAGTCTCCACTATACTGGCAGCTTCGGATACGAGCCTTACTCCTTCAGGGCTTTCGGACAGCTCCGTCATAAGCCTGATGGCCGTCACTTCGATATTAGTATTATGCAGACCGAAGACCACCGAGACGACATCTCTCACGGAGGTATCTTTTAGTTCATCGAGCTGGAGCCGGGACTTTATGCTATCTATATACTTCCCTCCCTCGAGCATCAGGGCTAAGAGCATAAGCTCCGCGCCCCTGTTGGTCCTCTTCATCTCGGATATAGGCGGCGCGTATTTAGGCTCGTAGCTTTCTGTCTTAACTTTTTTAAGCTCCGAGCGTATGGCTTCCTCATCAACGGAAAGCCTCTCAGCCAATTTCTTTACGAGCTCTGAGCGGAATACCGCATTATTTATCCTCGATATGGTCGGCAGCATAGCCGCTACGATAGCCGTCTTCCCGTTCGTCGAACGGATATCGAACTTCGCTTTTAATTTATCGAGTTTATATTCGAATATGTTCTTAGCGCCCTTGACCCTTTTAAGAAAATCTTCGGCGCCGAACTTTCTTATATAGCTGTCCGGGTCCAGTCCCTCGGATAGCTCGGCTATGTATACGTTGACGTCCTCACTTATGAAAAGGTCCAGGTTTCTCAACGAAGCCGTTTCGCCGGCCTCATCCGGATCATATACCATTATAACGGTGTTGGTCGAGCGCTTCAAAAGCCTTATCTGGTCGGTCGTCAGCGATGTCCCTAACGTCGCTATTATGTTCTTCACCCCAGCCTGGTAAGGTATTATGAAGTCCAGATACCCTTCCACTATCAGAGCGAATTTTTCTTTCTTTATATGTTCTTTGCTGAAATTCAGCCCGTAAAGATTTTTGCCTTTCGAATAGATCATCGTCTCGGGTGAATTTATATATTTCGGCAGGCTGGAATCCAGCACCCTGGCCCCAAAACCCAGAACTCTGCCTCTTAAATCCATTATCGGGAATATGGCCCTGTTCCGGAACCTGTCGTAATATCCACCCTTGTCGTTGGGGATCACGAGCCCGGCCTTCTCAAGGACTTTCGGCTCTACAGATTTCGACCTGAAAAAATTTAAGAGCGACTCCCAGGAGTCCGGCGCATAGCCTATCCTGAAATCTTTAAGGCTCGCCTCATTTATACCCCTCGAAGCGAGATAATCCTTCGTGGCCGGTTTACCGTCAAGTGAGTCCTGAAAGAACCGGCATGCCAAATCGTTTACACCATAAAGCTTATCCGCGAAGGAGTCATCGATTCCGGCGCGTGAAGTTTTCGGCAATTTCACTCCCGCCTTTTCGGCTAGAAGCTCTACGGCCTCCGGGAACTGCATATTTTCGTATTTCATCACGAACGAAAATACGTTGCCGCCGGCTCCGCATCCGAAACAATGGAATATCTGCTTGTCCGGGCTTACTACAAAAGACGGGGTCTTCTCGTTATGAAAAGGGCAGGTCGTCTTGTAATTCCTGCCCAATTTCTTTAAAATGATATAGCGCGACAAAACCTCGACTATATCGGACTTCGCCTGTATCTCTTCTATTATGCGCTCGGATATAGCCACTTATCTTTTAATCCTCACAAAACCCGATGCCGGTATTATATCCAATTTGCCGGACTTTTCGATACCATCCAAAAGGAGATTCAATCCGAGAGTATCACTGGCTATATGGCCGGCTATCACGACATTTATATGCTCGTCTTTTGCGCTCTTGAAATGTTCCTCGCTTAAATGCATGGCGACTATGGTGCCGATCCCGGCCTGCGAAAGGCGAGGG
>JAPLMF010000052.1:0-2865 GCA_026387155.1 Candidatus Omnitrophota bacterium
ATACGCGCCAACGACGTACGATTTAAGATAACCAATGAGCGCACCGCGAGTCTTGCGTGGGGTATATTTTACCGAGTGGCAAAACATGAGATGGCGGACATATACAAAGAAACATTAGGACGAAAGGGCGGTGGCCATTTAAATAAAAAGGATATACAGGCCGGGTATACAAATATGTACCCCAATGACGTAGATGAGCTCTTCGCCAACAAGATAGGCGGAAAATATAATATCATAAATGACGGCCTGTGGATGTGGTTTCTTGGGTCTTACTGTTTTGGCAACTCTACCCGCTATAATAAGAATATCTTGGAGGGCAGACTGAGATGGTTCTTCGGAGAAGAAGGTAGGCAGTATGGTCTTTCGGCTGAGTTCCGATCGAGTGCGAAAGTCCCCGAGTTTACGGTCAAACCCTCGTATGTAGTGGAAGCTCAGGCCCGCAAGGCTGGTATCAAGAACGTGCTGCCGGCTACCGGCACAGACGGCCAACCTGCTGTTACGATAGAGCATCCGATACCGCATTTTGTTGCGGAGAATGACGCAAAAGCGTTGAAAGGCCTCACGATCTTCCGGCCGGAAGAGATTTTGCCTGCTTCCGCATTGAAGACGTCGGAAAAAAAGTCGTCGATCGGACGTTCGCATTCACCGGGCAAGAATCCATTTGATGCATTTACAAAAGTCATTGCCCGTTCCGAGGTATTAAGGAAAGGCTCGTTCACTTTAAAGCAATACGCCGCAGAACACTCGTGGATACAGAAAAGATACGGTGATATTGAACCGCTCGTCCAGAACTGGGAAGCTACAGTTATAGGCGACCTCTATGGTGAAGGGTTGAAAGACCAGCCGTCCCTTGAGCACCTCGACCTCATAAAGCGCCTGGAGGATAAGACAGATAAAGGCGAAGTGCGTTTAGAGCTCACCACTAACGGAAATAATCTTTTAAGAGCGAACAAGAGGGAGTCGATTGAAGAGCTATTCAAGGTCCTTTGTGATCCAGAGATCCAGGAATTTGGACGAAATATATCGATTTTGTATGAAGGCGGCGGCAAGGTAGCGATACGGATCAAGAGATTTACGCAACTATTAGGTAAATCTACTGATAGCATAAGGTATGTAGACATCGTGATCACAAAAAACTTCCCCAGTATTTATAGTGGCAGTGTGAAATGGTATCACGATAGAGGTTCTTTCGGTTTGTCATATCTTGAACCGGACGCTCTATCTTTGCTGGGAGAATTGAAACGCGACCAAAGGCGGTGGGATGAATGGCTTAAAGAGGCTCGCGCTGATAATGTCGCTGCGAAGGATAAGCTGTCGACGGCTCCACCCGAGATTGCTGTTAGACCCGCTAGCATACATCAGGGCGGAGACCTGAGTGTTGATCAGGTGCGCGCCTTCGTATTAAAGCCGGGCAGGACAGCTGAGGAGATAATAGACTTACTTCAAACCAATAAAGCCTTTGAGCAGGCGGATTTAGTCAAGCAGATCCTTACGGATGCAGGGACGGAATATGCGGCCACGTTAGCCGAGTATAACAGACTCCTGGAACATGAGAAGAGTATGTTTGCGATTGCCTCTATGGCCGGATTCGGGGTTCCCGGTTCGTTCTATTCGCGTATAGATATTAGAAGGGAGTGGTGGGGTAGGCAGTTGGTGTCGAAGTGGTGGGAAATGGAAGTATACAGGTTCGCCGTCTCATCCTTATGGCGCCCACCGATAGTAAAGTGGAGTCAGGACCAAGGGGAAATGTTCGCCGTGACATTCAGACCACAGGGCACCTATACCGATTTAGAAAATTTTCACGATATCACTGAATTTGAATTTAGTCCGAACAAGTTTCTTGTGCCGATGACGATAGAAGTGCCCGGCAGAGCGTTGGTCGGAGTGGACTTCTCCCAGGCTCAGGAGTCAGGCAGGACGACCTGGGTAGTGGAGGCGTCCTATTTTGGGGCTCTTATTAAAGGAATGGTCGACTTGGAGATTATAAAGGCCAAAGACGCGGAAGCGGTGGCCAAAGCAGGGATCATCGAGGTCCAGCAGGAAGTAGGGATGTATTATAATGAAACGATGACCGTCAGGCTCATCTCTTCCGATCATCCGGACGGAAAGCTTATATTGGACGGGAAGAAGCTTGCCGCGCAGACGGTGTCAGTGAATGCCGACAGCGAAGTCGAGGCAACTATAAGGAAACTCAAAACGGCAGTCCGAAATAAACACTGGATTATTACCAGATTTCTTGCCAGAAAACTCATATCACTGACAGGCAGAGAAGCTATTATGACTATCGTAGAAGTCATCAAGATAGCTGACCAAAAAAAATCATCGCGTACCACCCGGCTACTTACCGAAGAGCTTGTGTCGCTGGCAGTTAAAGGAGGTATGCCGACAATTGAAGAGGCTGTTAATGTAGCCAGGCGATATGAGGCGCGGGATGTTGTTGTGGCCCTTAATGAGAAACTCGATGAGCTTAAGCGTACGGTTGCTATACAGACCGCACCTGCGGGACTGACAGCACTAACAACACTAAAAATAGTGGCTAATACCGTTGATGTCTCTATATTAACCGACGATGTGCTGGGAAATATTGTAGGGGTGTTGATGGGCAAGACTTTGTTCGCCGCAAATCTACTGAGTATATTCAGCAGTAATATGGGCAGATTTGGAGATATCTCAAGAGGGCCATCATCGCAAAACATTTCGACAGATAAGGTGCGAGTGGCGCAGGGAAATTTGTATCTTGAGATGAATGCGGAGCAGTTTCTCGTCTTCCTTAAAGAAGCCAGACAGCGAGAACCCTCGCGCATCATTGATGTAATGAAGCTTCATACCGGTCTATTCAAAGAGGGCTCAGTGGTCGACAGGCAT
>JAPLMF010000052.1:2911-4305 GCA_026387155.1 Candidatus Omnitrophota bacterium
GGCCCTAGACAAAGATATCAACAATAGCTTTCTATTAGGCACCCATGTTAGAAAACTGTTGACCGAGACTCGTTTTGAGCAAGGCATGACGGAGTTGGAAATTCTATCGAGGATCAAAATCTTAGCAGAAGATATAAGAAAGCCCGCTGAAAATTTATTGAGAATCATTGAAAAGATACATTCGGAACTAAACACAACAGCGCCGGTCGCGACGGAGGAAATCAAACTTCACGACGCCTTAATAAAGGCGGTCGGGATGCCTGTTGAGGAGAAATATCCGAGTAAGCGCCATACAGGCATGCTGGGCGCGGTCAGTCTCATCTTTCCGGCCCATGAAGGCCCAGGCTGGCGTAATGGCATCATAGAGGAATTTAAGCTGCTCGGACGGAATGCGAAGAATCTCCAACTGGATGAAATTAAACGCGCGGTGCAGGTGCCAATACGCGGAGACGAATATGGCCTTACGGAGAAGGCCGAAAATTGCGGCACTGTAGCGGTACTGCTTCCCGAAGACAAAGGTGTACCGCAGGTCCGCATGATGCATGTGCCTTTTGCGATAGGCTTAAATTCGCTGTCTATGAACGAAAAGTTACTCTTTGATTCCATATCGGATCTGTTGGAGCCAGAGAAGGCTTTCGAACGGCCGCCAGTATTCTTCCTTGATATAAGAGAAGATATACTCATGGCCAGAGACGGTAGCGGCAAGAACCTTCTCGATAAGGCCGCGGACTTATTAAATAAACACGGCATAGCGGTAGTAGCCCTGACCAGGTCACGTTATTCAAGGTCGGCATTATTGACGGATAAGAACGGCGTGGCGCTATTTACGGAAACTTTTGATCCGGCCGATAGTTATATAGAGTTCGATCCGATTAGGTCGTGGCTTTTTACCACAAAAGACGGAAACCCCAAAAAGACGGCTACCTCCATTTCATGGGATAGATTGCAAAAAGAAGTGGCCGCTAAGGGATTATTCATAAAATGGGACGATCCTGCGCAGTCCGGCGGCAATATTACCGATGCCGGTATGGTCCGGCCCCAATTTCCGGTTATTGGCGAAGGGAAGGATTTATATGAGCATTACGTAACTTTATCTTCCAAAGATTACGATATTTTTAAAATTCATTTTAACGGGAGGAAACTCAGTGAGTTAAGCGGTGAGGAGATAGCGGAAGTAGCCTCTTCAGTCAAATCCCGGTTTAATACCCCTTTCAGAATAGAGCTTGTCTTGCTTCAACACATCGCTTACAGGCTTGGCTTGTATGGTAAAGATAAAGAGGTTACGGCGCAGATAGAAACACTCGTATACGGATTTAACTGGACCGTATGGTCCAACCCACCGGACGCGCCGTCGTATATAGCGCTCACTCCCGAACAGGGGTGGGAAAACGGCC
>JAPLMF010000026.1 GCA_026387155.1 Candidatus Omnitrophota bacterium
TCTTTTGTCATCTGGACATCCGTCTCCAGAAGGTCGGCGCCTAATTCTAAAGCTCTATTAATATCGGCCACAGATCTTACCTGATGAGCTGCAAGCGCGGGCCCCTTATGTTTTCTGAAGAATGGCGGTACCTGGGATGTTTCTGCAGGACCGGCGGGAGGTATAGGTAAACCGCCGCTGAATATGCCCCATGTGTCATCAGCGCTTTTTACTGCGAATATCGTGGGATTGGTGTTATTTACTATTCTCCATCCGTACTGGGTATCCGGCTCGAAATGCCAATCGCTAGCCGGGAATTGAGGAGGAAGCTCTGCGGGTTTTTCGGTAATCTTGACTATCGCCGGCGGAGCCTGGGGCTGCATTGAAGATATGAACGCCTGGTCTTCCGGCATAAGCTCCGCAGATTGTCTGGCTTCGTATATCGTACTCATCAGGACAGCATCTTTATTGGCCAGAAGATATATCAGCTTGTCCACTACATTTGTATAGGCGCCAAGTCCTTCTCTTCCAAAAGAATATTGAATAAATTTTATCGTTGATGCAAAATCCTCTATTGGAACCCCTCTCATGTCTCTTCTTGACTTATTGTTGCCGTTCTCCAGGATATCGCTTGCCCTGAAGATGACCGCCAGAAGCTTTACTTCATCCGGATTCATTGTAAATCTCTTTGAGAGTTCTATCATCTCCGGAGACGTATCCAATAGCCCCACTTTTTCATGGCACCTAATAATAGCCTCTGCTTCGGGGGATAAAGTTATTCCTCTATTCTTAAGTTCCGGTATGGCCAATAATCCGTGATCCCACCAAGACTTAAGTACCTCGTCTTCTTCCGGAGAAAGCTTCTCACCTTTAAGTAATTCATACTCTTCTTTATACAGAAGGTAAGGATTAACGGTCTCTTCTCGAGTTAACGGCCCGCGCAGACCCCGGACCGCTCTTTCTTCGGCGCGCTTAATACATATTGCCGGGTCCTCGCTGGGCTTTGTTTCTTTTGACCGGGTAAATTCCAACCTTAGAAGGACTTCATGTGCTTCGAGATATTTTACCTTGGCTAAACCGCCAATATCATGGGCCCAGCCAATACGCCTCAACATTTCTATTTGCTGCAGTGGCAATCCTAAAGCCTCCGCTATTCTCACAGCTATCTTTGCATCCCTTATTGAATGGTCTTTTATGTAAGGCGCCACATCTCCGAGGATCTCTTCCTGCTGCATATCCAAAAGATCCTTAGCCTGGGGACGCGCCGTAGGCGAAACCTGGAACTGCCTTCTCCTGTCTCCTTCAGCTGTTATCTTTCCTTTAAGTATAACTTTTCTGGCCAACACAACCAATATGACCACTGCGAATACGAGTGCCACTACTACGGGCCAGTTATGACCTAAAGTTGTAACCCATGATGAAGCCTGACTTAAGCTTCCGGCAGCAGTCGATCCAGCCTGTGCAGCCTGGCCTGCAACTCCGGAGTGGAATGATTCTATTATGTTGACGACCGGAGCGATATCACGCTTAGCAAACGTACCCGATAGATACTCTTGCGACAGGGGTCCGAGGAAACATATATATATTATGGCAAAGAAAGCTAGCCCATAGGTCCTTATCCCTCTCCAGCCTTTGATCTTCATAAAGAAATTCGCAAGTTCCGATTTTTCTGCAATGGCTTCACGCAAAAATCTAGCGGCGCCTCTGATGCTTGGATAGAATCCCTGCTCTGTTCTGGAACGCAACCTGAAGTCTTTCTCTACGGCCCTATTTATACTAACGGTGACGCTCTTAAGCGTGTAAGGCCACCTGTTATCCTGCCTGTCCACTATCTGCCCCATTATCATGTCTGAAGCCGGGAATATAAGTAGATAATAGAAAGGCATGTTAAACGACCTGCCGGTATAGTACAGGTAGAACTTTGCCACATCCGGAGGAACCCTTACCATGCCCAAAGTCAGTATGGCCACAACTTTATCGGCCGGCAGAGTCCACCCCATCACGCGGAATATAACAGGTAAAAATATCATCGCTGAAGTACCTGCCCAGAAGATAGACGTGGCAAGTGAAAAACTCGGCACGAAGAGCGCCCCGATAGCCGCGGCTAAAAGTCCAAAAGTAAATATTACAAGGCCCGGGGCATACCTACCTTTCTCAAAGACGCCTTTCTCTTTCTGAAGCTTGGCGACCATCTCTTGGAGTGCATCCGCCACTGCTCCACGCAATTCACTTTCCAGAGCGTCCAGACTATCTGCGGTCACTCCCCCGGATAATTTCTCACCAAGAACCCTGAATACATATCTTTGCTGGGCAGTAAGCTCCTTGCCATTTTGTTTCTTGTCCTTCTTTTCGCTTTGTTCCAGCGCCCGTAGTTCATCCGCAGCGTTTTTGCCTGGGTCTATCCGTCCCTTGAACTTTTCGATAACGCCAAGCGCTTCATTCCAATTGGCGGCGTCCGCAGCATCTCCACGCAGCTTACCCCTGCTTCTTATATTATTGGCATCGTCTTCGAATTCGGAGACTCTCTCATTGTAATATGTGTTATAGCCGATCCTTATCTTTTCAACCCCGCCTATGCGGTTAGCGTAAAGCGTATATATATTTCCGACTATTTGGCCAAAGAAATTACCGAGCATTATACTGACACCGACCACCTTGGTTGTTATTGCCCACATCGCCGGAGGTATGGCATATAGGACGGAACCCGTGAAGGGCGCTATAAAGTTCCTTATAAGACCGAATGTTATATCGTTCGCAGCCCACGACGGATGCACTCCAAGTATAAATTGCACTCCGAAAGAAAGAAGATAGAAGAGGGTTATATTAAAGAAGAGACCTGTCCAGAAAGTGGACTCCACACCGGAGTCGAGGTTCCTGCTAATAAGAAAGTTTGAAAGCCCTACCGCTTTCACAGGGTTGGCTATATTATTAAGGGCCCTCTTATAGCCCAATCTTATTTGGATCCGCATTATAAAACTTCCAATAACAGCCCACAACCCATAACCGGCAAAGAATCCTATCGCCGCAAAGAATATACCTGCCCCGACTTGGCCGGGCACGGTTCCGATGAACGAACCGACAAGGCCAGCAATTACTGCTCCGAAGAATGGTGCCATAAAGCGGTATCTACCGGCAAATATCGTAGCATTAGAAACAGGGTTCACCCATCTTGACCGCTGAGCTACAAAAGCCATGTTAACCGGGCCTGCATTTTCAAAAACAGAAGCACCTCTATCAGTACAATAGGTGACCTCCCTCTTGGTCATTACCAGTCTTATGCCAAGATGCTTGTCCTCTGTGGTGTCATCGGCCGGATGCGGCCCTAAAGGCTGCAGGTAATATACATCGGCTAGTGCCTGCATGGTCTTTTGTATAGCCGGATACCCTTTCCAGAAAGCCTTCCATCTAAGGCCTATGTATTCGGCTATTTCTCCGTTCTTCCTCTTAAGTTTTATCTGATCCCTTATAGCATCGTGCCTTTCCACGGCCTTTATCTTTGACACTAAGACTATCTCCTGACATTCACGGCTCTTTGTTTTTTGTAAATATCCTTCCTTATCCGTATAATAACCGAACATGGCTCTATTGGAGAAACAATTGGACAAGCCATCGAGATGGAAGACGGTACGTTTCGGCAGGCCCTTTTGCACCCATCCCCACCCTTTGTTAATGCCCATCCTTATTATGAATGAAGCCAGCAAGAACGCGCCTATGGCACTTGTGAGGAAAAGAGCCGTCCCATAGAAGCCACCTACCAAGAACAGGGCTTTAAGCCCTACATATACTCCGAACACGGACATGAGGAATGTCAGCGGATGCCTGGCTGCTACACCGCCAAATTTTACATTGCCCCAGATATTATAATCGCTGTAGAAGCTCTTGTTTTCTCCATAGGGCATCTGTAGCGGGTTACCCTGTATTACACCTATCTTCATCCTTTCCCTGACCTGGTCGGCAAAAAAATCATTAAAATTTTTATAAACAGAATCCGCGCTTCCGAAGAGTTTCTTCTGAGTTTCGTATCTGGCATCCGCTTCCGCGTCTCCTTTCCCGGAGGCCTTCTTATACTTTTCCAGATCCTTCACGTGCTTGTTCCAGTCCCGGGCTATCTCATCTATGACAGAAAGCTTTATGCCCCATCTCTGGACCTCTTCGTATAGCTTGGGATTGTCTCTCTTCAGCCTTCTGCTCTTAAGCTTAGCCGTATCATATGTTCCGTCTTCATTTCTGGCCTCTTCGAGCACATATTCGACGATCGTGTCTTTCCTCGTCTTCATAAGGCTGTAACTCCAATAATGGAACCTTTGCGGGAAGTTATCTTCGTCGAGTATCTCCCACATATCCGGTATAACGGTCTTGTTCTTAGCTGCATTTTGATATTCTGCATCCATAGCCCTGACAATTTCCCAATATGCTGCGAATAGATCCGATCCGGGCTTAGAAAGCGGCTGTGGCTGTACGCCGGACCCACCGCGAGCGCCCATAGGAGGCGGCTGTCTGCTTATAATGGCCGCTCCATCAGGTCCTAGTTGAGTATGGGACATTGCTATCATCTGCAAATCTGCATTATTCTGGTCGGTACCGGTATCTGTGTCCATCCTGGCTATAATAGCTTTTGTACCGTTTTGATATGGATAGGCCCCCAAAAGAACTGAGTAGCGGTAAACCCTATCTATGACGAACCCTTTTTCTTTTATGGGTGGAGCAGGCCTGCCTATTGAAAGCTGTATGACAAGTTTATTCGCAAGGCTTCTAGCCTTTCTCTCGCCAAAAGTCTCCGCTAAGAATACGCATATGGACATATTCTCCACTTGCGACTTATCTTGTTTTATCTTTAAGCTATCTTCTTCGCTAAAAACATGTTTCTCTTTCAACATCCTTACGGTTTCTGGCCTGAGACTGATCTTGCCGTCGATAACCGCTTTCTTAAATTCTCCTTTTACATCGTCGCTTAACTTGAAATTCCTGTCCATAAACATATCGTTACCGGACATATCCGGATTCACAGCGTAAAGATCCAATATCGATTTAACGAGCTCCTGCTCTTCTATCTCATTCAATGTAGCCCACTGGAGATCTTCGATAGTCCTGCCAGTCCTGGCGCCGGCCGATTGTTCGTGATCGCGCCATCTTTTATAAATGGCATCGTCATCGAGCGCTTCTAGTTCCGCGCGTATGGCATCCCTCTCCTCTTCTCGGCGCGTAAGCATCTCGACTGTTTGGGCAAGCACCATGTCTCTGTCGGCTGCCCAAGCTGCCGTCACCTGATCCTCGGAAACACCGAGATATTGGGCCTGATCTGATAGAGAGATCCTACCGGCCTTAGATTCCCTTCTTATCATATCCTCTATTTCAACGGCGGTGGTGCCCTGTGATATGTTGTGCAGGCCGTAAGATTCCGCCTGCCTTAATAGTGCATTCTTTCTTAAATCCTGAACCGTCAATACTTCATTTTCAGTAAGCGCGGTCCTGGCTTTCAGCCAGAAAGAACCGTTTGCTATAAACCATGCTTTTAGCGGCTGGATCATGCATGTCATCATGAAGAATCCTGCTCCAAGGACAGTAGTAAATGCTCGTTGTGATAGCGTCTGGGTCAGGTTTATAGAAACACCAGTTAATGACCCTAGCTTCCCGATATAAGAAGCAAGCGTCGGCACATGTTCAGCAAACAGATATGATCAAAGCAGCCCCTATCACGAACTGGTATCTATCCCTGATCGGTATCCTTGAAGCGAGGGAGTCGAGTATATTCTCGTATTCGGATACTGCTCCTATGCGGGCGGCGCGTTCTTTTATACCGGTCTTATATTCTCCTGGTTTTAGATTTTCCAGGAACTCAATATTCATGCAATATACGGCGGCGTTCAAGTCATACCCGACCCTGTGGGCAAAAAGCTCCGAGGCCAAATGCGGCGCGCCGCCATCATCTTCTTTTATTTCGCCCACCGCATCTCTCTCAAGCAGGCCGATATATTTCTCCGAACCGGGCATCTCGTATTCGCTTGTATCTCTTCCGGCTCTATCTTTGACCTTAACCCCGAAAAGCCCTATTACAGTGCCACCTGACTGCCTAGTTCTATCCTCCTCAGAGAGATCGAACGTAGGAGTCTGCTTATACCTTAAAAATCTGTATTTCGGCCCCATGACCTTCATAAGATTAAACTTCGCATCCCTGTGCACAGTTATCCTATATCGCATTCTCTTGGTCTTATTCAATCCGGAATTGTTAAGGCCGTATCTTTTAATGATCCGATAATCCTTACCATCGAGCTCTGTTTTGCCAAGGAACGCTTTTATTTCAGCTGCGGGTGATACTAAGAAGTATCTTCCTTTGGCGTCAGGATCTTCAGCTATCTTTATCCCTGTATCTTTTAATAACTTGAAAGCACCCTCGCTCAAACCATCTTCTGCTAAACTTCCTTTTATAGCCACTAGAGACCTGGCGGCCTCTCTCTTCAGGAACTCAACTTCTATCCTTGCTATATCTATTGAGGCAAATAGGTCATTATATGCTTTTGTATCCTTTACTATATCCTCTCCGCTGGGGAACTCTACCCTACCCGGAATATTATTAAGCACGTTGTTAAGCCTTTGGAGGGCGTCGGCGTATTCGCTTCCGGGCGGTGCGGCCCTGGCATCGTCTATTAATTTTATAAGCCCTGGCCATTAAGGACGACCTCCATGGCCCTGTACTGAAGCTCAGCTTCGGAAAGCTCATCTTTAGTGGCTATACCGGATCTGAGTACTTTTAAAAATAACTTTCTTACTAAGGGCGCTACGATCCACACGATTATTGCTATGGTGAGCACAACGTATAGCCAGTTTTCGTACAGATATCCTCTAAGAAGTTGCGGAGAATTATCAAGTATCCCGCGGACCGATAACAGAATATCGGTTGCGTGCCATATTCCTATCACCTTTGTAATAGCTCTTATCCTTTGAGCTGCGATGCTCTTCTTCTTCGGAAGCCTGGAGTTCAATATTTCTGTGGCTTTAGCCACAACCCCGCCGCCGAGTAGCCTGAATTTTGAAGCGAATGAGGCGCTCATCTCCGTCAGTCTTAATCTTACAGCAGGTTTACCGCGCATGGAATCAAGCGGCGTTGACTTACTATAATCGGCTTTTCCTTTTGCAGCATCATACGGAGCGCTGAAGAATTCATCTGAACCGTTTCTACCTGTTCCGATCGAGCGTATATACTGGATCTTGAGATTGCCGGAATACTGAAATTCTTTTATCGCCGTTCCACCCATAGATTCCAGCTGAGCAGAAACGGGCCCCACAGTATTCGTTGCTGGGTCACGCGGAGCGCTGAAAAATTCATCTGCCCCTCCTTTTCCCGTGCCTATGGAACGAATATATCTGGTCTGTCCGTCCGCAGAATCCGTAAACTGAGGCTTTGGAGGCGTTTTTTTGACAGGTACTTTTGTAATTGGTACTTTTGTTTTGCGATAGGCGTCGCGCCCGCTTCTAAACATCCATAAAATAGCCATCATGAAAGCTACTACCATGTAAGTAGCCCAAAGGGTCGACCTGTTCTTAAGCGCTTCATCAAATGGTGACATCCCGTGCTGTATCTTCTTGGCCCCTACCAGTATTGTATATGCCTGATGGTTGGCTTCAGCTTTCGTGATCTGACCGCCATTGACCTGTTCGGCGAGATCCTGTAAAAGGTAGAGAGCCCTGTTAACGCTTTCGCTGTTTATACTCTTCAGAGAATATTGTTCTTTTAGCACAGCTAACGCCTGTTTTACATACAGCAGTCCAGCTACATCCTTATATGTGCCCTCCATATTTTTGGAATATATTTTATCGGCCCAGTGCATAAGGACCTCTGCTGTTTTGACATCTATCTTCTCTACCGAATTAATATTAAGAGTTTTTGCTACGAAGAGATACAATTTATCAGTACCGATAAGCGTATTTGTTATGCTATCCGGATCGAGCGCGCCGGCTTTATTCCACCTTCCGGAATCGTCAAGAGTCCTGAATATAGCGTTTATAAGAGATACTCGCGGGATCACTCTTAATCTTTCAGGGATCGTGACTTTGTTCATGGCGGCATTAATGTCGCCATAAGCCTTCCCATTAGGATCGAGCTCCTTATAAAGCTTAGTGGAAACGGCCGATGCTGCTTGCGTTTTCGATTCCGGCGCATTCTGGACTTTTTCCACAGTTATATCGTTTGGTTCAGTCGCTGCATTTCTTATCGAAATACCAGTTATCCGAACATCGCCCGCAAATTTTTGCTTTGAAACGTTCTTTTCGCTGAATACGAGGCCAACGTGCGTGATCCTAGTGGGGTCATACATCCTGAACGGTAATTTCTCATCTCCGAATCTTACTCTGACCGTTATTAGATTATCCGGGTTACCAGTCCTTTTTATAGGGTCGTCTATTATGAAGACAAATCCGTTTGAATATGGTGTGGCTTCGGTCGACCGGGATACGTCTATCCACCTGCCTTTTTCTATCGACTCGGCGCTGTATAAGGAAGATATGGCTGCCGCCTCAAGTCCTATATGGCCACCCGGTCGCATATGCATGAAGCTATCCGGAAGCCTTACCGTAAATATAAGCTCCTTACCCCTCAGATCCGCGGCACCGTTTTCCACTACACTATCCTGCAATAAACCTTCTACTGGTATATATATGTAGGCCTGCCCCGCGCGCTGGTCAGACATTATTTTTCCTACCTCACCAAGACTTATCTCTCCGTCCACAAGCGCAAGACTTGGAATATTGTGTGTTCTTATTTTATCGATCGCCCCTGGCTTTACTGACAAAAGCTCCTTTTCGGGATATTTGACAAAATCACTTATATCAATACCATATCGTCTAGCCGTATTCTCCAACGAGGCAAAAAGATTATAGTAAACGGATCTTGCCGTTTCCGAGCTAAAATCTGATTTATATTTTATCCTTAAAGCTCTATCCAAACTGCTAAATTTGATCTTTATGATATCCGGCAGCGATGCCTTATGCCTAGCCCAATCGTTAATTATTTCCTGCTCTGACATTCCGAGGCGGTCTGTTCTAAATTTGACGGTCGGCTCCGAACTGCTCAATTCCCTTATGTCCATCTGGATCCAACCATATATGTTATCCGGTTCTCCACTATCGATAAATTCCTCTACAAGATCTTGAGCAATTTGAACGTAAGTAAGATCAGACCATAGTTGTCCGAGGCCGGTTGTAACGAATATGGAACCCTTATTATTTGAGGTACTGGTTTTAGTCACGGTAATAACACCATTTGCATCCGTCTCTCTTCTTTCGGCCTTCTCTATACTTCCATCGGATTTTATAACCCTTACGACCCTCCCGTAAGGATGTGCAAGAGGTCTATTATTCTTATCTACGGTGACGAGGGCTGTTTCATCGTACTCGTAGGCCTTATTGTCCTTATCCGCAGGATCGGAAGTAGCGTATGTCACGCTCTTTAAGTTGCCTGAAGGATAGTAGGCTGTCGTTGCGAAGAGATTGCCTGCCTTATCCAGCTCTGCCTTGCCGGCCTCTGTCCTGGTCTCGCCTGTATATTGAGGAGCTATTGTCCAGAGAATCGGAAGTAGCGTATGTCACGCTCTTTAAGTTGCCTGAAGGATAGTAGGCTGTCGTTGCGAAGAGATTGCCTGCCTTATCCAGCTCTGCCTTGCCGGCCTCTGTCCTGGTCTCGCCTGTATATTGAGGAACCTCGGAGTTCCCGTTGACCTTAATCGTCTTTGTGACTCGGCCGTACGGGTGCGCCAGGGGCTTGCCGTCTTTTACATCTACAGTAATGAGGGCTGTTTCATCGTACTCATATCCCTTGTTGCTATTGTCCAGAGAATCGGAAGTAGCGTATGTCACGCTCTTTAAGTTGCCTGAAGGATAGTATGGAAGCTTCATTCTTGGTATCGCCGCGGTAGGCTGTGATCTCGATATCCCCATTCCCGTAATCTACGATCTTCTTGTTATTCCGGCGGTCCATCGTGATGGTGGTGCCGTCGGCGTAATATATAGTTTTCCACATGGCATTCCCGGCGACCGTCTCATATTCGATCAGCACTGCTCCACCGTGCTTTATGGCAAACTCATTTCCGGCGGGCTTCTCCGGAATAGTACACTCTTTAGCGATAAGCCCCTCGAGCGCCTTACCGCTTGAATACATATATCCTTTCGCCGTCTCTTTTCCGGCTGCATTGCGCGATAAGAATGGTGTGCGCCAAACTCCTTTAAGCTCTATCTTTTTTCCGTTCGGCAGAGTAATGGTATAGTTGCCCATTACCGCTCGGTTCAAGGTCGTATCATCAACCAAAACGCCGGAACTATTGTAAGTCTTCTCCCGTATTGTACCGTTGGCGGCGGGCTTGCCGCGGACGGTCCGCGTTTCGGAAAGCCTAGCCTTCATATTGGCCCTGACATCGGCAAGACAATTTTCTACAGCTGCCAGGGCTTCAGGCCCAAGCTGCCCGGCGCTGATACGTGTCCTGACCTGGATAAGCATTTCCTGTAGTAAGGCCTCGGAGCGAGACCATTCGCCTTTTTCATTATAGCCTTGTATGATGGCTATCCAGTCTTCAGCAGGGGCGCCCTTTACGCTCTCCGCGGCCTCTCCAGCAGCGGCAATGAGTGGAGTAATGAATATGCCACCAAGAAGATTTTTCAATTTTTCAAGGCCTTCGTTCAGTTTTTCTGGAGCGACCGGCGGCGGAACAAAATTCCTGGACTCTATTAAGTTCCAATTGTTATTCGGCAGATCCTGGCTGTCAAATATGAGCAGCTTGTATTCGCCCTTCATCACGCCTTCTCTGGAGGTCTCCTTAAAAGTCCCTAATACCGTCCTGTACATATCTGTGCCGACTGGCAGATCCTTAAGCGAATTGACTTTAGCGACTATCTTATCGAGGGCTTCGAGCTCCGTCTTAACCGCTTCCGCGGTTAGCGGTGTCTTGGCCGCGACGGCTTTCGCCCTCGCTCTATCAACGGCTACTGTAACGAATTTTAGCGTCTTATCTATGGGCCTGGCTTCCTTATCGCGCCTCTCGATATAATTGGGTATCCACTTTTCCAGATAGCTTGCTATGGCTTTTCTCTCGGCATCATTAAATCTCGTATCGGAAGATATGCCCTCGCTCATATTCTTGAGGAACTTAAGGTATTTATCTTCAGGTTCTATGCCCGGTATATTGCCGGCGGTCCGCACCAACGGCGCTACGGTTTCACCAAACAGCTTATCCACCTCTGCAGCCTCCATATCGGAAAGATGCAGGACCGCATATGTCCAAGGACCTGCCAGCGTATTCCTGTCCATGACATTGGACGGATTTGTGGAAAAAGTCCTTCCGAGCATCTTCTCGACAAAACGTCTGGCCCACGCCATACCGTTGTCCCAGAAGTTCTTATCTTTATTTATCAGACCATATTCGTCTACCAGGGATTCCACGCCTTTAAGGTACCCCATATCGCCTCTTTTATAAGCCGCAAGTATTGCGGAGGCGGCACTGGAGGCGAGTTTGCCGGCCTGAGCCACGGAGGCCCAGCCATTTCTCACCATGTATTCGTTGTAAGCCTCAAGGAAATCGAGGAAACCTAATGACGAAGCGTAGCCGGGATCGTTCTGAGAATAGCCGAACCACATGCGGCCGAAAAGCTCCGGCACCTTCTTGCCCTTCATCTCACCGGCTCTCTTCGTCATCCGGTCTATGTGGCTTATCAGATCCTTTGCGTTGTAGCCCCTGATATTCTTCTGACTGAGATATACGAAGAACCCTATGCGCCCGTCTCTTGTAGCCGGCGCCTTGACCTTCATTGCGCTATATAGCTTTCGGGCAGAGGAGTCTATCCTCTGTTTCTCTTTTTCGCTGAATCGTGCAGCCTGGATGGACCAGCCTACAAGGCTTACATCCTTAGCCTTAAGCTCCTCGTTAGATACCGGCCTGGCAACTGCGGCTTCCGGCACTGCTGCATTTTCCGATACCGGTCTTTCCGATAACTTGCCGAGTTTCTCTTGTATATTTACGCCGATCGCTTTCAGGGTAAGGAGCCCTGTAAATAGCATGGTGTTCAGATCTTTTTTTCCCTGTATACTGCTTACCCTGGCTAAGTATCTCTGTTGGGCCGCGCGCAATACTTGAAGGCCTCCTGTCTCGTTCCTCCCCCACCGATCATCATAAAGTTCTTTATAGGATGAGTTCCAATTTTTGTATGAAGTATTCGAATCCTGTACGGCTTTCGCAGCTGCGGGTATACCATCCCCGAATAACTCACCGATCCAGTTCGCGCGGGTGAGCTTTTTACCTTCAGCCTCAAGCTTCTTCTGGGCCGCGCGCATCCTGGAGCCCATCCTGTCGAATTTCATACTCGAATTCCAACCTATTCCGAGGCTGGCGAAGAAGTTTCCGTCAATTTCGCGGTTCGAAAACGCCTCGCCGAATTTGCCGTTAGAAAGTAGCTGTCCTAGAAGGCTGAGCTTGAAATCGTCCAGCTTCTCCGTCTTCTCATCTATGAGAGATTCCATGACCTCCGGCCACTTTTCCTTTGCCTCTTTGGCGGCCTGGGATATAACGGCTTCCCAGAGCATAGCGGCCTGTTCCGGATGTTCCTGAAAAAGTAAGTCGAAATCTATCTTCTCTTCAGGATTTTCGGGCGATACGGATTTCGATAGTTTTATATACCCCTGCTTTATAAGGCGGCTTAAACCGGCGCATCCCGACCTTTCCAACTTTTTTATATATAATTCTATCGCCTTTATGCTCTCTTTTACCTTTTCTATTTCGTCGCGGCACTCTTTTATATCGTTCTTCGCTGAAGGATTCCCGGTGAGCAGTTTATTGGCGACCAATCCGGGCATTATGCGGTTTAAATCATCAAGATAATCGTTCGCGGCGGTAAGCTCCTGCCTCAAACTAACTAAGCTATGGAATTCAGATATCGCGCCGGCGAGCTTGGAAATGTCTCCGTATTTCCTGGCGGCTTTAGACTTGTCTGCCTCCAGACCCTTCTTTATTATCTCCGGTATGTCGAAAGAGACGGCCCAATAAACGTTCCAGTCAAAAACTTTAAATAGGCGTCTGTCACTTATACCTTGATACCTGGCTATCTTCTCTTCAAGGTCCGTTTTTGTATTCTGAAGCGTCGTTCTATTAGCTTCTGCCGCGGTAAGCCAGCCATCTTTACCATAGAACTTAGAACTTGGACAATGTGTCGTTCATATTTTTAGACTCGTCCCCAAGCCTTGCTACCTCGGCGCCCTGTTTTCCAATCTCCGCGTTTTGTGTTGATAGGTCCGCTATATTTGCGTCGAGTGAAGCGGAATCATTAGCCATCGCTTGGCCATCTACAATTACTCCTCCCGTATCGGAGTCGAAGATCCAATAGTTAAATTGGTCCGAAAGTCTATTTGTAAGAGAAGCGATATTCGCGCGGTCTTGCGCGGCTTGAGCGTTCGCCTGTGCCATGTATGCATTGGCATTGGCTACATACCCGGGTATCGCCCCGATAGCAGCCTTTGTCCTATCGTAATCGGAGTGGAGCTGGGCAAGATCGGCGGCATTTATATTTATATACACCTCAGTATCCGAAAGAGCGCGTTTTGCATCATCGAGCGTCTTTGATACGATGCTCGGGAAATCTTTGGAGATGCTCCCTCCTATATCCACAAACTGAAATACCGCTGCGGCTCTGGACAAAAATTCATTGAAAGCGGCACGCCTGTCCGCCATCGCTTTCCCCCGGCTGGTTATTTCATCGGCAAGACTCCTGTAGTCTTTAGCCCTATTCGTTACTGCTATCTTACCGGAATCGACTTTACCGGGCGCGCCCGGTCCGTCCACCCTGCAAAGCTCGACCGTCCTATAGACAAGATTCTCTTCCTCCGCCCGAACCTTGTCCTTTGCGCCGTCAAGCGCTATCTTAAGATCATCTGTTATATTCGGATTGGCGTCCTCCATGTCCCCGGCCTCAAGCTTGCCGCTGGCTACGTTCTCCAGGCGATGATCAAGATCTCTCTGGACGCCCGCCATTTTATCAACTGCGAAAGAGAATTCCTTCTGCGCATATTTGTACTTGTTTCTGGCATCCGTCACCGCTTCTTCCGACCTTCTATCCCACGTATTCAGACTTAAAGTGGCGGTATCTACAACGCCTCCGGCTTCCGATACCTCCGCAACCCTGCCGATGATGCTTTTTATTATATTGTCCCAACCTAAACTCACCGTGCTAAACGGTTCACTGACAGTCTCTGTGGTCACCGTGCCGGACGTGGTCCTGACTTCTTCCTGAAGTGCCCGGCCCGTTGCCGGATTTATCACAGATTGATTCGCCGAATATGTCGTACCGCCTACGGTTTTAGCGGTTGTCGGCAGCCAGTCCTTTGTAACTTTTTGGGTCTTATCCGCGGTCGTATAGGAGCCGGATACATTTACCGCAACATCTCCCCATTTAATCATCGATCGGGCTAGTTCCGCGCGGTCCTTTAATATCTGAAGCCTGGTTTTTTCCGAATCGTGCGGGTCTGGATTCGCCCCTATATATTTGGGATTTGCCAGTATAACCGTCGGATTAAAACTCTCGTCCTTTATGCCGTCCAGCCTCTGGACCAATATCGTCTCGAGCTCGCTCTTTACGTCACTAAGCCTCTTCTTCTGGTTAGTAAGCTCCTCTTCTGCTTTGGCAAGTTCCTGTCCTGCGCCTATAACTGCCGGACTGCGCACCGCATCCGGCTCTTTTGACAGATCTCTGCCGGCGGCTCGCGTCTCCACTTCGACGGCGCGGGCCATCTTGGCTTTAACATCGAGTACCTTGGCCTCGGCATTGGTAACCGCTTTCTTGGCGGAAATATATCCGGCGGACTTATTCAGGATGTCGTAAACCAGATCTCGCTTATCCTTATCCGCGGCAGCTCGGTTTGCCTCCGCAGACTTCCTGTAGAATTTGCCGGGTATGCCGATCGCGCGCCCGACCCGGATCGCCGGGGCCATACTGACCAATGTTGTCAACATGTTTTTACGCGGCTCGCTCCACTTGTCAAATCCTACCTGATCGGTAAACTCTTTGCTATTAAGCGATCCTTTTATATTTATCGATCTGTCATCCATCCCTATGATGAACCGCGAGCAGAAAGTATCGTAGGCTTTAGCCATCTCATCGTCGAACTGCGCTTCCCGTAATAAAGCTTTTATGTTAGGATTATTTTCTATCGCGGCATCTATGGCTTCTTCGATAGTAATATTGCCCAGACTCGGTCTGGTTTTCTCGGCAGGCTTCTCCTCCTTGCCGAACTCTACCTTAAGGCGCGCGTCTATGTTATTCAATAGTTCTTCGGCATCCATAAGTTTTGCCCTTGCGTAAAGGATCTCGATGGAGACCTTGCCGTAGTCGAGCGCGTTCCACGACATGCCCTGTTTTTGCTTAAGATCGTAATTATGTCTCTCCAACTCGAACGAGGCGAGGCTCTCCTTGAGCTTCTGTATAAGGTCAGCAACGTCGGTCCTTGCCGTCTTAAGGCTATTCCGATCCACCCCGGCCTGATTCAGGGCATATTCCGCAAATATCTCCTTGGTCCTCTTAAGGACGCTTTCATCTACTATCGAAAGATCTTTTGCTCCTCTCCACTGGACTTTTAGTGTAATGAAGTGGGTCCAGAACGCCGTATTCGAAAGAGCCAGCCCTGTGGGCGCTTCGGTCCCGATGCCCAATGTCATGCTTTTCGGAGTGACCGTCTTCCAAAAACCCATATTCTCCTTCTGTATATCATATCTCACCTTCGCCCATTGCTCGGCGGCTTTCGCTTTGGCCAGATCGGCGGGTATACCGGCATCCACTCCATACTCCTCGCAAGTACGCAAGACGCTGTCTATTTTTATATTCTTCGTAAAATCGAACGGTTTCCTGGTATCCTCAAGACCCAGTAACGGCCTGATCTCGGATTCTATACTCGATAGGCGCACTTTTGCGTGAGATATTTGGGATTTAAGACCATCTATGTAACCTTCTATGCCGGCCTTCTCACCTGGCTCGAGATCGGGCCTTGAAGCTACCACCTCAAGTTCCTTTATCATATTCTCCGTCAGTTTTATCGCCTCGGTTATCGAATAACCTTCATTCCACAGGCCGTAAAGCTTCATGATGCCGGAGACTATCTTGTCGTATCTGTCGGCTTCACTATTGGGCGCGTTCGCCTCGAGCTCCTTGAGTAGGTCTTTAACTTCAGTATTGAATAGCTCTACCGATATCTGAGCCCCAAGTTTGTAGGTTTCCTTGGTAAAATCACTATTCCATGTTCCGGTGATGCCTATCCAGGCCCCGAGCCGCCCGTACCAGTGCTGTCTCCCGTATTGTTTCAGCCACGGGGTGGCTATATCATTAAGCATCTTAAGGAGCGACGCCTTGCTGGCATCGGATGTCATGAATAGGTCTATTGCGGCTTCAGATATGCTCTTATCGCCTCTCGCTACGGATCCCAGGACCGCCAGCCTCTTCGCGTCGAGATCAATGCCCGCCTCTTTCAGTATAGTAGCCACCTTCTCCGGCCGTCTGCCATGAGCAGCTATCAAGCCGTGAGTGTACATCGTAGCTTTTATATAATCCTTCTTGGCTATATACTTCTTTATGATTTTAAAAGCGAACTTTTCGGCGTTGATTCGTTCATCTGAATCGGCTGCTTTGGCTATAACCGGCAATATGGTTTCAAGCGCCGCAGCATAATTCTCATCGTCGTATAGTGTCTTCGCCCGCGTTAAGGCATCGGCCATTGAAAATCCGGAAACATCAAGCGCAGATACTTTTATATCATCTATTGTGAACATGGCGCGGGTGAGATTTTCGGTATCACGGCTCTTTGCATATTCGAGCGCACCCTTAAGCGCTTTAATATCGTCAGGATTCACCGTACCGTTAAGTCTGTCGATACTACTTGCCACAAACCTGTAGGCCCTGCCCCTGAATAGCGCATCGTTCATATTACCGGTGGTTTCGGCGTGTATCACCGGCAAGAGATTCTTTACTACGCCGAGGTAGTCACCTTTATGGGCAAGTTCCTTTGCGCCGTCATAAGTTTTCCTGCCGTCCCTTGAATTATATAAAGCCGGATCGAGAGAGACTTTTATGAGCGCCAGACGCTTACTGGCAGACCTCTCTTCGGCGGCCTTTTCGGCTGCGGCCTTCTGCTCTTCAGCGGCTTTCTTTTCTGCGACAGCTTTTTCGGCTGCGGCTTTCTGCTCGGCAGCCTTGCGCGTTTCCTCGGCTGCTATTTCGGCTGCGGCTTTCTTTTCTGCAGCGATCCTCTTTCTTTCAACGGCTTTCTTCTTTGCGGCAGCTTTCTTTTCTGCAAGGGCTTTCTTATCTGCGATGGCTTTCTGCTCGGCAGCTTTACGTGCTTCCTCTGCGGCCTTCTGCGCTTCAAGTGTTACAGAAGCGGTAACGGACGGAGCAGCGGGGGGAACTGCAGGTGCCTGTACTACCGGCGGAACCGTTAATGCGGGAGCCATGACTGTGGATGGCTGTGCGACAGAAGGTGCCGGAGCGGCCGCTAATGGAGCAGCCGGTTTCTCTTCCTTAGGAGGTGGAGGCGTCCCGCCGCCAGGCCCCGGACCGGGTCCGGCTAAGCCGGGTCCGATTCCGGCGCCGACAGGCTTTTCCACCTTAGCGGCTTCTTCGGCAGCCTTCTTCTCGGCTGCGGCCTTCTGTTCTTCAGCGGCTTTCTTTTCTGCATCCTTGCGCGCTTTAGCTTCCGTATTTATGGTAGCAAGCAACTGGCCGGGTAATTTTTGAGCAACTATCAATGCCCTGTCAACCTGTTCGGGGGTTTTGGCTGCCTTTATGAGTCCGCTTGCTATATCTCTGGTATTTATATTCTCAAGATCCGATGGAGGCGCGCGGCTCTCGGGCGTTACTGCTTCCGGAGCCTTTGGCACCGCAGATCGTTTTATTGTTATACCGAATATCTTATCGAGATTCGCGATGAGCTGATCCTCGGTCTGTGCCTTATACATGCTCTGCTCAGGTGCTACGACACGATTGACTTCGGCGCCCATGCCTATCGATGGAACCGCACCGGCTATTATAGCGGAAGCCATTAGGCCTTTTACCATTTTCTTTGATTCGGTCGCGGCAAGACGTTCGAACACTCCCGTAGGCTTCTCGCCTCGCGCCATACGAGCCATTACACTCTTGCGATAGGCTAATAATTTATTGCCGAGGATGGCTATCAAGGTCACTGAGGAAACGGTTAACGTTAGCGCCGCTATTGAAAATCCTCCAACCATCATGTATATACCGCCTACGACGGCACCGGCCGCGCCGAATCCTACTATCATGCCTCTGAGATTAGGCGCGGTGAGTTCAAATATCTCGCGGATGAACTGCGCGCGCGTCGTGGTCTTTCCAAGGGCTTCGCTTTCTACCGCGGCAAATCTTCTGGCCATGTAAGGCGCGGCTATCACATATAATACGGTCGTCGCAAGAACTATCATTGAGCCCATCGTTGTGAAAGCGGTGAATGCTCCGCCGACTGAACCCGCGCCCTTAGCTACGATAAGAAGGACTGTGAGGAGTAGCGGCATCGCGGCTACACCGGCTATCTTCGCTTTTATCGCGGGACGCGAGCGCTCAAGGGCCTTTCCTTCCGGCGTTTGGGCGTACATCCTGGAAAACGCTGTCCTTGCCCACATGCCGGCAAGCGCTATCGCGCCCACGCCTGCTGCGAATCCGGCAGTACTGCCGGAAAGGAGGGCTAAAAGGATCGTTCCTGTCACCGCAGCCAGACTGAAACCGAGGTAACTCATTGCGCGCTGGAAACCGGTCCTCTGGACCGTCACAGCGAGAGATATCTTTTTGTGGAATATGATCGAGATGGCCGCTCCCGCTAAGATCCCTATCGCCGCCATAGCAAGCGCCGCAATGACCACAACCGGCGCGGCCTGCGGAAACATTATCGTAGATGCGAGCGCAAGGAGTGATCCTATCGGCATCGTGCCGCTCAATAGCTGCAGTATGGATACAGGGATCGCTCCCACAGCCCCCGCCAACTCGCGCGAACTGGCTACGCCGCGCAGCGCAAGAGCGAGATTCTGCTGTCCTCTATAAACTTGGGAGAACTTCTTTACTTTCACTAAATAGATAGCGAGTCCTATTATAACGAGCGCGACTGTGACGGCTATATAGACGGAAGGCATATTGCTGAATAGTTCTGTCACGGGTGAAAGCCCTTCCGGACTGGATATGATACCCCTTATAAAGCCTATGCTTTTAAATGCGTACGTGAACGAGCTTATCATGGCGGCAATTATAACACCGCCTATCCCCCATCCTGCTGCCTTGCGCCATATACCGGCACGGGCAACACGGCTGGCGGCCCATTCCAAACCTTTAAGATCCAGATACGAAGCTACAGTGTCATTTACGGATTGTATTGCGGAGTCACGAGTTTTAGCGGATATGTCCCTTAGCTTGACATCCGGCGGCGTCTGGATAGCTTCACCTTTTACACCGGCCTCCTGTATCTCCTGACCGATATCGTACTGCGCCCGGTTCATGGTGCTTAAATATCTAGAGAACGCATTATCGAGAAGCCCGAGGATAGTAAGCTTAAACTCTCCGGCCATCTCCGCAGGGACCCTGTCGAAGGCAGCCCTTACTCCCGGCAATCCGGCTGCGTCGAGAGAGTCGAGATCTCCTTCCGTAACGAGCTTCCTTAAATTCTTAAAATATTCTTTCGTCTCCTGCATATCATTATTGAATGGCTCGGACTGTTGAAACTGTTGTATCTTCTGGGTCATTATCGCTTTTCGCAGCGCCCCTATAAGGTTCACCACTTCGGCAGGCTCCGCGCCATCCTTAGCTTCGATGGGCTCACCGGCGGCAACAAACTTATCATTTATAGCATCAAACACATCCCTGGCGCCCGGCAGCTCTCCATGTTCGCTGAATATCTTGTCTTCTATGGACCAGTAGGCCCTCCAGGCTCCCGTATCTCCCGGACGACGGACGAGACGGCGCCTGAACTGTTTGTCGGTAGCGGCAAGTTCATCTATATATGTGGAATAAGATATGTTCTGTCCGCTGCGAGCCACCAATTCATCGAGCTTTACGTCCACACCTCGCGCGCCGCGGTTTGTCACTATGGTAATGGCGCCCGATTTTCCGGCCGTCTTTTCGAGAGTATCTATATCGGTCTCCGAAAATGCGTCGAACTTCATTATCGGGCCGGTTATCCCCTGGCTTCTCAGCTGGGTTTCCACTTTATCGGATTCGCCTTCGCGGACCTTTATATATATGGCGGGTTTTTCAGGCTTCCCCATCTCTGTAACGACGTCTTTATAGAAACCTTCCCACTTACCCGCCTCGGTACGGTACATCTTTACCGTTTCGATGAGTGAATTTCCTGTGGACGCGACCGGATGCACGACTTCCTTCCCGTGAACCGCCAGAATGAAGTCATCATCCATAGTGCCGCTGGCTCCGGCATAGTCTATGACCCTGCCGCTTCGTTTCAGGAAGTCCATAAGCATCATCTGGTTGCTCGTATCCTGTTCCGTGCGGACCTCGACGCCTCCTGCAGCATGCTTAGCTTCTATGGCCGAATGCAGGCCGTTGGACCAGCGCCTGCCGGGCTGTTTTACGCCGTTATCTATGATAACTATTTCATTGCCCACTATAGCGTAGTCTTCCACGCCGTAACAGATCTCCGCGGTAAGGGCCTGTTCTATGAGACGCCCCCATTTACCGGGTTCAAGATTAAATAGCGCTGTGGCGCGCGACCCGAGCCTTGCAGATATTTCCCTTATACCGGCGTAGGTTAGTTTTATACGTTTTTTCTCTTGCTCGGATATATTGATATAACCTCTACTAATCCCGGCCCCATTATCATAAAGCTCCATCGCAAGTTCCCTGGCCGCGATATACTGATCGCGAAGCTGGGCGCCGCCTTCACGCTCATTACCGGATATGATGAACGGCGTCATAAGCTGATAAACGAGAGGATCGTCCGCCTCGTCGAATAACACAAAATATTTCCTGGAGGACAGGGCCATATCGGCTTCGTCGGTAGCGAACTCTTCCTGCTCGTAACGGTGGACGAATGTCGTGACCGTGCCGTATATGATATCGCAGGTCCTATACACGTCTTCCTGAGTCTTCTTCTCCAACTCGCTGGTGGTTGGATTATACACATAACCCACGTGCTCACCGTTCTCTTCACCCACAAAACCTACGGTGCGGCCAAACTTGCTTTCAACCTGTCCGGCAGCTCTAGCGTCCCTCTTTGCCAGGTCGTCGCTCTTCGTTGCAACCAAGACGCCCTTGCCTTCGGCACCCGCAAAGTCAGGGTCTTACCAAATCCCATGAGCATCTGGTACATCTTACCTTTTACAAGTTCTGGGGCTGCCGCTGCCTGGACTTTTAACTTTTCGTAGTCGGGAGTAATATTCTCGCCGCGCAGATATTCCAGTTCGACCTTTAACGCCGACCGCATCTCATCTGTGTATATAGGATTAGCGAGGAATTCTTCATCGGTCATAATTGCGGGTGCCGGCGCAGCTGGCGGAGCTTCAGTCCCGGTAACGCCTTTTTCAAACTTGATCCCCCATCCGAAAATCGCCGATAACTTATTCATCAAAGGCTGGATCAACCAGTTCGAGAGTATGTGCCAACCTGAGTTTATAAGGAAGAACATCAAGAATACGGATTGCGGGGTCTGTCCCAGGATATGCGTCAATATTTGCGGCGCGAAGAAAGTGCCTATCAGAAATATAGCGGAAGGCAGTGAAACTAGTATAGGTACGACGGTCTTTTCGATTACCTCTTTTCTTAGTCCCGGAGGAGCGCGCGGACTTATGGAGCTGCGTATTTTCCCTAGACTTATATGGCGGTGCACAAATATCAGGATCGCCGCTGTCATTGTAACAGCTACTATTGCGCTCGCCGCGCCTGATGTCATATCTAAACCCATAATATTGGCCAGTAATGTTCCGGATCCGAGGCCCAATACCACGGGAAATATAAACGATTCAAAGACCGGCGCTATCACGTTATCGAACAGCCACCTACCTGCCCTATTATCCCTAAAGAACGGTTTGCTGTCGCGGTATCTCTGCATCTCGAGCGTCACGCCCTTGCCTGCGCGCATCCTGACGGCTTTTTCAAGCTTTGCTACCTCGTTCTCAAATTGCTTCCAGTTTGGATTTTTTCTTAAATCTCCGATCTCGCTCGTAATTTTCTTCAGCATCAAATAAGGCGCCGGATTTTTCTCAGGATCGAAGTTCTTCATCGCTTTCTGCGCCTCATTAAAACCGATGCCTAGAGATGCTATCTTTGCCTCAAGCTGGACACTATTCATCTTGTATATGGGGCCCGTTACTTCTTCGGGTTTAATTATATCGGCAAGTTTCTTAGGTACCGGCTTCTTTAGCGACGGCGCCTTTTTGAAAATCTTCAGGCACCAGCGCGCGCCCAGCACTATCCCTATTGCCGCACCGACAAGAACTAATCCTGTGCCAATGCCTACGCCGCCAGCGGAATCCTGAGCGATTCCTCGAGCCGCTTCACCGGCATAGGACGAAAGGGCCGTACCAAGCAGCAATATGCCGCCTATAGAGAGAAGCCTTCCTCTATTAGTACCAGAAATATTTCGCTTAGCTCTTGCTCTGAGCCAGAGAGTCGCAAGTATGATATCCATTACCGCCAAAAATACGATTATTGCCCCGGTAGCTATCTTCTTCCACGCCGGACCCTTAGTCTCGGTTACAGCTTTCTGTACTGCATTAACAACTGATTCTTTCTGAACTTTCGGAGCAGACGGCTTCTCTACTACGGATATACCGGCTGTAGTCACCATAAAATTCTGGACGGAACCCGTCAATTTCAGATTACTTCCCGCCTGATTCTGCATGGCCGCAAGCCGGGTAAATACCCTGTCTATGGCCCGTTTCATGCCCTCTATTTTACCTTCCTTTTCGAGCAAAGCCCTCTTGCGTTCATCTGGAATGCCCGCCAACTGTTTTTCTAAAGTAGCTTTCTTATTCGTCCATTCACGGTGGAGTTTCACAGCGTTATTATACAGGCTCCTGTATTTTGAGCCCGTCTTACCTCTATACATCTCCATGTCCCTACTGTACCTACTGAGATTGAATGGGACATCTTCTGCAAGTGCTTTTTTGAGGGTGGCCTCACGTCTGTCAGCCCTAGCCAACGAGCCGTCCCTGTTATACACATTAAACCAATACTCAGCTATCTTGTCCCTAAGTTGAAGCGCATTCGTACAAGATCCTGCGTCGGGCATAGGGTCCGGATCAAGAGCAAGGGCAACCCTGGTCATATAAACCGCAAAGGCATCACATAAAACTAGGTATGCTTTTTGAACATCGATGGAGGCGTCCTTCAGTTCTTTTATCGTGGCCGGGCCTTTAGGAAAATAGTTATCGTGCACGAATCTTATGGTAGTTTCGATATTGGTCTTTAAAACACCCCCGTCATTACGACGGGATAAACGATCTAGAAAATCCCTGAAGTTGTTATAGCGGGGATCTTTCCACACCTGTATCTGCCCAAGCCCGGTACCGGCGCCGGCTTCGAGCTGAGTCCTTCTCCTGCCACCCATGCTTTCATGCTCCAATATGCAAAGCATAACGATAAACTCATTTCTATTCATATTTGCTTTGGCGGATTTTGGATCCGTTGGAACCAGGTTTGTAAGCGGCTCCGTTATGAAAGCCGCAGCCGCGGCAAGGGGTATCAGCTGGCTAAATCTTGTGTCGCCATCGGCTTTAGTATCGACATTGGGATGAAACGGTATTCCGCGATTATACGGCGCTGCGGGCGCAGTCGGAGTTACTTGTGTCGTAACGGCCCGTTGCGGTATAGCCGCGGGAGTTCTCATGAAGGTCTGCGCGGCCGTCTGTGCGGCCATTGATGGCGCAACAGCCGCTAGGATCGTTATCAATATGGCCAATAGTACGGTGGACCAGTGAGTGTAAAGCGCCGTTGGCTTTTTGACCTCAGCCGGGGCAGCTTGGGGTTTGACTGGCCTCTCCTGAGAAACAGCCTTCGGGGTAGGTGCTGCGGTTACAGGCGCCTGTACCGGTGCCTTTCCGAGATACTTATGCAGATCCTCGGTCAGTTTTCTAATGTCCTCGGCGGTAATTTCTCCTCCATATGCCGCTAATGACCACATCTCAGTCGCTCTTTCTATCAATACTCCCGCACCGCTACCAGGCTCATTTTCCCTGCTTTCGATATCATTCTTGAGCGCATGGCACTCATAAACCCCTTCCCAGAACGCTCTTTTATTTCTTTGAATAAGGCCATCTTTAGTTATATTTGCGAGTATGCCCACATGTCCGCTTACCACCAGATACAGAATCCAGTCTCTGGCACTATAGACTCTTTTTTCTTTCGAAACAGGGTTGTCCGCTACAGGGGCTTGTGAGCCCCTTTCTCTCATAACTTTCGTTGCAATTGAAATCCTTGTATCTGGCGGCAGATCTTTGTAGACAGCATTGATAATTCTCGCTTCGGCAATAAGATTTTCGATGTCTTCATCTCTCGTGCCGATATGATCTCTTATACGATCAAATAACTCGATGATCTGAGCCGCGAGCATCTCAGGCATCTTTGCTGGGGCGGCCTTCTGCGGAGCGGCTTCTTTGGCCGGCGCCCCTTGCTTTTCGGTCACCTTCAACGTAAGCGCATCCACCAATCCCTTAATACTGGCTTCCTTGTTGTAAGTAGATGTCGGTATATTGAGTCCTTCTGATCTTCTAAGAACATTTAGGACTTGTGCTTGGGACACTGGGCCGTTACCGGATTGTGCGGCTTTAAATATACGCTCTACGGCAGCATCATCAGCGATCAGCTGATTTAGAGTCTTTTCCCATTGTTCCTTGAAATACACATCTACGGCGGACTTTATGGCGCCGGGCTCTATGCTAACGGCGGTGACGCCTTCGGGAACAGCCGCCTTGTCGATATCTATGCCGAGGTTTTTATTGAAGAGATATTTGACGAACCCTTTGAACTCTTCCGGAGTAAGAAGCCTTACTCCTTCCGGCGCCGTGAAGCTCTTATAGAAAGCATCGTAGCTGTTCGAATATATCTCTAAAAGGCTTTTACAGTCTTTGGCAAGCTGGGCGACCGTCATGCGTTTAAATCTCGATTCAGCCTTTTCGGGATCGGATTCGCGCGAAACATAGAACTTAGCTGCCTGGATGATAGCCTGGCCGTAATTTTCGTTAAGCTCGGCAAAGAGTTTTGCCTGATCCGCAAGATCCCGACTTATCATCCCGCTTATTCCGTTAAAGTACGCCGCGGTCGCCAGGTAATATTGTCCGCTCTGAAGCAGCCCCTTGTACGACTCGGCCTTATTTGTGAGTATTGCCACATACGGACGCTCGGGTTTTGAAGCGTCAAACTTAGGAAGTATGACGAGATATGATGTCTCTTTCTGGCGAAGGAGCTCGGTAAGGCCCTTCGTGTGGTAACCGCCTGTGATGAGGGCCGCGACATTCTGGCCTTCCTGGTTCATGCGGCTGACGGTATTGGCAAACATGACCGAATTACGCTTTTCAGCGGTGTGATAGAAATCCATAGCCGCCGGTATATACCCGAATATCCGGCCAATATCATAATCACCTTTTAGCGCCACATTGTATTTGCTGGAGGCATCTCTTAAGAACTCAGCCAGAACCTGGGCATTGCATACCTTGACATTATCCGACAGATATTCAAAATCACCGTTCTGGAGCTTAAGCTCAAATAGGTCCTGTATAAAATCTACGCATTTCGAAAGATCGTGGAGTTTTTTCTGGTCATCGTTAGCGAAGAGCTTCGCCTTTATCTCATCCTCAAAATCACGGGCCTCGGCGAATATTCCGAGAAGGTCTATTGCCTCGTAGAGCGCTATATATTCAGTATAGTTTATAAGGTTTTTGTAAGGCGCCGGGGATATTCCATTCTTCTGGGCGAGGTCCTCGAGGAATGTGTAATATTCGCCCTGGGAGACCTTATTCGTCTTGAAAGCGAGCGACTTTAGTACCAGCTTTTCTAGCTCCGCCTTGGCAAGCGACTTACTCAAGGCATCAATAAGCGAGTCGCGTTCTTTATTGGCGGTGTCGAAACTTATACCCTTTTCGAGCTTGAGGGACTCTACGAGCTTCGAAAGGTTCGGGTACTTTTCGTAGCTTGAGCCCGTCTTCCCGGCCAGCTTATTCACGAGCTCCCAACGTGCGGTAAAGGTTATCTTGCCATCCTTATGGAGCACGGAATTGGCGTCAAGTTCTTTTAAGTCGCTCGAATATATCTTCTCCTGGAGCTCTTTCAGCGCGGCCTTCAGGTTGGCCAGATCGGTCTTCGTAGCTTCATTTATCTCATAAACCTTTCGGAACTGCTCAACATTCGTCTCATAAAGGGGTTTGTCCTCGATACCATATAACGCTATCGGCTTGTTCGAGGTTATCGCGAAGAACTCGCCGGCCGACATACGCCCCTTCCCCATCAGGTACTTGGCGGTCGAACGCTTTATGTTTTCATCGGGAAATGTCTTTAAGAGGGACGTGTCTATGTAACCGGTGGAACCTTCTATCGCGATGAGTTTCAAATCGTAATTTGTAACGAGAGAATCTAGTATCGAGGCTATGGACTCCTGGGCCGCTAGAGATGCGTGCGCGTCCTGGATGTTTATTATCGTCTTGTCGCCCGTGGAATTATAAACTTCTTTCGTTACGGCAACATCCTTGGGGACATTGATATTACTATTTATATTGAGAGGGTTAGCTGATGCGGCCTGCTTGCCCCAGATGGGGTCGCCGCCCTGGGCCCATACTATATCTTGGTTAATGAATGCAAAAACAACGAGAAGAGCTATTAGACGGATCCACTTCTTGTTCCTAGTGCTCCTCCAATCCATTATGAGCGAAGTAGATTCCAGCTCTTCTCTCGTCGAAGGTTTCCCGACGACAAAATCATTTGTAACGCGCCAAGCATTCATCTAGAGACGCCTCACTTTTGTAGTGTTAACAACTGACTTTTTGTTGTATCACACTACAAGTATATCATTATATAGAATCATGTCAATAGAAAATATCTGACTTTTTTGTAACTAAACATTACTGAGCCCACACAGGGGTGGAACGAAACGGAATTAAAGTTATTCCACCCCCGGCGTGGAATATTGCCAGGTTCGCTCATACAAAACGGTTACGTGGAGTTCAGTGCTGGGTTATCTGCTATCGTATGAAGGATCTTATGCGGCTAGAAAGATGGATTCGGAAAATCAGACTCTCTTATACCTGGCTAATGTCTTTCTTGTCAACCTTTTTGCGTCCTCAAATATGATATAGACGCTCGGAACTATCATAAGCGTCAGTATGGTGGAGCTTGTCAGCCCACCCATTACTGTTATTGACAACGGACTCCACAAATTTGACCCTTCCTGCGTACTTATAGCCATCGGCAGAAGCCCCAGAAGAGTAGCTATTGTGGTCATCAATATAGGCCTCAGCCTGTCTCTCGACGCCAGGACCACAGCTTTAACATGCCCCATATTTTTCTTCCGCAAATTATTGGTGTGATCTATCAAAAGTATGGAATTACTTACCACTATGCCTCCTAACATCATTATTCCTACAAGGACCCCCATTCCGACGGACTTCCCAGTGATATATAGCGCTATCACAACACCTATAAGGGCTAGTGGGACTGCCGTCATAATTATAAAGGGCTGAGAATACGATTCAAAGAGCGATGCGAGCACCAGATATATTAGCACAATCGTAAGTATTATCATGAGCGGGAACTGATGCTGTGTCGCCATCATCGTCGGATAGTTGCCGCCAAGCTTGAAATAATATCCCTCAGGAAGCTTCAGGTCGGCCATGACGGACTTGGTCATTTCTCCGGCCTTCGAAAGCGGTATCCTGCCTATGTTGGCGCTGACCTGTATCATTCGCGTCTTATTCTTACGCCAGACTTCACTCGGGCCCAGACCGTACTTAAAGTCAACCACCTGTTCCAGATACACCCTGTCTTCGTCCTTGTTCACCAATATCAATTTATGCAGATCTTTGAATGTTTTTCGGTATTTTTCGTCAAGCCTTGCAATAGTTTCGACCTCGCTTGAGGATGTGTGAAATAACGTAGCCCTGAGTCCCCTCATCTGCGCATGGATCATATCGGCAACATCCGTCACGGTCATATCCATCAAACTCGCCTTCTTCCGGTCGACCTTTAACCCAAGCTCAGGACGCCCCTCCCTCATCCTTATCTTAGTATCGGTAAAACCTTTCACGGTTCCGAGCCTCGTGGCCATAGATATTGCTATCTCTCTTAGGGTGCCATAATCGTAGCCGAATAGTTCTACTATGACTTCTTTAGTCCCGACCTCCTGCTCTTCCTCGAAATATATGAACGCGGGCCTTACCTTCTCCACCTTGGGACGCAGGCTCTCTATGACCTCGGCAACCGAACGCTTCCTGTGGATGAGGCCGACAAGCTCTACATAGACCTTGCTCGACCACGGCTCTACTCTCGATGAAAAAGTCTTAACTTCCGGTATCTCTCTAATGAGAGATTCGACCTTCTTTACCACAGCATTCGTAACGTCCAGTTTGGCTCCGGTGGGCATTTCAACAAATACGGTAAATTTATTCTGCTCGGTCGTGCCCAGAAACTCCATTCCCAGTTTTGTGAACATGAATGCCGACACCGCGAATATTATGAATGCATACAATAGCGCGCGGTAACGGTACCTCATCACAAGCATCACGCCCTTCCTCTGGAATGAATATACCGACCTCATGACTCCGACTATATTCGTCTTACCGTAACCCTTCGGTATATCCTCTAAAGAGAACTTCATCCTTGAAGCCAAAAGCGGCACTACTGTTATAGCCACAAATAGCGATACAACCAGCGATATTGTAACCGTCCAGGCCACTCCTCCGTAAAGGAGCCTTATCTCCTGCCCGACATATATCATAGGAAAAAATACCACTATGTGGGTAAGGGTGGCCGAAAGTATGGCGACCCAGACTTCATTAGTGCCATCTATGGCTGCGGATACCCCGGTAAGGCCTTCCTCATTTTTCTTTAAAATATTCTCAAACACTACTATGGAATTGTCGACGAGAAGGCCTACGCCTATGGCGAGACCGAAGAATGTCATGAAATTTAGCGATAGTTTCATTGCCCACATGAGCGAAAAAGTTATTATTACGGATATTGGGATCGATGATGTGACTATCAAGAGAGGCCTTAACTTCGCTATAGATACCGACGCTATGATCATCGCCACGAGTACTATGTAAAGAAATTTCACCGGCATGAAGAGCGTAAGGACCAGGAGCGAGGTCGTTATTATAAGAAGTCTCCTGTCCATCTTTATGAGGAAGTAAGCCAAAACTATCATAATAAGCCCGGCGCCTTTTAAGAGAGAATCCCTTAAATTATCTATAGCCTTTATTATGAAGTCGGCCTGATTGGAGGTAAATACTATCTGGATGTCGCTTGGCAATACGGTCCTTAAGCGCTCCACTTCTTTTTCTATTTGCTTGGCTACTTTAATTGTGTTTGCCGTAGACTCTTTCTGCACATATATTGAGACGACCGGCCTTATATTGACCCTTGCATATCCTGTAGGCTCCAAATATGAATCGAGCACATTGGCAACGTCCTTAAGCCTTATTATGAGCCCGTTCGGCAGGGCCTGTACCGGGATATTTTTTATCTCGTCGACGGTTTTATACAGCCCTATCATCCTTATCAGGTACTTGTCATCGGTCCGCGCTATTTCTCCGGATAATAGGTTTAAGTTATTCTGGCTTATCATAGATATGATGCGCTCAAGCGATAGGTTGTATGCCGCCATCTTCCGCTGGTCGGCCTCGACCAGGATCTTCCTCTCTCTGCCGCCGGCGACTTCGGCGTCCGCCACGCCGCTGACGCGCTTTATCGCCTCGCGCACGTTCTCGTCGACTATCTTTCTTATCTCTTCCGTAGAGCGTTTTAAGCTTGTAACGGCTAGGATCACTATCGGGACATCGGAGCGCTTGAACTGCGCTATGATCGGCTTCTCTATCTCTTTGGGTAATTTATTCTTCACCCTGGCGAACTTCTCCCTGACATCCAGAGCGGCGAACTCCATATTGATCCCGGGCTCAAAACTTAAGACGACGGTCGATTCGCCTTCTCATCTAGCGCCGCGAAGTCCATATTGATGCCGGGCTCGAAGCTCAATACAACCGTCGATTCTCCTTCCTTAGATATCGAGAGCATCTCCTCCAGATGGCTTACCGTACCGACTGCCTCTTCGACGGGTTTCGATACGAGCGCCTCTACTTCCGTAGGGGGGATGCCGCCGCGTACCTCAATTATTATACTCACCTCGCCGAACGCTATGTTTGGATACAGCTCTACCGGAAGCTGCGTCAGCGCCAAAAGCCCCGCCAACACCAGCGCCGAGTAGATCATGAGCATGGTGATCGGTTTTTGTATGGAGAACGAAGGAAGGCTCATTTAAGGCTCTTTTATTTCTTTTTGAACAGCTTATTTGCGAACTCTGCCGCGCCGATGTACATCGTCGGGATGACTACAAGGGTAAGCACCGTTCCCACCATAAGTCCTCCCATGACCGTAATGGCCATGGGGCTCCTGAGCTCGGCGCCCTCTCCTCCGAGGAACGCCATCGGCAAAAGGCCTAGCACCGTCGCCAGGGCGGTCATCATGATGGGACGAAAACGCACGGAACTTGCCTGTACCACGGCTTTTTCAAGCGGTACGCCTTTCTTCAGAAAAAGATTCACACAGTCCATGAGCACTATGGCATTATTAACGACTATGCCGACCAGTATACCGACGCCCATTAATACATATGCGCTTACGCTTGTATGTGTTATGAATAGCGCCCACGACACCCCTATCAAGCCCAGCGGTATCGTAAACATTATTATGAACGGCTGCCATAGCGACTCAAATAGCGCGGCCATAACCATATATACCAGGAGAAAGGCCGCTATGATGGCATTGCGCATGCTGTCAAACGAGGCCCTCATCTCTTCGGACTCACCGGTTATCCTCACGATATAATTTTTCGGTGCATGCAGATTGTCGATCAAGACTTTGACGTCCTGCATGACATCGGTGATCTTGCGCTCATAGACATTGGCATATACGAGCACGGACCTCTCCTGGGCCACCCGTTTTATCTCACTGGGGCCCCTGCCCTTACCGAATGACGCTACGCTTGAAAGGTTGGTTCTCATGCCGGTAGGGGTCTGTAGCTCCATCTGGCCGAGTTTTTCGAAATCTCTCCTGTCGCTCTCTCTTAAACGAACGCGTATATCGTACTCCTCGCCCCTCTCTTTTAACTTTGATGATATATAACCTTTTAGTCCTAAGAGCGAAGTCTGGGCTATGTCTGTGACGGAAAGGCCATAAAGCGAAGCCTTGTCCTTATCTATATAGATCTTTACTTCGGGGGACGGATCGGAAAGGTCGTTCTTTATGCCATAGACTCCTTTTATTCTGGAAAGCCCCCCTTGCACTTCTCTGGCAAGTTTCTCGAGCTCCTTTAAATCATTGCCCTTTATCTCGACGGTAATGGGGGCCTGCGCCGAAAGGCCGGCCTCAAGCACATTTTCCTGGAGGCTGTATTCTATGCGCGCTTCGCCCAGTTCCCCGGACGAAAAATGGTTCTTCACTATCTGGACGACATCGGCGGATTTAAGCTTTCTTTTCTTCTTGAGCGACACGACCACCTCTGCCTGGTTAGAGTTCAGGCGGTCCACTATATTCCTCGTGGCCGATTCTTTCGTGGATCCCACGGTAGCGCTGGTAGATTCTACTTCAGATATGGATGACAGGAATTTTTCCATCTTTTCGGACATTCTGTTGGTCGTCTCAAGGCGCGTGCCGGCCGGCATCTCTATCTTGATAGTGAACTGCCCCTGGTCGACCTTCGGCATCAGCTCTTTATCCATAACAGCGAAGAGCCCCATAGAGAGAAGGAATATGACTACCGTATAGAATATGTATCTTCCTTTATGCTTTATGAACCTCTCGAGCAGCCTTTCAAAAAACTCTCTCACCCTGGAGACAAGAGCGGATTTGTCGAGCTTGGCCTTATCGTCGCTTACTTCGGCGGCGATATCTTTTCCTAAAGATACGCCCCTTGAAGCTAATAGCGGTATTATCGTTACCGATGCGACCCATGAGGCCAGAAGCGAGAACGTCACCGTAAGGGCAAAGTCCTTGGATATCTGGCCGACTATGCCTATTACAAATATAAGGGGCACAAATACGACTACCGTGGTCAGGACCGATCCCGCGACCGACACGGTAACCTCTTCCGAGCCGATTATCGCGGCTTTCTTATTGTCGTCACCCATCTGCATATGCCTGAATATATTCTCAATGACTACTATAGCGGCATCTACGAGCGACCCGACGCCGAACGCCAGCCCTCCAAGCGACATCATATTTATCGACACGCCGGAGAAGAACATGATCGCGAAAGTTGCCATCACAGATATAGGTATCGTCAACGTCACTATGACAGAGCTCCAGGTATTGCGCAGAAAGTATAGAAGCACGAAGAATACTATAACGCCGCCCTGCCACGCCGCGTCCCAGACGCCGGTTATAGAACTGCGGATAAACGCGGACTGATCGTAGACGATCCTTATATCCACGTCTTTTGGTATGTTGCTCCTGAGATCCACAAGGCGGCTCTTCACCCGGTTTATTATCTTCACGGTGTTACCGAGGGCCTGTTTCTGTACCGCTATGGATATATTCTCTTTGCCGTTAAACCGCGAATAACTTGTACGTTCTTTAACGTTATCTATGACCTCGGCAACGTCTTTAACATATATGAGACGCCTGTCTTTGGCTATAGCCCTGCCGCCCTGCTGCTCCCTCTGATATCGGGCCTGCTCCTCCTCGGTGGCCCCGCGATCCTGGAAACCTATGGCCACATCCTCTATCTCACTGACCTTGCCAAACTCGCCCAGCGTCCTTATAAGATATTCGTAAAAGCTCTCCTTTATCGTGCCTGCCGGGTAATTTAAGTTGGCGCTCGATATCGCTTTCGAGACATCGAGTATCGGTATCTGTCTGGCCTTCAGCTTATCCTGGTTTATCTGCACCTCTATTTCGCGTTCCAGACCGCCGGAGATGGTGGCGGAAGCCACGCCTTCGACTTTTTCAACCTCATCCTTTATCATCTTCCTCGTCAGTTCTCTGAGCGAAACGGGCGTGCGGTCAGCTTTCGATGTGGTGACGCTCAAGATGAGCACCGGCTTGTCGAAAGGATTATAAGATATAACCGTGGGTTCCTCGGCCTCTCTCGGGAGCCTCTCCTTTATCAGATCTATCTTCTCGCGCATACCGAGAGCCGCGAAGTTGATATTCTGGTTCCAGCCAAATTCGGCTATTACAAGCGATAGGCCTTCTTTCGATATGGAGTGTATGCGTTTTACGCCGGCGACGGTACCGACGGCTTCTTCGATCGGTTTTGTTATGAGAGTCTCTATCTCTTCGGGAGCGGCATTCTCATAAGGCGTTACTACCGTAAGCTGCGGATATGTGATCTGGGGAAATAGTTCCTGCGGGAGTATCGCAAGCGACACTGCTCCCAGTATGAGCGTCCCTGAAACTATCATGAGTAGCGTTACAGGCCGCTCTATAGAAAATTTCGCTAATTTCATCCGTTATATAAGCCCTTCCTGTACTTCGGCTATCTCTACGCGCGCTTTGTCCTTGAGATCTTCCTGGATCTCCACTACTATCATATCATCTTCCGCAAGGCCATCTTCGACCTCAACAAGATCCTGCGTCATGTACCCGAGCTTAAGCGTCTTCACCTCGATCGTCCCATATTCGGCCGTTTTCTCTTTCGGCGCCTCCGGCTTCGCCTCGGGCTTCTTCAATTCTTTCTTCTTGCCGAACGGCCAGAAGCTCTTCTTGGCCTGTTTTATAGTTTTTATATTATCGGTCGGAGTCTCTTTGGGCTCTTCCTTATTGACTTTGTACGCTATGTAATCGTTCTCTTTCTTCTTAAGGCCGGATGACGGTATAACTATTACGTCCTTCTTTTCATATGTAGCGATGAGGGCCCTTACGAACATCCCGGGCTTCAGGAGCCCTTCCTTATTATCGAGCTCTATCTTTATATTCTCGGTGCGCGAGCGGCCTTCTATTATAGGCGCTATCCTGTCTATAACGCCGCCGAAAGTCTTCGTCGGATAAGCGTCCACAAAAACCTCCGCCTTCTGCCCGAGCGCCACCTTTGGAACGTCCTTTTCTATTATAGAGAACTCCGCGTAGACCTTATCTATTTCTACGAAGCTCCCGATCTTATCGTTGGTGCTGCCGGGATTAACGTAGGAACCCACATCCATAGTTCGGGCCCCTAAAAGGCCGTTTGAAGGGGCGTATATATTGGTCTTGTCGAGATCGGATTTGGCCGACTCGTATTCGAGTTTAGACTGGTCCATCTTCATCTGGCTTATCCCACCCAGATCGAAGAGTTTTGTATTCTTGGACAGTTCTATCTCGGCGTACTTAAGCTTAAGGAGCGCATCCCTCTGTATCAGACTCGCTATTATGTCCCCCTCCTGTATCTTCTCGCCCTCTTCAAAGTTAAAACTCTCTATAACTCCGGAAACCTGGAACCTCAGATCCACTTCTTTAAAGCCTTTTATATTGCCTATAGCCGGCAGGGTGTCCTTAAAGTCCGTCTTCTTAACCTTAAAGGCCTTGACCGGCACGGCCTCTTCTTCAAAAGCTACGCCCGGCATCTTCGCCTCCGCGGCTGGCTTCTTCTTGAACAGCACTTTAGTTATGTTGCCTGTGGTGCGCACCAGTATCACGGTAAGCACAACAGCCGCAAGACCGATAAATACGACACGTTTCTTCATTCCGGCATCCATATTTTGCTCCTCAAATTTTGTATATGTGTCTACTTATTCCTGAAATAATCTTCCACGCCCACGGCTTTTTCGAGTGACGCGAGCGCTGTTTTACAGTCGGTAACCGCTTGGACGTACCCGAATTTCTCCTGCGCTACTTTTATCAGGCTGTCTACGACATTAGAATCCTGCACCTCGTCCATACCGCGCTTCATCCTCATCAGTTCCGAGTCAGCTTCCTGGTACTTCACTTTATTGGACGCGGTCTCAAGCTGTATCACTGCCTTTTCGTAATTAAAACATCCTTCCCTGATTTCGAGCGTAACGTCGTTCTTTGTCTTGTTCATCTCCTGCCTTGAGCGGTCATAGTCTATATCTGCCAACTGCTTATCTGAGAACATGTCGAGCTTATCAAGGATCTTGAATTTAAACGAGTTGACCGTGGCTGCCGTGCCCTGGTAAGTTTGAACGACCGGCACCCAATCTTCTCTCGTATAGGAATATTCCGCCGTGTTACCCGCGAACGGCACACCCACCTTTATCCCGACGTACCACTGCGGCTGAAGATTACGGCGAGGCGATGTTTCGTTCTCGTTTACTAATCCGGGCGAACCCGAAACATAATCTTCCCAAGCCAAACCCCATTGGCCTAATAGGTCTACCTTAGGCAGACTCTTGGCGTTAGCTATGCCCTTGCCGTAATCATAGTAAGTTATCATGAGCGCATTAGCCTTTATTTCTGGACGATTCACAAAAGCGTCCTGCAGCGTCTTTTCAAAATCGAGTGTAACTTTCTTGAATTCCGGGCTTGAGATTATACTGAACTTTTCGCGCGGGTTGACATTCATTGCCTGTCTTAATATAAGTTCGGCTATAGAAACGTCCCCTTCGGCGGACACGAGCTGATACTTCACCTGGCTTGCCTGAGAGCTTACATTAAGATATTCGACTTTAGCGACGGCCCCTGCTTCGTAACCTTTAGAGGATACACCATACATCTTTTCCACTTCTCTTGATAGGATACTCTGTAATACAGCGTTCTCTTTCGCCTTCTCAACGGTATAGTAGGCTTTCTTCACCTGCAGAACGAGTTCATTTTTTACCCTATTATAGTCATTCTTCGCTATTTGCAGATTAGCCTCTGCCTGTTTCATCGCGAAATATAATTCCCCTCCGTGAAATATAGGCTGCTGCCCCTCTATATACTGTTTTCTGCCCAGATAATCATCACCACTTACCCGACCCTTCGTTCTTTCCACCACTATAGTTGCCGTAGGAAGCAGGTTGCGCCGCGCTTCGAATATCCTCATCTCGGCAAGCTTTATCGACTTTTTAGCTACGAGCGCCTGTATGTTGTTTGCCGCGGCTATCTTTACGCAATCATCTATACTTAGTATCACCGGAACACTTTCCGCCGATATCGCCTTGGCCTCAGAGCCGGAAGCTTTGATGCCATTATTTCTATATGTCGTCACCGTAGTGAAACCGGTCTCGCCCATAAACGGGCGGCCCTGTATTTTTTTATCAAGCTCCTCTTCTTCGGTCAGTTTTTTCTTGGGCCCGGTCTGCCATGGCATCGTAAACTTCATTCCGGAGCGAGCCTTCTTCCTCGGGAGAGGCTGGACCGCCTCCACCGGCGGCTGCGCAACGGTTATGATCTTCACTTCACCCGTAGCTTCAGATTTCAAACCCGAAGTTTCGGCCTGAGATGCCGAAACCGATTTCTCGACTGGGGGGGCCAGAACAGCTGCCGCTTCGATCTTTTCGGCAGATGCGGGCTTTGGAAGCGATGTGTCGGTTATATCGATAGCTACCCTGGGCGCACTCTCCTGTTCCGGCTGTGCGGAGATCGGAGCCATTCGCTCTTTTTTGGCCGATTCAAGCGATATCTCTTCCCTGCCTGCGGGAGCGTCATCGGAGGCAAATACGGCTCCGCAAAGGACGACAGTAAATATCAATACAAATAAAAGTCTTCTTATCATTCTTCTTTGTGGGTCTTCCTGTACTCTCTCATGTAATCGCGCATGTAGTTCCTGTGGCGGTCCCTGTGTTCTTCTCTGTATAGCTTTAAATACTCGTAGTGTTTCTTACGCCAATCGAGAGACCGCTGGCGGCAGGTTTCTTTCCACGAGGAATCCTGGGCTTCCTTATATTTAAAGTAGTTCGGATTTCTGTCGCGCCAGGTCCTCATATTCTCCAGTTGCCTCTGATATTGACACTCGATCGACGAACATATCGTCTGGTTGGGCCTGTATTTATTCGTCAGAAATGGCTTGCCACAGATCCTACAATTTCTCTCTTCCGCCATAAACTTTCCTCCTATGACCTTAGAAAAAGCTCCCTAATCGCGAGCGCCGAGGCACCCAGAGCCACACCATCGGGACCAAGAGCCGATGGTATTATGGAAATACTTTTTGACCTGGACGAATGCGCAAGCCTTGCGACCGTCCTCTTTACACCTGACAATATGGCTTCGCCGGCCGCCTCTATACCACCGCCTATAATGACGGTCTTAGGGGCGAATATATTCACCAGATACGCTATCCTCAAACCTAAATTTATACCGACGGATTCTATGATGCCGCCGGCTACCTCATCCCCCTCTTTAAGAGCTTCTATCACGGAACCTTCTGTTATCTTATTCATATCGGCTCCGGCTATGTGCACAATCTTAGTCCCAACGCCTTTTGCGACCTCACCCCTTGCCATGGTTTCGGCGGACAGGGCCCTGCCCCAGGGTCGCAGGTATTTGGTCGTCTCTTTGGGTTCATCGGAAGAGCCGAGGAGTTCGCTTTCTTTTATGAGCACACACTCTCCCAGGCTTGAATGTACATAAAGAATTCCACCACAAGACGCTTTATTGCCTAGCGACCTCTCGCCGAACGCAGCGCAGTATACATTTCTCCCAGCAAAGGCCGGAGCTTTAGCCGCATCGCTTACGCTCTTTAGTAGTGCTATCGAATCTCTCGTCTCGGACCCGATGCCGACGGCCTTTACTTTAATTCCGCGGGAATTTGCCGCCGCGCAAAGTTCCCTCGCCAATTTCAGAGCATCCCCGAAGGCCGAACTTCGCTTTTCAACTGGCAGGGCGCTTAAGTCCGTCAGTACCATGTCCACTCTATCCCCATTTATACTTATACCCAAGGCTCCCCCGTCGCCGGTAGCAAGCTCCAAGAGCTCCGGCTTCCTGCCTCCCGTCGAAACGTCGGGTCCCTTATCGTATAATAATCCCTTATCTATGAAGCTCTTGATGTAATTAGAGACAGACACCATATTGATGCCGGTATCCTTGGATATGTCCGTTCTTGAAATGACACTTTTTGATTTTATAAGATCAAACACAATAAGGTTTTTTGATTCTTTCTCGGAGAGGCCTGTGAATGTAAAATTTTTGTCCCGCTCTATTTTCATTTTCTTAACCTTGGATTGCGTTAGTAACTAACTTTCGAATAAGTATACATAATGATATGGTCAAAGTCAAGGGTGGAGAGGTCGATTTAATTTTTATCGGGAGGAATTGCTTTTATGCCGAGTATCTTATTGTGTATCTCTTCGGCTTCAGCATTCTTACCCTGCAGCGTATATACCGTAACCAGGTTATTTAAGTCAGTGAGAGTGGCGGCGTGGTTCATGCCGAGGGATTTCTCATCTATGGCAAGCGCCCTTTCCAAAAGTGGTTCCGCATCGGCATACTTGCCCTGGTATGAATATGCGGCAGCCAGGTTATTTAAATATGTCGCCGTGAGGACACTGTCTGCTCCCAGCGCTCTTTCTGCTATCTCTATGGCCTTCTTCAGGAGTTCTTCGGACTCTTCATACATCTTCTGTGCCCTATAAGAGGACGCCAAAGCGTTCAATGCCGCCGCAAAATCCGGATGACTGCTTCCGATGGTACGACCCAATATTGTAATGATCCTTTTATGGAATAGTTCAGCTTCCGAGTATTTACCCTGAGCCTCATATGCCGCTATAAGGGCCCTTAAATCATTTACTACGCTAATACTGTCTTCGCCTGATACCTTTTCGTCTATAGCCAGCACGGTGTATAAGAGCGGTTCGGCCTCAGAATATCTTCTCTGGTAGGAGTAGACCATAGCAAGGTTGCTTGCGTCTGTAGCAATGTCCGGATTGTCCGCCCCGAGAGCCTTTCGGTCTATCATAAGCGCCCTGGCCAAAAGAGACTCGGCATCTGCATACTTTCCCTGGTAGGAATATACGGTCGCCAGGTTGTTAAGCGATTCCGTACAGGATGGGCTATCAGGGCCCGCCGCTTTAACGTTAATTTCAAGCATACGTTTAAGGAGCTCTTCCGCAGAAGCGTATTCCTTTTTATATGAATATATCGAGGCAAGGTTATTAAGGCTTTTTGATAATTCGACGTTATCGGGTCCGAGCCTGCGCTCATTCGCATCCAGCACCTTCTTGTAGCCTTCGGCGGCCTTATCATATTCACCCTGAGATGTATAGAGAGCCGCGAGTTTATTGAGATCGGACATGACCTCCGGGCTTCCCTCCCCGAAGGCCTTCGTATCTATATCCAGCATTCTCTCTAACAGAGGTACGATCTCCTTATACTTTCCTTGGGAAAAATATATCGCACCCAGATTGTTAATGTATACCGCCAATGACTGCCTATCGGGGCCCGTAGCTCCCCCCATTATATCGATCGCTTTTTTCAAAAGATCTTCAGCCTCTTGATAACGCTTCTGGGCTCTATACATACCGGCAAGTCCGTTTAAAGCAGCGGCATGATCCGAATTTCCCCGATCCGACATATTCCCTGCCAAAACCACGATCTTCTTATACAATACCTCTCGGTCTTGTAGATCGCCATCCTCCTCATACATGGATATGAGATCCTTAATATCCGATATCGCAATTTCAGGATGTTTATCGGTCAGTTTTTCGTCGATCCCTATAACCCTGGCCATGACCATCTTGGATTCCTGGCGCTTTCCTTCGAATTTATATATCTTGACCAGATTCCGTAAAGAGGCTGCTACTGCCGAGTAGTCGCTTTCGGTAATGCTGTCGCCGATTAAAAGCGCTCTGGCGGCAACTATCTTCTTAAGCACGGCTTCGGCGCTGGTGTAATCCTTATTTACTTCATACTCGGTAGCCAGAGTCTCCAACGATTTTATATAATTTTCGTCATAGACCCTCTCCGCCGATGCGCACATTGGCGTACCGGACAATAATAAAAATGCTAACGCCAGGGCTAACGGTCTATTCACTCTCGTTTTTCCTGTTTTTCAGACGGCGGAACTTGAGACGGCAGAATTTCGGATGGCGGGACTTGAGATGATGTGGTTTCAGCCGGAATAACGTCCTCTTTCTTAGTAAGACTTTCCAAAACGGCCGTGAATAGCTCTTTCTGCGCCGACAGGTCATTCACGCGTTTCTCAAGCTGTGAGGCATTATGTTCAAGCGTCGTTTTCTCAGCAGCGGCTTTATCCAGGTTCACTTGTAAAATGGCGGCTTCCTTCTCCTTCTCGGATATGCCTATCTTTATCCTATCATTTTCGATCGCTATACTGGCGACCATGAATAGGGCCGCCGCAAATATTGCTAAAACAAGCGCTATCAGGAATACCGGGCGCGTTTTTAGGGGTGGTGCGCCCTGCGCAAGGTCTTTATAGTCCTGACTCTCGGAATCTATTTTGGCAAGATCCGACTCATCTATCTTCCAGGGAAGCGTGGGTTCCTCGGATTTCGTCTTAGGCATTTGGCTGGCTACATTATCCTCGAATTTTTTCTTCATAGTTCTCCTCCGTTAACTTCATGTACAAGGTTCTTTATGTCCTCTGCGACTTTGGAATCCGGGTAGAGCTCAAACAGCGACTTGCCTTCGCTGGAAGCATTCATTATCTCCTGTGATTCGCGCACCACCGTCTTAAGCAGGTTCTCAGGATAGAAGCGTCTCACGGCCTCTTCACACTCCCTGCATATGGCATAATCGGGGTTGTATCTGTTTAAGAATATATGTATCCTGCCGAGATAGTAAGAAAAATCTTTTTCTATCGATGCTAGCGTCTCCAGGAGTATCTTCAGGCCGTGGAACGACAGGAAATCGGCCAAAAGAGGCACCAGTATCTCATCGGACGCAAGTATCGCATTCAGGCTCATGAGCCCGATCGACGGCGCGGAATCTATGATTATGTAATCGTATTCCCGCTCAGCATTTTTAAGCGCCTTGCGCAGTCTGAATTCCCTAAGCGGCATCCTGAATAACGGCAGCTCCAGCGACGAAAGCGCTATGGACGACGGGACGAGCTTTAAATTCGGCAAGGACGTATCTACTATGATATTCCTTATGTCCTCGCCCTTGACTATCACGCTGTAGAGGCTCTTCTCGTGATATACCGATTCTTCGTTTAGGCAGGCTGTCAAATGGGCCTGCGCGTCCAGATCGACCATGAGCACGCGCTTGCCTTTACCGGCGAGATAATAGCCGTAGGCGGTCGATACACTCGTCTTCCCCGTACCACCCTTGTAGTTTAGGAAGAGATGTTTTTTTGCCCTAGCCGGCGCCATCCTATTTTGCCCTGAAGAAAGAGGGTCTCGTCCTCTTCCGTAGTTCGTTCAATTCGCGAAGCAGACCTTCACAATACTTAATATCCCTCTCTATTTTCTGATCGCGCTCCTCTATTTCGCCTTTGAGCGCCTGAATAGATTCTTTTAACTCGCCCTCGGCCTTTTCCTTTTCCTGTATGGAGCTCTTCAAAACTTCTATCTCTTCCTTAAGCTTATTAGCCGCTTCTTCCGCAGTCGTCCTATCGCTTTCGCGGCGGGCTATCTCAGTTTCAAGTCCGCGCCTGGCTTCTCCGGCCGACTCTTCATACTCTTTTCTGGCTGACTCCGCCTTCTGGACCTCGAGCGCGGCAGCCTTCAGCATATCATCCAACTCTTTTTTAGAATCTTCTATCTCAATGATCCTTGAATTCTTCGCTTCTATCTCGCCCTCGAGCTGTGAAAACTTGCCTTCAAAACTCCTCTTTTCGCGCTCGAGTTCCTTCTTCTCCATCTCGGAGGTCTTTAATTTAAGCGCCGAGTCCTTTATTAGGCCCTCCGTTTCTTTGGAAAACTCCTCAGCCTCTGTGAGGCGCTTATTCTTCGCTTCTATCTCCCGGATTAGCTGCGAGATCTTACCGTCGAGATCCTTCTTTTCGCGTTCAACCGACTGTATTTTCGCTATAAGCTCTGCTTTAGCCAACTCCACATTCTTAGAATGCACTTTATCTATATCTCCCAGCTTCTTATCGCGGACCTCGATATCCGTCTCAAGGATGGCTATCTTTTCACCGGCGGACTTTATATTCTCTTCGGCCGCCGAAAGTTCAGCGGCAAGCGCCATCTTCGCCGTTTCGAGGGCTTTGGATTGGTTCTCGAACGCCGATATTTTCTTATCACGGGCCTTAAGCGTCTCTTCCAGCTGGGCAGACTTGTCGGACTCTTCCTTAAGTTCCTTGGTCGCCGCGTATAGCTTCGATCTTAAACTTTCAACATTGGCGGCGGCCTTATCCCTTTCTTTTTTGATCTCTTCCTTCTCGATCTCAAAACTCTTGCGGATATTTTCCGCGGCGGATATTTTTTCGTCGACTTCGTCCTGCGACCTCTCGAGCTTCCCCTGTAGGTTCTTTAACTCCTCCCGGAGACTTTCGAGATCGCCGGTAAGCTTATTGCTCTCTGCCTTGGCTTCTCCGACTTCCTGCAACAATTTTTCGCCTTCTGAGAAGGACTTGCCGACATCCCCCTCCAGACGGATAACCCTTGCCTGCAGGCCTTTCTTCGCCGTCTCAAGTTCAATCTTTTCTGCGGAAAGGGACCTATTCTCTTTTTCCAGCGCTTCAACCTTATTCTTGAGCATTGGATTCTGGATCCGGACTTCATTTACCATCGGGGCGGGGGCAACCTCTTTCGTAAAGACCTTTGCGATGCTTATGGTAGACTCCTCTTTCTTGCCCTCTTTTATGCGCTCCAGTATCTTCGACCTCATCTGATTCACATCCATAGCCGCAGAGGTCTCGGTGTAGATTGATGGGTCGGCCTTCTTAGTTTTCTTAAGCTTGGATTCTGAATTTTTTTTCAGCAGGTCAAAGATTTTACTCATATTTTTAATTCCTTATTTTTCGCAGAGCGCTTTATATACTTCGGCTAATGATGCCGTGGCCTCGGAAAGCTCGGACTTTAATTTCTCGTTCTCCTCTTTCAGCGCCTCCTTGTCCTTGAGCGCCTCCTCTAATTTCTTTTTCGATGCTC
>JAPLMF010000070.1 GCA_026387155.1 Candidatus Omnitrophota bacterium
ACGGTCTTGTGAGGGCTTATCCTTGATATCAGGTTATGCTTACCGATAAATCCGCCTACAAAATATGCGCCTACATCCCCCATCTTGGTCACGAGGACCAGGAACGCCACCAAGAGTGACCCATGCGGCATGAATTTAAGCTTTATGAAGAATGAGAAGAACCAGGCTATATATAATAGACCAAATACAGTTACCGCAATAGATACGAGCGCTTCTGAAGAATCTCGCCGTGTGAACTGCAAGACGAAGAGAAAGAGGCAGGTTATTACGATAAAGAAGGGCTCAAGAGTGAAATATCCTTCTGTGCCCATCTGAAAATATACTATTAATGGAATGAGCATCCCCAATATTATCGTAAAGTATTTGTATACAAATACTCCGCGACTCTCGGCCATATTAAGGAACTCAAAGAGCGCGACGCCTATCATCGCCGATGCCAAAAGCGAAAATACCCAGTTCGGGAAATAAAAAGTAATAAGGGCAACGAGGATCAATATAAGAATGCTGCTTGCGATCCTCTTTTTAAGCGATATGCTATCCACCAAACCTCCTCTGGCGATTTCCAAACCAGGTTATAGCGTCAGCAAGATCCCGCTTCCTGAAATCGGGCCACATCGTATCGGTTATATATATCTCGGCATAGGATATCTGCCAAAGCATAAAATTGGATATTCTATATTCTCCTGAAGTCCTTATCAAAAGATCCGGATCCGGCAGGTCTTTAGTATAAAGATACCGCGAGAAGATACCCTCATCTATTTCGTCTACATTGAGCTTCGACGCTTTTACGTCCGCTGCTATCAGTTTGGCGGCGCGTGCTATCTCGGTCCTGGAACCGTAATTTAGAGCCAGATTCACCGTTAGAAAATCGTTTTTGACCGTATCAGCAATGGTCTTCTTAAGTTTGGACTTAAGGGGCTCGGGAATGCCTTCAATATCTCCGGTCACCATGAACCTTATACGTTTCTTCGCAAGTTTATCGGACTCTTTATCGATGTAATTATCCAGAAGCCCAAACAGGGCCGTCACTTCGCTCTTGGGACGCTTCCAGTTTTCGGTAGAGAAGGTATACAACGTAATGATTTTTATACCGAGTTCGCCTGCGGACTCGACCGCCTCCCTGGCGCTGTCGACGCCGGCGCGATGGCCGGCTATCCTGGGAAGTCCCCGGGATCTGGCCCAGCGGCCGTTGCCGTCCATTATTATCGCTACATGTTGCGGAATCTTGTTATTTTCCATATTCATTAACAAGATGGGGGACCTCCACGGTCCCCCATCGTATTTTACTCATTCGTAAACGCGCATTCCTATTTAACTACCGGAGCGCTTTCCGTCTGCTTCGACTCCTCCGCCATTCTGGCCTCATCGGATAATCTGCCCTGCACCTCGTCGTATGACTTCTTGGTCATCTCTTTCGGCATTATTATTATCTCGACCCTGCGGTTGGCCGCGCGGCCGGACTTAGTATCATTGGTATTGACAGGATGATATTCGCCGTAGCCTATGGCTGACATCTTCTGTGGCTCCATCCCGCATTCGTCTATCAGATAATGCAGCACATTAGTTGCGCGTGCCGCGGAAAGCTCCCAGTTGGATTTCCATCCGGAATGCTTTATCGGAACGCTGTCTGTGTGACCTTCAACGCCCACATTCCTGTCGGGAGCCGCTTCCTTTATTACAGAAGCTATCTTCCTCAAGACATCATGCGCGTTACTTTTTAATTTCGCTTTTCCGGAATCGAACAATATATCATTTGCCATGGTTATGACAAGGCCTCTGGAAGTCTGTTCCAAGAGCACCTGTTTATCCGATATCTCCCTGGCAAGCCTGTCCTCGAGCATACGCTTGGCCTGTTCAAGCTCTTCAACCTGGGTAGTGAGCTGTTTTATCTTTATCTCCTGTTCCGGCTTCCCCTTATAGAAATTCACCGCGCATCCGGAAACAGTAATGGCAAATACACCTATGAGTACAGCTAAAACAAATCTCTTCATACCAAACTCCTCCTTTTTTCTATTTAAATTATATTAGCACCCGCACGCCTTGGATGTCAAGGACGATCCAGTTTTCCTACGGAAAACTGGACGCCTACAAATTGTCTATAGCTTTGCGGGCTGCGTGCGTGCAAATGTTTGCTTCCTGTCGCAACCGACAGATATAAGCACAATCTTTTTATCTAATATCTTCTGTATCCTGTTAAGATAGCGTTTCGCGTTAGCGGGAAGCTTAATATAAGATGTCACTTGCGTTGTGTCGGACTTCCAACCCGGAAGTTCCTCGTATACCGGTTGGCAACCTTCCATTGCCCTCAAGTTAGCGGGAAATCTATCATAAGTCCTGCCTTCAAACTTATAAGCCGTGCATATCTTAATGCTTTCCAAATCGTCCAAAACATCCAGTTTGGTCACTACGACCTCGTCCATACCGTTCACCTCTACGGAATGTTTAACGACCAGCGAATCGAACCATCCGCACCGCCTGGGACGGCCGGTCGTCGCGCCGAATTCTTTGCCTTTTTTACGTATCCTGTCCATAAGATCAGGTCCGAACTCCGTAGGGAACGGCCCCTCCCCGACACGAGTCGTATAAGCTTTTACAACACCTATCACTTTATCTATCTTGTTAGGACCGACCCCGGTTCCCGTACAAGCTCCGCCCGCGGTTGCGTTAGAAGATGTCACGAAGGGATACGTGCCGTGGTCCACATCAAGAAGAGTGCCCTGAGCACCCTCGAACATCACATTCTTTCTCTTTTTTATAGCCTCGTTCAATATGTGCCCCGTGTCTGTTATATACTTCCTTATCTTTGACGCATACGCTGTATATTCCGCATATATGGCGTCGAAACTGAACGCCGGCGCATCGTATATTTTTGAAAGTATTTCGTTCTTCTCATCCAGGTTATCCTTAAGCTTAATCCTAAAGACCTTATCATCCAGAAGATCGGCCATCCTTATGCCGCTTCTGGCTACCTTATCGGCGTAACAGGGGCCGATACCTCTCTTTGTAGTGCCTATCTTTCCGTGTTTGCCTTCTTTAAGCTCGTCCAATTTACGGTGATAAGGAAATATTACGTGGGCCTGGTCGCTTATCAACAATCTACCGTCGACCGATATCCCCTTCTTTGATATAGTCTCTATCTCCTCTAAAAGAGCTTTAGGGTCGACGACGACCCCGTTGCCGATAATACATATCTTGCCTTTGTGTAGTATGCCGGAAGGTATAAGGTGAAGTATAAATTCTTCGCCTCCTATGACAACGGTGTGGCCGGCATTATTTCCGCCCTGGTACCTTACTATGTAGTCGGCTTTGGCGGCATATATATCTATGACCTTACCCTTACCTTCATCGCCCCACTGGGCGCCCAATATGACTGTGTTAGGCATCCTTAAAACCTCATCTCCTGCATTTTTTATCTTGTTGACCGCATCGTGCTAGGGACTCATCGTAAATATTTTACGCGCGATCTCCGGGTATTTAGCTATGAACCTCAGCTCATCTTCAGTAAGAGGCTTCTGGGTATGAACGTTGGCGTATCTGACGAGATCAAGTATCTTGGTCGCATCCTTATCGTCCTTGAACTTTATCTCGAGTTTATCGTAGACGTTCCTGAAACCTTTTATACCGGAATACTCACCGGCGGTTATCTGCCGCCCGGTATCTATTATCTCCGGCTCACCCCTGCCGAGTTCCTCAAAATCATAAAGCTCATAGTTGCGCCTGTCCTTTAACGCTCCATCCGCATGTATGCCGGATTCGTGAGCAAAAGCGTTGGCTCCTACTGCGGGTTGGTTTATCGGTATCGGTACCCCAAAAGCGTAAGAAGCGTATTTCGCGATCTTCCATGCGTGCGACAGCTTTACGCGCTCATCCAGTATATACCTCCCGCCCTTGAAACCACTGGAATACTTGATCGCCAGGATCACGCTAACAAGATCAGCATTACCGGCCCTCTCACCCATGCCGTTGACCGTTGTATTTATATATGCATCCACGCCGGCATCTATCGCGGCCTTTGCCCCGGCCACCGACACCCCTACGACCATGCCCAGATCATTATGACAGTGGAGCTCTACCGGTAGCTTGACTTCGGTTGCAAGAGCCTTTATTCTTTCATAGATAGTAAAGGGATCATCGTATCCGAGAGTGTCGCAATATCTTATCCGGTCCGCTCCGGCCTTCTTCGCGGCGCGGGCGAACTTTATAAGATAGTCGAGCTTTGTTCTGGATGCATCTTCGGCATTGACTCCGAGGATCTTTATGCCGTGTTTTCTTGCAACGCTGACAGCCTCAGCCATCTCCTTTATAACGTCCTCCTTAGTATACTTGCCCTGGAACTTCCCGCCGATCATCTGTTCTGAAGTAGATATGGATATATTGAGGTTCTCAACCTTCGTCAACTTGCAGGCCTTCTCGACGTCTTCTTTTATGGCCCGTATCCATCCGCTTAAGACTATGGGCTTTAAGACGCCCATTCTGGCAAGCTCTAAGTTAGCGTTAAGGTAGTTTGTCTCATGCCTCGTAACGGGGAACCCGAACTCGGATTGGAATATTCCCATGTCGTTTAAGTACATATTTATCATCGTCTTCTGCAGTTTCGCCAACCCCAGCCTTGAAGTCTGCACGCCGTCCCTGTTAGTGACGTCAATTATATAGATTTTGTTCTCTTTCTTCGCCATTTCGTCGTCCCTTTTTTGGTTATTACACTTTTACCAGCTTTACTTCCTTTATATTTTTGGCTTTCCTCATCTCTTCCAGCACCGGCTTTGGGACATCGCTGTCTACATTAAGGATACTGACAGCCCTGCCGCCCTTCTCGTCCCTTCCAAAAGACATCCCGGCTATATTAACACAATTCTTGCCTAATATAGTGCCTATCTGGCCTATTATACCGGGTACGTCATCATTTTGGATAAACAGCATATAACCTTCGGGTACTGAGTCTACATAAAATTCGTTCAATTTAACTATTCTGGGATCGACCTTTGTGAATAACGTCCCGACGATAGAGTTCATCATCTTGTCGGTCTCGATCTCGACGGATATAAGGTTCGCAAAGTCCTGCACTTCGGCCGTCTTCGTCTCTACTACATTTATCCCGCGCTCTTTAGATATTACCAGGGCGTTTACATAATTGATGGTATCCTGCAATATCGGCGTTAGTATCCCCTTCATTATCGAAACGGTGAACGGCGAAAGGTCATATTTCAAGAGGTCACCCACGTACCTTATTTTGACCTTCTTTATGTGGCCTTCCACAAGCTGCGCCTGTATCGAACCCATCTTCTCGGCAAGCTTCAAATACGGTTCTATGACTTTATACATCTCCGCGTCGACGCACGGCACATTGACCGCATTTCTGACACCGCGGTTCAATAGCGCGTCACGAACGGTATTGGCCACTTCTATTGCGACGTTCGTTTGAGCTTCTTCAGTCGAAGCCCCCAGATGCGGCGTAAGCACGACCTTTTCAAGACCTATAAGCTTCGATCCTTTAGGCGGCTCACACTCATAGACATCGAAAGCCGCACCGGCTACCTTACCCGCCTCTATGGCCTTTACGAGCGAGTCTTCATCTACTATACCGCCGCGGGCGCAATTTATCGATATCATGTGCTTGGTCTCATCCGTAAGCGGCGTATGGACAGTTATATAGTCGGCTTTTGTAAACAGCACTTTAAGATCCACGTTCTCTATCCCCAAGTCTTTAGCTTTCTCGGAGGAAAGATACGGATCATAAGCAATCACGGTCATTCCGAATGCGATAGCGCGCTTGGCGACCTCTGTACCTATCCTGCCAAGCCCCACTATACCGAGGGTCTTACCATATAGCTCAACACCCATGAATTTCTTACGCTCCCATTCACCCTTCTTCATCGATAGATCCGCCTGGGGTATGGTCCTTGAGAGAGCCATCATCATGGAAAAAGTATGTTCCGCTGTAGATATGGTATTGCCGCCGGGCGTATTTACTACTATTATGCCTTTTTTCGAGGCGGCCTCAACGTCGACATTGTCCAATCCTACGCCGGCCCTTCCTATGATCTTAAGCCGATCGGCGGCATTTATGATATCCGCCGTGACCTTAGTGGCACTTCTTACGAGTAGCGCGTCGTAATCTTTTATGACTTTTCTTAGCTCCTCCGGAGTAAGCTTGGTGTTGACGTCTACCTTAAACTCCTTCTCCTTCTGTAATATATCAACCGCTTCTTTTGAGAGTGAATCGCTTATAAGCACTTTGAATGACATGAGGCCCTCTCCCTTTATCCTATTATCTTTTTCGCTGCGTCAAAACCGGCGCAAGACTTACATTTCCACCCCATCTTCAAAAGCGCCTCTTCAAGCGCTTTTATCGATTCAAGCGTATGTTCTTTATCTATGCCTCCCATGTGGGCGCACCTGAATACCTTGCCTTTAAGGTTCTCCTGGCCGCCGGCGAACGTCACTCCGTATTCGGTCTTAAGCAGTTTTATGAGAGCGTCTGCGTCCATCCCCTCCGGAGTATTCACGCCGGTAACGGCAGATGACGGAGACTTTGAGAATACGCTTAAACCTATGGCCTTAACCGCTTCACGAAAAGCTCTGGCCTGAGACTGGTGCTCGGCTATAACATTATCTACTCCCTTGCTATTGATTGTTTCCACCGCCTTCTTTAATCCTATGACCAGCGTTATCGCCGACGTGAAGGGCGTATCGGTATCGATGTACGCCTTCTTATACTTTTTGAAATTAAAATAGAACTTGGGCAATTTCGAGGTCTCCACCGCCCTCCATGCCTTTTCGCTGACCGAACAAAACGCCAATCCCGGTGGTATCATGAGGCCCTTTTGTGACCCGCATATCGCTATATCAACCCCCCACTCATCATTAAGAAAATCGTCGGCTCCTAGACCGGAAATAGTATCTACTACAAATAGCGCATTGGTGGCTCGTACAACCTCGCCTATTGTCTTTATGTCAAAAACTGTTGCGGTAGATGTCTCGCAAAGGGTTGTGTATACGCCCTTAACGTCAGGATTAGCTTTAAGCGTCTCTTTTATGATCACAGGGCTGGGAGCCGAACCCCACTCTACATCTATATTCACGGTATTCACGCCGTAAGCCTTGGCTATATCGCCGAACCTCTCGCCGAATTTACCTCCGCGGACCACTATTATCTTGTCCCCGGGCGATAGGACGTTGACTATGGACGCTTCCATGGCACCCGTGCCGCTTGAAGTAAACGTAAAGAGATCGCCTTTTGTCTTGAATATCTTCTTTAGTCCTTCAGTCGCATCCTTAAATATGGTCTGGTATTCTTTCGTCCTGTGGTGGATGATGGGTTTAGCCATCTCATTTCTTATATCCTCGGGTACCGGAGTCGGCCCGGGTGTCATCAAATAACTCTTCTTCGCCATGATGTCCTTTCGTATAGCTTAAGGTTTACAGTTATTTTTTCTTTGAAATATTCGTAATGACTTCGTCGACTATCCCGTAGCTTTTAGCCTCTTCAGCTGACATGAAATAATCCCTGTCGGTATCCTTCTTTATCTTGTCGAGAGGCTGCTTAGTGTGCTTGGCCAATATCTCCTCGAGCCTTGCGCGTAACCTCAATATCTCCTGGGCTTGTATACTTATATCGGTCGCCTGTCCCTGCACACCCCCCCATGGCTGATGTATCATGATGCGCGCGTGCGGAAGAGCATGACGCTTTCCCGGGGCTCCCGCCGCCAGAAGGACAGCGCCCATGCTCGTTGCCTGCCCTACGCAGTATGTGGCTACATCCGGTTTTACAAATTGTATCGTATCATATATGGCGAGTCCGCTTGTTACCGATCCGCCCGGGGTATTGACATATATACTTATATCCTTATCCTGGTCTTCCATCTGGAGGAACAAAAGCTGCGCTATAATTATATTCGCTACATTATCGTCCACGGCGGTACCGATGAATATTATCCTGTCCTTCAAGAGCCTGGAATATATGTCATATGCCCTTTCGCCCCTGCCTGTCGTTTCTATCACCATAGGAACAAGTATGCTCATATCAAGCCTCCTTTACCCTGCCCACGAGAATACCCTGGCTAAGCTTGGGATACTCAGGGGTTTTATTCTTCGGTCACTTTCGCACTCTTTATCAAAAACTCTATCGCTTTTCCTTCTCTCAACTGCTCCTTAAGATCATCAACCAATTCTTCGCGCCCGTAATGCTCCTTGACCTCAATTTCCGCTTTACCGGTTTCGGCGGCTATCGCTTTATAGGCCTCTTCGACATCCTTCTCCCCGACGTCAATACTTTCGGCTCTCGCTATCGCATCTAATATGAACAATAGCCTGACGCGGCGTACGGCATCGATACCGAATTTACCCCTTAACTCTTCGTCCTTCTTATCGAGGTCCTCTTTGCGAAAGCCCTTCTCCGCCAGATGGCGCTTGGCGTTCTCCACCATGTATCCCAGCTGCCGCTTGACGAAACCGCCGGGTACGGCGAAGTCGTTGTCATCAATGAGCTTGGCCAAAACCTTATTCTCAACCTCTATATCAGAGTTACGCTTAGCCTGTTCTTCAAGGCCGATTTCTATATCCTTTTTGAGACTTTCCAGACTATCCTTGCCAAGTTCCTTAGCAAGCGCGTCATCTATCTCCGGAAGTTGACGCACTTTTATATCTTTCACCTTCACGTGGTATACAGCCTTCTTACCGGCAAGATCCTTATTCGGATAATCTTTAGAAAGAGTGACCTCTATATCCTTCTCATCGCCCTTTTTCATTCCGACCATACCATCCGAAAGCCCTAATGCTATCGTGTCTTTATCAAGGAATAGCCAGAGGTCTTCTCTCTTTCTGTGGATCGGCTTACCGTCTGCCAGACAATCCAGGTCGCTGACGGCATAATCGCCCATCTGTAATGGCCTATCGCCCGGAGATTCATATCTGGCGCGCATCTGCCGTGCATTCTCAAGAGTCTTGTCTATATCCGCCTTATCTATCATTATCTTCTTGCGTGTAACGGCTATACCCTTATAATTTTTTACACTGAATTTAGGGCGTGTTTCTACTCTGGCCTTGAATGACATCGCCTTGCCCTCTTCAAAGATCATGTCGGTTATCTCAGGTGAACCTATCGGTATTATACCGTGCTCTTTGAGCGCGGCTGCATAAGCGTCGGGAAGTACACGCTTAATAGCTTCCTCTGATGCGTTCTTTGCATAATGCTTCTTAACGAGCTCTTTTGGAGCTTTGCCTACCCTGAAGCCAGGAATATTGGCGACTTTGGTTATCTCGTCATAGACCTCTTCGAACGCCTTGTCGACGGACTCTTTGGGGACATCTATCTCGAATAACGTTGAACATGCTTCTTGAGACTTGGCTTTTGATATCGACATGACACCTTTCCTTTTATCCGTCATTCATTCAATCAGGATAGAACCCTGACTTAAGTGATCTGTCTTTTATGAGGGCAATATTATATCACAAACCGCTCTACATTGTAAATTTTTCACCCAAGTATAATTCCCTGGCCTGTGAATTTGATATTAAGTCTTCTTTGGTGCCGGATATAAGTATCTTCCCGTCGGCCATAAGGTAAGCCCTGTCGGTTATGGTGAGCGTCTCCCGCACGTTATGATCTGTCAGAAGTATCCCCAGCCCCTTATCGCGAAGCTCCTTTATTATCTCTTGGCACTCGGCAACCGCTATAGGATCTATCCCACTGAAAGGCTCGTCCAGCAATATGAATAAGGGATTAGTGACCAGCGCCCGTGTTATCTCGACGCGCCTCTTCTCGCCGCCTGAAAGCGTGTAGGCCTTGTTCTTGCGAAGGTGCGTGATATTGAGTTCGTTCAAGAGCTCGTCACATCGCCGCTTGCGCTCGCGCGGGGAGAAATCGAGAGTCTCCAGTACAGCCATTATATTCTCCTCCACGGTAAGTTTCCTGAATATCGAAGGATCCTGAGAAAGATACCCTATCCCGAACCGGGCGCGCATATGAAGCGGCATCTTCGTTATATCCTGCCTGTCGAAGACTATCTTGCCGAAGTCGGGTTCGATTATACCTGTTATCATATAAAACGTGGTCGTCTTCCCGGCGCCGTTAGGGCCTAAAAGGCCTACGATCTCTCCCCGCTTTACGTTTATATCTACAGAATTAACGACACGCCGCGATCCGTATTCCTTTATGAGCCCTGTCGTCTCTAAGAGATGCATTATTTCCTCTCCCCAAAAAGGTTCCCCGAAAGGCCGCCTTCCTGATATATGACGAGCCTTGGTTTTCCTGTCAAAAGTATCTTTCTTTCGGATTCCACATATACAGCCTTATCGCTATAAGTCATATTCTCGCCCTGTTTTATCTTCACATTACCCTCGGCGATTATCTCCTTAACTCGCCGGGTCAAAGGGTCGAGATTCACCGTTATCTTATCGGCGTCAATATCTCCGTCGTCGCCCGATACCTTCACATTCTTTGAAAAGTATGCCTGATTATTCTCGTAGTTAAATTCCACCTCGCCATCGCAGGTTATCGTCGTCTTCATCTTTTTCGTCTTATGATCTTCTTTGGGCACGCCGCTCTTGGCATCGGTGGATATTCCAACCATATCCCCGGTAAAACTTTTTGTGCTGACTATCGTCGCCTTAACATCATTTTCGAGGGTAACGTTATTCTTCGTCTTGTCATACATCCCGTCCCTGGCGGTTATCGTTGCTTCGGAATCGTTACCGTAGGATTTGGCCACTATATCGTTCAATTTCATCTGCGTCTGGGAAACGGACTCTGCGGACTTCCCGGTAACATCCCATTTCTTCTGTCCGCTGTCGGATAACCCCTCGAGATTGAATGCAAGCACCTTCTGCTGTATACCGTCTTTCTCGTTTCCTTGCGCAGCCTCCACCGTCCCGGGGCCAGCGCTATTTTTTTTGCCATATCCGGAAAGTGTAAGCGCAATGGTCAGCAAGATAACCAGGATCACCTTATTCAGATTTGAAGGATTCAACAGTTTTAAATTTTTCATTTTACGCTTTACGCTTCCTTCGTCTTCCACCTGCGATGCATCCACACCCACTGGTCCGGGTACCTCCTTATATAGGACTCAAGGACATCCGACCAGCGCTGGGTATTGACCACCGTATCGGCTTCTTTATTGCCGGTATTTGCAAGTTCTATCGGGTCATCCACTATAAGCCTGTGTCGTCTGCCTTCTCTTATCACAACGACCGGCACAAGCGATGCTCCCGTAGCTTGCGCCAGTACTGCAGGACCCGCTGGGGTATAGGCTTTTTTGCCAAAAAAATTAATAAATACGCCTTCTACGGAATCGACATCCTGATCGGCCACTATACCGACTATGCCATTAGACTTTAGTACCTTGAGTATTTTTCTGGGCGAATCATCCCTGTACACGATATTGACATCATGACATCGCCGGAGGCTGTTTAAGTACTCGTCATACTTATGGAAATATATCCGCTTGCCGACCGCGACGCCGGGATAACCCTTTATTCTTAGTGTGATCCCCATCATTTCCCAATTGCCGATATGGCCGGTGACGACTACTATGCCTTTACCCTTAGAAAACTCGGCCTCGAGTATCTGACTTCCTTCGATTCTGATAAGGTTATCAATATTCACTTTCGAGATCTTCGGGAATCTCACGAGTTCTACGGCGTTCCTCGCGATATTCCTAAATACCTGCCGTGCGATCCGGTGTATCTCTTTATCCGTCTTCTCACTGCCAAAGACAAATTTGAGATTTTCGAGCGTTATCTTGGCATATTTGCGCACTGTCCAAAACGCCAAAAGCCCTATAATATCGGCAAGGGCCAGGGCCATCGAAAAAGGCATTATATATACGAGAATTGCGAGGCATCTCGCCAGATAATATAGAACGTAACGCCTCAGTTTAAATTTCATACACCACTTAAAAAGATTACTTTATGAATTTTCCGGCGACCTCTTCCCACTTCCCCTGCGATTTAAGTATTATATCGCATACCTCGCGCACAGCGCCGCGCTTCAGGACCGGTATATCTATGAGATCGTCACCTACAAAACAGATACTATCCGGGGCGACCTTAAAACGCTTCAATATCTTTTCGAACGGTATGACTTTATCGAGATACCCCTGGTAGGTTTTTGCTACGCGCATGTCGCGAGCCCTCAGTGTAACTATACGCGACTTCTTTGCCGTGATTATGACGCTCGGAATACCGGCGGCCCTTAACAGGCTTATACCAAAACCGTCAGTCACGTCGAAGAACTTAAGCTCATCTCCATAAATTGAGTATACTATACGACCGTCCGTCATGACGCCGTCTATATCGATTATGAGGAGCCTTACCCGCTTTGCGCGCTCCAGAATATCCTGGGATATCATACGAGGCCTGCCTTGAGGAGGTCTTGGACGTCCAGAAGCCCTATCGGGCGGTACCTGTCGTCGACGACCGGCAGTTCGTCTATCTTCTTCGAACGCAGTATATCGAAAGCTTCGGCCGCGAGCCGATCGGCCTTTATAGTCGTAGGTCCCTTGGTCATTACGCTTGCAACCTTCTTATTGATAAGGTCACACTCCGTCTCCAGATGTCGCCTGAGATCTCCATCCGTGAATATCCCGACGAGTCTGCCATTTTTATCCACAACGCTCGCCGACCCGGCGCGTGACTTAGTTATTATTACCAGGACTTTCTTCACCAGGGTCGAGTCCTTTACTATCGGGTTCTCACTGCCCTTTCGCATTATATCAGAGACCTTCAGTATCAGGCGCTTGCCCAGTATGCCGCCGGGATGATAAAAGGCAAAATCCTTCTCCTTAAAACCCTTCTTCTCCAGGAGAGCTACCGCCAGCGCATCGCCCATTGCAAGCATCGCAGTAGTGGATGTGGTCGGAGCAAGCCCAAGCGGGCATGCTTCGCGTTTGACAGAAACGTTTATAGTGTGGTCTGCGTTCCCGGCAAGCGTTGACTTCGGGTTGCCGGTCATAGCTACGAGCTTCGCGCCTATCTTCTTCACGATAGGAAGGATTCTTATTATCTCTTCGGTCTCACCGCTATTGGAAAGGGCAAGAACGAGATCATCCTTAGTGACCCTGCCGAGGTCGCCATGCAGGCCTTCGGCCGGATGCAGATATAAAGACGGCGTCCCGGTCGAGGAGAGCGTCGCGGATATCTTCTGGGCTATGAAACCCGGCTTCCCCATACCGGTCACTATAACCCTCCCCTTTATCCTGTAGACGGCATTCACAGCCTTCTCAAAATTGTTGTCCAGTTTTTTGATCAGGCAGGACAACGCGTCGCGTTCTATAGTCAGGACTCTCTTGGCTATGGCCTTATACATTTTAGGATACCGCCTCCCTGACCTTCTTGACCCTCTTCAATATCGCTTCAAGATCCGACAGCTTAATCATATTAGGCCCGTCGCTCGGAGCCCTGTCCGGGTCTTCGTCTGCCTCTACAAAAATACCATCGGCGCCGCATGCGGAAGCTGCAAGAGCCAGATACTGTATAAATCTCCTGTCCCCTCCCGACTTATCACCCATACCTCCCGGAATCTGGACCGAGTGCGTCGCGTCATATATTACAGGATAACCCAACTCTTTCATTATAGGTATAGCCCGAAAATCGCTTACGAGATTATTGTATCCGAAACTTACGCCCCTGTCGGTAAGGATGATTCTCTTGCCTCCGGCGGATTCCACTTTTCTTACGACGTTCTTCATATCCCAGGGCGCCATGAACTGCCCCTTCTTTATATTCACGACCTTGCCCGTGCGCGCGGCCTCAAGTATGAGATCGGTCTGGCGTGATAAAAACGCCGGTATCTGTATCACGTCGAGGACTTTCGAGGCTTCTTTAATCTCATTTCTGCAGTGGACATCCGACAGCACCGGAATATTGAGGTTTGATTTCACCTTCTTTAGTATGCGCAGGCCCTCTTTTAATCCGGGCCCCCTGTATGAATCGACTGAAGTGCGGTTTGCTTTGTCAAAGCTCGACTTGTATATGAAAGAGAAACCGGCGCGCTTAGCTATCGCTTTGAGTTCTTTGGCATGGCGCAAGGCACTCGACTCGGATTCTATCACGCAAGGCCCGGCTATAAGTAAAGGCGGGAACCTGGCGCCTATTTTTATCCCCTCAACTTCGATTATCCTCATTTCTCTCTTTCCTTCAAAAGCGCCCCTTCGGCACGTTTTAAATCTTCCGGCCTGTCGATCCCGATAGTATCAAATTTCGTCTCTACCGTCTTTATTTTATATCCGTATTCGAGAACTCTTAGCTGCTCGAGTTTTTCGGCATTCTCCAGCGAAGACTTTGGAAGATTCCTGAAAGTAAATAAGAAATCCTTTGTGAACGCGTAAAGCCCTATATGTTTGAAATAGGTAGGACGCTTCTTTTCGTCTGACTCTCCCGTACGGTTGTACGGTATCGAATATCTGGAAAAATACAGCGCGTAACCGTTCTTGTCGATTACCACCTTAACGACATTGGAATTTGTAAGCTCCGATTCATCGTCTATCTTCTTTATCATCGTCGCCATCTGGGCGACCTTCTCATCCTTCAGCGCCAACACAAGGTTATCTATCATTATCGGTTTTACGAGCGGCTCGTCGCCCTGAATATTGACCGCTATGTCCACATCCATCGGATTTATCACCTCCGCAAGTCTATCGGTACCCGAAGGCTGGTTCGGGGATGTGTAGACGGCCTTACCCCCGAAGGATTCTACGGCTTTCAATATCCTTTCGTCATCACAGGCTACTATCAGGTCGTCAAGCGTCTTAGCCTTGCGCGCATTCTCCCATACGTGTTGTATCACTGGCTTTCCCAAAAGGTTTGCCAGGACCTTTCCCTCAAATCTGGTGGCTCCCCATCTTGCCGGTATAACCCCTATAGCTTTCATCGGTCAAACTCCCTTTCTATCCTATCTATAAGTTCTCCGGGATCTACAACGGCTATCCCTACCTTTCCAACGACGATCCCGGCCGCGCAGTTTGCTATATGCGCCGACTTCACAGGATCTCCGCCTGACGCCAGACCGAGTGTATACGCTGCTATCACTGTATCGCCGGCGCCGGATACATCAAAGACCTCCTGTGCAACCGTCGGTATGTGCTCCATCGGCCTTCCTTTGCAGAAGACCGCCATGCCGTTCTCTCCGAGTGTCACAAGAGCTATCTTACATCCGATCTTCGATAATAACACCTCCCCCGCCATCCTCAAGGTCTTGTTATCCTTTATCTGAAAACCGACGGCACGCGACGCCTCGTGGTTATTGGGAGTTATCACCGTTATCCCCTTGTAATATTTGAAATGCTCTTCCTTTGGATCTACCGATATTATCTTATCAAATCTTTTGGCGAGCGGCACGACCTTCTGCAAAAGCTTCGGCGTTATAACCCCCTTGCCGTAATCCTCTATTATTACCGCATCCACCTTCTTCATCATCCCCGCTATGTTGTCTGTCATCCGCCGTACCATTAAATCGCTTAAAGGATCCGTCTTCTCTCTGTCAATCCTGACGACCTGCTGGTGGCCGGCGACTACGCGGGTCTTTAGTGTTGTAGGTCGTGTTCCGTCTACAAGGACGCCTGCGGTGTTGATTCCCTTACCGTCGAGGGAGTCCTTCAGTACCGAGCCGTGGGCGTCGTCGCCTATAACGCCGACGGAATATACTTTGGCCCCCAAGGAACTCAGGTTGTTGGCGACATTCGACGCCCCGCCAGGCATAAAGCTCTCTTTCTTGACCCAGACGACAGGCACCGGAGCTTCGGGCGATATCCGTGAGACGTCTCCCCATATGAATTCATCGAGTATAAGATCGCCGACTACCATCACGCTGGCACCTTTAAACCTCCGCACTATCTTCTCAAGGCTTTTAAAATCCTGTTGTTTCATACTATATATTCTCTATTATTGACCGGTACAAAAGCGGTATCGATATCTCGTGATGTCCTATGATGCTGTAACTCTCGCCACCTATCGAGGTAGGTCTGGAGAGCACGTTCTGATAAGGTCTGTATTGATTTATCATATCAAAGTTCGCAGCCGTAAAGGCTGAAGGCTTGGAATGCAGATTCCGCGAGACCGTGACCGCCTTAAGAAAGACCTCAGGGAGCACTACTGCAGACCCGAAATTCATAACAACTCCGCCTTCCAGATTTGATACATTATATATGAAATTCTTAAAATCCAGGAGAGACCCCTCTCCTATCGCCTGGCCATTCGCCGAGGGATGCTGGTGTATTATATCGGTACCTATCGCCACGTGTACCGTGATCGGCACATTCAGCGCATAGCCGTTAGCCAATATGCTTAAACTTCTGTGCGGTAATTTTGTTTTAGATATCGCGCCGCCCAGCGACTCCCCTATGCCGGTACCCCGCCGGAAACCGGCTTCGATAGCGCCGTTTATAAAACTGGCAGTCTCGGCGGCCATACCGAAAGACCCGTCCATGATACCTTCGCCGACATCCTCGCTCGTCCTGCCTATCATAGCTATCTCGGTATCGTGTATTATGCCGGCTCCGTTAAGCGCCACGGCCCTTATCACCTTACGCTTCATCAGATCTATTATAAGAGGCGACAGGCCACATTTTATGACATGAGCACCCATCATGACCATGATCATCCGTTTCTTACGGTAAGCGGAAACTATAGCATCGACAAGGGACTTGAGATTATTCGCGGCCAATATATGCGGCAGGGAATCGTAGAAATCTTTGAATGACTCGCCTTTTTTGGCTGTCTTCGCAAAGTCTCTGATCGTGACCTTGCATTTACGCCCGTCGAGGGCGATCGTCTTGATCTTTCTTAGATCTACTCTTTGTCTAGGCATATATCTTTCCTGTTAGAAGGAGGTTATTTTAGCATATATCCGAACTTAGCGTCAAACATAATAACTATAAGGGCATCCTGCCTGACGAGCAACAAAAAACCCCGGGGGCTAGCCCAGGGCTATATCTATTCCACACCGGGGGTGGAATTATATTACGCTGCGGTCCATACGAAGTGCCTGAGAATGATGAGCTGCTCACCTATCTTTGCAACGAGGTTTATCATTATACTCAAGCAATAGTGGATCCTTTTCAGCACAGCTTCCGAATCTTGGGCTTCGTTCTCCGATTCGATCAAGTTATCAATGAACGCGTCAGCATTCTCTATAATGTTACTTTCGATGCGCTCCTCGATCAAACGTTTAAATAGCGATCGTACGAACGGATTGCCGTTCCTTTCGAGCAAACGGACAAGGATCGCGCGCGTAATGATATCCGCCTGATATACACCCTGATCTTGTCTATTCAGGTTATTGTAATTCTCCGGCAGTACAACGCTCAAGAGACGCACGCCTATAAATAATTTGGCATCGATCTTCACCAGATTATTTATAGCCATCTTCGTAGCAATATTGTCTGATATTATTATGCGCTTCACTCCATCTTTCGGCTTTATGCTCAACATATCTCTAAGGTGATCTTCGCTATCGAATAATCTGCAGACTACCGACTTCTCGCCCTTATTCTGGCGGATCTTCGAAAGCGTATTCTTTACCGTATCGGTAAGCCCTACTGAACAAGGTATAAGTATCTCTATCTTATTGTCTGAAAGAAGCGCAACTGTCTTATAGATATCCTCAACCGTAGCTGATCCCGGCGCCAGGATCTCTTTCTCTCTCCCGGAACCCGGACCGTACAGAGGCGCATACCTTGCGGTAAAATCGACAATATCTTTTACAAGGCCTTCCGTATTTTTAACTTCATATACAACCTCGACAAACTGCCTTTCGTTGTTCGGGCCTTTTTCGGGCAGCTCCCTTACAAATCCGGCCTCGGAAAGAGAATTATGCGCTCTGAACAGATCATGTCTTATCATTTCTAACACCGAGCTTCTTCTAGCCGGAGACTCGTATCCTGGCTCTTTATGTTGCGCTAAATATGAGTCGTAAAGTATTGGCGCCGAGATAACATCTCCCGGCTTGATATTCCG
>JAPLMF010000098.1 GCA_026387155.1 Candidatus Omnitrophota bacterium
ACGCGGCCGCAGAGGATGGCGCGAGTGAAGATATGCCGGGTAATAAAAAAGACGAACAGCTTGAAGCGGCTGTAAAGTATTTGGAGGCGTTAAAAAGCGATGCAAAATAAAAAAACTTATAATAAACGGTATATTGTGATCGTGGCGGCTATAGCAGTGGCGCTAGTCATCGGTTTTATGATGGGAAGGGCTGGACCTGCGCTTAAATACAAAAGTAAAAATTCAGTTCCTGTCAAAAAAACTGTTACACAAGTCATCGAGGCTAAGAAATCGGTACTGCCCAGGATAACGAAGAAGTTTGCAAACCCTAAGATAGCCGTTGTAATAGACGACTTCGGATACAATATTAATAATCTTGAGAAGTTTTTGGACATAGGCGAGTCTATCACATTATCGATATTACCGAACAAGCGTTATTCGACCAAGGTCGCGGAGACCGCCCATTCCCGCGGCTACGAAACGATATTGCATCTGCCTCTTGAGCCTAAGGACGGATCGGTGGAGGAGGAGCCCGGAACGATAAAATCGTCGATGAGCGATAGCCAGATAATTTTGCGTCTAAAAGAAGATCTCGACAGTGTTCCTTATATCAACGGGGTATCGAATCATATGGGATCGAAAAGTACCGAAGAGAGTCGCCTTATGTCGATGGTATTCGGAGAACTTAAAAATAGGAAAATATTCTTTTTTGATAGCCTGACATCAGCCAATTCGGTATGTAGAGACGTCGCTAAATCCTCCGGTATCAGATATGCGCGCCGGGATGTCTTCCTGGATATCCCGGGAGAGCCGGCCGATATTGAGAGGAAGATACTTGAAACGCGCAGGCTGGCATTCAGAAAAGGTTATGCCATAGCGGTCGGCCATGATAAACATAATACGGTGATTGCCCTTAAAAAATTCATGCCGGAGATGGCAAGCGAAGGGGTAAAATTCGTGTATATATCGGATTTTGAGAAATGACAAAGCTGACTCTGGGTATCGAAACGTCTTGCGACGAGACCGGCGTTGCGGTAACGAGCGGCCGTAGAGTTCTCTCCAATGTAGTCACATCGAGCCTTCATCTGCATAAGAAATATGGCGGCGTGGTGCCGGAGATAGCGTCGCGTTATCACGTAGAGTATATAGTAGAGGTCGTAAAAGAAGCTCTTAAAGCTGCCGGTAAGAATATATCTGATATAGAGCTCGTGGCGGTGACGAACGGCCCCGGACTTGTGGGAGCGCTCCTTACAGGCATATCGTTCGCCAAGGCGCTTTCGTACGGCCGACGGATACCGGTCATAGGAGTAAATCACGTGCTTGCGCATCTTTACAGTGCTTTTCTTAACGAAGGCGAAGTCCCGAGATTTCCATTTGTAGGGCTGGTTGTTTCCGGAGGCCACACGGCGCTATTTCATTGCAAAGACGTGGACCGCAAGTCGCTCCTGGGGCAGACGCAGGATGACGCAGTCGGAGAGGCGTACGATAAAGTCGCCAAGATACTCGGCCTCGGATATCCGGGCGGTCCGATCGTCGAGAGGACAGCCAGAATGTCGAATGGTTCGAGCGGTATAAATTTCCCGAAAAGTTACCTAGGTAAAGATTCGTTAGATTTTAGTTTTAGTGGGATTAAAACTGCGGTATTATATTACGTAAGAGAATCACCGGTGAAGTCGGTGCCGGACGTGTGCCACGCGTTCCAGGAGGCGGTGCTGGATGTTCTCGTGGAAAAGACGATAGCGGCATGCGCCAGAACCAAGTCCGCTTCGGTAGTAGTGGGCGGAGGAGTTGCGGCCAATAAAAGATTGAGGAGTAAATTGATCGAGGCAGGATCTTTCAATGGCTTTAAAGTTTTCTTTCCGGAATTCAGGTATTGTCTTGATAACGGGGCCATGATAGGCGTGATGGGTGGAGAGCTTTACAAGAGAGGGCACAGATCGGACTTACATCTTAATGCAGAACCGAATTTAAAAGCTTGATGATCGGAGGAGGATATGCTGAATGAGTGGGTCGTTCTTTTAAGACTCATAATGGCTGCGGTCCTAAGCGGCATTGTAGGTTTCGAGCGCGAGTTCCACGGGCGCGCCGCCGGATTCAGAACTCATATACTTTTGTGTATAGGGTCTACGCTGGTCATGCTCACATCGATACATATCTTTGATGTCTATAATACCAGGGTTCCTTGTGATCCGGCCAGGATAGCTGCAGGCGTCGTGACCGGTATAGGCTTCCTTGGGGCCGGCACGATAATGCATTCCAAATCTTCCGTGCGCGGCCTCACCACGGCTACCAGCTTGTGGGTGGTAGCAGGTATAGGCCTTGCGGTCGGGTCGGGGATGTATTTCGCGTCCATCGCGACTACTATCATAACGATGATAACCTTGTTATTCTTTTCCAGGATGGAGCATGCAATGATCCGGAAGGATTGGTATAAGACACTCATCATCGAAGCGCGTGAAGGCGTCAATCAGATAAAAGGCGCCAGAGAGGTCCTTGCGGAATATGGGGTGAGGGTGACCGATTTTGAGGTGAGGCGCTCCGAAAATGGAACTAATATGGTACTTGAGATAGGCGTAAAACTCAGTACCTCAAAGAACGACGATCATATAATACAGGAGATATTGAGATTAGAAGGCGTCGAGAGTGTAAAGTGGGAATCGGATTGACCAAATGGGCTCACGGGCCCGGGAGGTAGCGTATGATGGGTAAGAAGGATAAGAGACATGAGGTAGAGAAAGTGCTTGACGTGGATGCGTCGATGCAGGGATCTATGATATTCAAAGACCCCGTGAATTTGAGAATAAATGGCAGGTTCGAAGGGACCCTTAATACAAAGGGTAATCTTATGATAGGCGAGCACGCTGTAATTAATGCCGATATAACCGGCGACTCGATAATTATAGCCGGCAAGATAAACGGTACTGTGCATGCTTTGAAGGAGCTGAAGCTCATATCACCGGCATGTGTACTCGGTGATATAAGAACGCCACTTCTATCCGTGGCCGAAGGTGCCGTCCTTGAAGGCAACTGCAGAATGCTTGCGAAGTCCAAGGCAGATTTCGGGACGAGAGAGAATTCATTGACAGCTGAAGAGCTGGCTAAATACCTGGAGGTGAGTCCATCGATGATAGCGGACTGGGTCAACTCCGGAAAACTTCCTGCGATGAAGGAAGGCGATGGCTGGAGATTCGACCGGTCGAAGGTTGATGAGTGGGTGGCTGAAGGGAAGATAAAATAGAATATGCCGGAAAAATTATTAACGATAGCTGAAGTGGCCGAATATCTGGAATTGTCGGAAGAAGAGGTAAATCGCCTTGTAGATATAGGCGAGATACCCGCATACAGGATCGGCGATACGTTCCTGCGGTTCCGTAAGGAGCAGATAGATGCGGTGCGCGAAGAGATTCTCGAGATAGAAGATAAGGAACCCGACCATTCAAAGCCGGTACTTGACGCATCGGGCCATCCAACGCATCCTTATACGGATCTGGAGAAGGACACCAAGAGGAAAATCCCTACTACGCGGCAATACGACTATACATTCGCCGAAAGGGTGGGAGACTTTTTCTATTTCAACGACTTCTATATAGTATCATTCGCCGTCATAGGCTTATTAATGTATCTGATATTCAAATGAGATATCCCGGATACAAAGACCTGGGTTTTGCGAAGGTCGATCTTCACAGGCAGATGCGAAAGGGGTTCCCGGAGGTCATATTTGGCGCCGGAAAGACGAGCGCTGAGATAGTCAAGATCGCAAGGCACATAGTGGCGCAGAACGGGATATTACTCGTAACACGTTCTGATAAAAAGACGTACGAGTGTATAAAAGATCTTTATCCCGGAGCCAAGTTCTATCCCAGGGCTGGAGCGATAAGTTATAGCAGGAAGAAGGTCCGACCGAAGGACGGTAAGGTGTTGGTGATAACAGCAGGCACTTCCGATATTCCGGTCGCGGAAGAAGCGATTGCCACACTCGAAGCGATGGGTGAGAAGACAGAGGCACTCTACGATGTAGGGGTGGCCGGGATGCACAGGTTGATCGATAGGCGGAAAGTTCTCGAGAGGGCCAGTGTCATAATAGTTATAGCGGGCATGGAAGGGGCGTTGGCCAGCGTAGTTAGCGGACTCGTTTCAAAGCCGGTCATAGCGGTGCCGACTAGCGTAGGTTACGGTGCAAGTTTTAAAGGGATAGCGCCGCTTTTGACGATGATGAATTCTTGTTCCCCCGGGATAGCGGTGGTTAATATCGATAACGGTTTCGGCGCGGGGTACTTCGCGTCACTTATAAACCCCTAAAGTATTTTTCATGAGCAGGGCAAATAGATAGGCTGATATGAGAATAGCATACTTCGATTGTTTCAGCGGAATAAGCGGCGACATGACGCTTGGAGCTTTTATCGACGCGGGCTTAAGTTTTAAAACTCTTTCGGATGAGCTGGCGAAACTTAAGATAAAAGGTTATCGTTTGAAGCGGTCGAAGACTTCCCGGGGCGGGATAAGCGGTACAAGTTTTAAGTGTATTGCCGATGGCGACGCGCATAGCCATTCGCTTAAGGAGATAGTTTCGATCATCAAGAAAAGTTCGCTTGATAGCAGGGTCAAGAACACGGCTGTGTACATTTTCGAAAATATAAGCGCGGCCGAAGCTAAAGTCCACGGGATCAAAACCGGAGACGATGTCCGTCTGCACGAACTGGGATCTATAGATTCGATAATCGATATAGTCGGTACGGCGATAGCCCTAAGCGAGCTCGGTATTGACGAAGTGTACGCCTCGCCGGTGACTACCGGAAGAGGATGGGTTATGACGGCTCACGGCCGGTTACCCGTTCCGGCACCGGCGGCGCTGGAGATCCTAAGGGGCATTCCGATCAAGATGTCCGGCTCTAGGTATGAGCTGGTGACACCGACCGGGGCGGGAATATTGAAGACTTTGTCTCGAGCCTTCGGAGAGCCGCCTGAAATGACGGCGGATCGTATCGGTTATGGTGCCGGATCAAGGGACCATGGAGAAGGGCTGCCTAACATGTTGAGGATCGTCGTGGGCGAGGCAGCGGCCGATTTTGTGAAAGATTCCGTGTATGTGATAGAGACTAAACGAATATTGATGATATGAATCCTCAGAACTTTGAGTATCTTTTTGAACGCCTTTTTAAAGAGGGAGCCCTGGATGCGTACGTAACGAATATACAGATGAAGAAGTCTCGGCCAGGCTTCAAGCTTACTGTTCTTACCGGATCCGGAGACCGTGACCGCATAGCTACCCTTATATTTCGTGAAACGACTACCATAGGACTTCGTTTCCACAGGACGGGGCGGATTAAGCTCGAACGCAAGACGGTCAACGCAAAGACCGGAAGCGGGAATGTGAGTGTGAAAATAAGTAAAGGACCCGGCGGTATATTGACCGTTTCTCCAGAATACGAGGAATGCGCGAAGCTTGCTCGTAAGAGCGGAATTCCGTTCAAACGGATATATGACGAAGCAAAATTGGCAGCTAAAAAATAGAGGACGCTTTATGAAAAGACGTGTTATTATTCTGCTGTTGGCGATGTTATTCGTGACTGGCTACCCTCGCGTATCTGCGCTTTTTGCCGATACGATATATACCAATGACGGCAGGGAGATGCGCGGTATAATTGTTGAGGACTATAAAGACAGGATAGTGATGTCGACGGTGGACGGGGAGATAACGACGCTTAAGTCTGACATAAAACAGCTTTATTATGACAGCGAAGCGGATAATCTTGTGAAACTTGCCGAACAGTCGAAAGAGCGCGGCGACATGATGAAAGCTTTTGCTTACTACGACATGGCGCTGCGCGCCGATCCGAATTCGAAGTCAGCCAAGGACGGCATAATATTTCTGCAGGGATACCTTTTTCGGAAAGAGCAGGTGAAGAAGGAAGATGAGGTGCGGAAGCAGGAAGAGTTTGAAAATTTCGGCGCGGCCAAGATAGTGGAAGAGAAATCCGGACGGGAGAGGGTAGAGGAAATGGCGGTCACTATGCGCAAAGTTATCGGCATTGCGCTTTCCGAAAAAAGTGGGGGGCAGATGATAGATAACGTTCGCATGAATTCACCGGCGGAAGAGGCGGGGGCCAGGCGCGGGGATATCATCGTTGCCATATGGGGCCGCCTTACCGGATATATGCCGCTGGATGAAGTCATGAAAGCTCTATTGGAGAAGTCTTCACTGGAAATAAAATGCACCGTGGAAAGAGATGTAGCCGTGCCGCCCGACCCAGATAGGTCTATGATGTCATCCCTTAAAGAAATGATAGGTGCGACATTCAGCATGCAGTTTGACGGCTTGACGGTATCGGATGTAGTTGAGAACGGTCCGGCTCTTGAAGCAGGGCTTGCGAAAGGCGATATAGTAGTAGCGATCGACAATAAACCGACCACGTACATGACGCTAAAGAAGGCTGTAGCGATGATGCGGGGTACAAATAATAGTGTTATAATGCTCAAGATAAGAAGAGAGCTACTAATATGGAGGAAGATATAATATATGCCAAATAATATGAGTCCGAAGTTTAAGCGAACGCAGTACTGGGTTTCCGGTAGGTTTCAGGGCAAATATGTTGGTCTAATTTTACTTTTAACTTTCTTAACGGCGGCACTATGCTCATATGTGGTGTATTATACCAGTATGGTATCATTTGGGGAGAAATTGGCCAATATCTATCCACAGGGGCGCCTTGTATCCGCAGTTAATATAATAAACATCAGGATAATAATGAGTGTGCTTCTTATTTCACCACTCGTTGCCCTGATAGGAGTATATCTTTCCCATAAGATAGCGGGTCCTATACTTAGGATGGAGCGATTTATGAATGATATGGCAAGTGGAAATTTTACCGGCAAGCTTGTGTTAAGGAAGGGTGACGAGCTTTTAATGCTGGCTGATGGTATAAACAGGCTGATGGAAAGCATAAAGACCACAATGATAAATGAAAAGTCCGGACTGGAGAGGTTGGAGAAAGAACTTTCCAACCTAAAGGTGATGGCTATCTCAAAACATCCCGATATAAATGCAATAAGCGATCTGGCTAGCAGGATGGATTCAGAAATAATTAGCCTTAGAAAAGAGATAGATAGATTTAAGGTATAATTTCTCATGGAGAATAAATATAAATTAAAATTAACTAAAGCTATAAACTGTTGTGCTGCAACTAGTTAAATTATCGCCTACCAAAAATCTAGTTCCTAACACTTGACAATCTTCTATTCTTAGGTATACTTTGTAGCACCCCGGTCCAACGGGTGCGCCCTTATACAAAGATGTGTAAGGGCATATTAGTCTATACCAACAAAGTATAACTAGTATCAAAACGAAGGTGGTGTTCTATGCCAGAAGATAATCTCTTCACGGTTCAGGAATTGGCCACTTATCTTAGGATGAAGCCCGTTACTATTTATAAGCATGCCAAGGCGGGGAAGCTTCCTTGTTTTAAGGTAGGCGCCAAATGGCGGTTTAAGAAGTCTACGATAGATCGCTGGATAGCTGACCAGGAAGAAAATGAAAATAACGGACGTTCCTAATACTCGGTGTAGCATAGCCGGGTATTTGCGTTTAATAGGGGATTTTGCACAGCATATATGGAAAAAAGTAAGATTCGTATAGCCATAACAGGGGCCACGGGATTACTCGGTAGGAATTTGCTGTTTGAATATATAAAGCAGCAAGTGTCGAATCTTGATGGAATTGAGATCTTTGTGCTTGGCCGCGGGAAGGATGACCTTGAGATAAAGGGACGTTTTGAAGATATTTTGCTGACCGATGGCTTGCTCTATATATACGGCGATAGAAGCCAGACAGATAGGATAAGAGATTATAATGAAAGCAGAATAAAGTACATAAATATGGATCTGTCGATCGATGGCTTGGGTATCTCTCAGGAAGATTATGATCAACTGGCTGCGAAGCCGATAAATATATTTTTTCATGTGGCGGCCATGACAGATTTTCGAAATACACCCGAAGTTGCTTTTGCTCTTAAGAGGATCAATGTCGAAGGTACCCTACAGATATTGAAGCTTATATCAGCAATTCGGGTTAAAGAGTTCGTTTATGTGGGCACTGCATATTCTTGCGGTATGGCCGCGGGCAAAATCCTACCTAATGATGTCAATTTAAAGCAGGAGTTCCGGAATCCATATGAGTTTTCAAAGACCGAAGCCGAGATGGCGGTAAGAGAGTTCGCTAAGAAAAACAAGCAAATACGTTTCCGATATTTTAGGCCATCTACGATATCAGGACGGCTTATGGAACAACCCCTGGGTGCCATAAATAAATTTGACGTATTCTATTCATGGGCCGGATTTTTTCTACGAATAAAGACAAAGGAGATAAAGGACTGGGGTAAAAAGTATAGCGAACCTTTTAGAGCGGATATGAGGATATTTTACAGTATGAAAAGCGGGTTAAATATAGTTCCGGCAGATTATGCCGCCAAGGTTATGTATCAAGTTTGTACGCAAAATATTGAAGGTAGCAGCTATCATCTCGTAAATGATGAAGAGACTCCACATAAGCTCTATATCCCGATAATACTTGATGCCATTAATTTTAACGGAGTCACCCAAGTGAATGCCATCCCCGATCGTATGAACAGGCTTGAACAATTATATTATAAAACGGTTGGTTGGGTATTTACGCCTTATATAATATCCGACCCGATGCTTTTTTGCACTAAAAGTATCGAAAAGGCCGTAAAGAAATCCGGCATAGTCTGCCCCACGGTCGATTTTGATAATTTCTCTATACTAATTCGCTATGCTAAGGAATACGACTTCGGTTTGGTGGAAAAGAGAAATTTACAGCTCGGAGTTTCTTCGAGCGTCAGATAAGGGAACAATCCATGCAATTAAAAACGGATATAGTTATAGTAGGTAGCGGAGCAGGCGGAGCTACTATGGCTAAAGAGTTGGCCGGTACTGGCAGAAAAGTCCTCGTGGTAGAGAGAGGGCCGATGCCAAAGGACGGAGAGATAGGCACGCTAAGATCCGCGGTCCTTAATTTCTATGATAGATGCGCTCTTCGAACGAGCAAAGAAGGCACTATCATTTACAGAGCGCTTATGGCCGGGGGTACAACGATCGTTAGTTGCGGCAACGGTATGAGGGTTTTGGAAAATGAACTTAAAAAAGAGGGTGTTGATCTCACTCAAGAATTTGAAGAAACTGAAAAAGAGATGGCGATCGCGCCGTTAGCCAATAACCTGATAGGCAGGGGATCCAGGCTTATAATGGATTCTGCAAATAGGCTGGGTTTTAATATGGTGCCCATGCCCAAGTATATAGATTCGAAAAAGTGCGTCTCATGCGGTAAATGTGTTCTGGGATGTCCGTATGGAGCAAAGTGGACAGCGCTGTCATTTCTTAAAAGTGCGCGTCGCTCAGGAGCCAAGTTCATACCAAAGATAAATATACAAATGGTCGCAACTAAAAATGGCAGGGCCATAGGGCTTATCGGGAAAAGTCCGAAAGGCCGCGTACGCATTTATGCCGATACCGTAATATTGGCCGGGGGCGGGATAGGAACCCCGGTCATCTTAAAAAATAGCGGCATAGAAAATGCCGGTAACAAGCTATTTGCGGATATGTTTAACGTAACATACGGTGTATTGAAGAATAAGAACACTAATTTATGGAGAGAGCCCACAATGGCCGTTGTAAGCACAAAATATATGAAGGAGAAGGGAATTCTATTATCCCCATTTATAGATGTCCCTTTGGTTTTAAGATGGGTAATGTCCAAGAGGAAACAGTTAAAAAACTTCAGATATACAAACTTGCTGGGTATAATGAATAAAACGAGGGATGATAACGTCGGGTTGGTCACCGCCGCAGAGCGGTTTGAAAAAGCACCGACGATATCTGATATGAAGCGGTTAAACGAAGGGGCCAGGATGTCTGCCGAGATATTAATTGAGGCAGGGGTGCATAAAAACAATATAATCTATACTAAGCCCCGAGCTGCGCATCCGGGGGGGTCAGCGGCAATAGGGGAAATAGTGGATTCGAATCTGCAAACATCGATAAAAGGTTTGTATGTATGCGATGCAAGCGTTCTTCCGACTTCACCCGGCGCACCTCCGATAGTAACTATCGTGTCATTAGCCAAAAGGCTGTCTAAACATTTAAAAAAGGCTTAAGATGCTGGATTTTTATGGTCTCTCGAATCTTTTTGCCACTATAACGAATCTCGGTATAGCATTCCTTGTCTATAAAAAAGGGCATAACAGTAAGCTTGCCAAGATATGGGCTATTTTTACGTTTTGTGTCGCAATATACGGTTTTGGCGGGTTTATGGCGTCTGGTGCAAAAGATTATAACTCTGCCTTCTTTTGGTGGAGGTTCTCATATGTAGGCGTAATTTTACTGCCGGCACTTTTTACATGCTTTGTTTATACCTTTCTCAATATAAGACGCGTATTTCTTGTAAATATTGTATACTTTCTAACGGCCGTAATTTGGTTTGCCAATATCTTCAGTAAGTCATTGTTCATAGGTCATGTTAAGCTAATATTTACTGATTCCAAATGGTTCGCTCCGGCATGGTTTGTTTATCCTCCGGGGCCCCTTCAAATATTTCATACTATCGTGCTTTATTTTGGCCTGTTGACATATCTTTTTGTGCGCCTCTTACTTGCATATAAGGATGCGGATCCGTTAAAGAGGACCCAGATAAAATATTTTACCATTGCAATGGTGTTTGGGTTCTACGGTGGCGGCAGCTCTTATCTGCCATGTTTCGGAATAAATATTTACCCGATACCGAATATCATGGTGCCTCTCTATACATTCCTAATAGCTTACGCCATAATACGCCACCAGCTTATGGACATTGAAGTTATTATAAAGAAGACCCTTGTATTTACAGGCCTCCTGGTATCGGTGCTGGCGATGCTTATTCTGCCCACACTATTGATCCAGGAGTACATTTTAAGAGCCGCAAGTACCGGCGGCAGAATGATAGGACTTGCCATAAGCGGAATTATCATTATTCTTACCATGCGCCGCATTGAGAACTTCCTTATCAACATAACTGACAAGTACCTTTTTCAAAAGAAATATGATTATAAGGATCTCCTAAAAACATTCACAGCGGAGGTACTGACGGTCCTTGAGTTAGATAGGCTTGTCAACCTTACCGTCGATAAACTTACCGATATAGTGAAGCTGAAGTCCGCAGCTGTCCTTCTTTTTCACGATGAAAGACAGCAGTTTAATATGGTGGCATCTCAAAATATAAAAGATTCATCTGTGACGCTTATAAGACCCGATGGAATAGTCACTTTTATGGATGAAACGCATGGGTATGTCCTTGTGAACGAACTTCGAGAAAAGAACATATCAATACCGGATTCCATACAGGAGGTAATAGATAAACTAAGCGCCGAACTTATTATACCTATGGTATTACATGAAGAGGTGATCGGCATCCTCTCGCTGGGGAAGAAGAAGTCCGATGAGAATTACACCCAGGATGATTTGGATATACTTCTGCCATTAGCCAAGACTCTCGCTATAGCTATATCGAATGCGGAACTTTTTGTTGAATTAGGCAAGACTCAGGCTGAGGCTGCCCAGCGGGAAAAGATGGCAGTTATAGGTACACTTTCGGCGGGGATAAATCACGAGATATGCAACCCTCTCGGGATCGCTCGCGGTCAATGCGAAGCTTTTCTACTAAACTTAAAGGATGGTCTGTATAAAAGTAAGACGAGTGAGCAGTTGATAGAAAAGGCCAAGGATATAATGGCTAAAGTTATAAAAGAAACCGATAGAGCCACTGCTATTACCAGAAAGCTATCTAGCTTCGCGAAACCGTCAAAGGGTGAAGCAGAGGTCATCCATATAGATAAGGAAGTTGATGAGGTATTTGGTCTGGTCGGATACGAGCTGAAGCTTGAAAAGATAGAATTTGATAAAAGGATTCAGAAAGACATTCCTGATTTACTGGTTGATAAGAAGCAGTTCCAGGAAGTCCTCTTTAATCTTATACGGAACGCCGGCCAGGAGAAAAGGGACGGATAACCGTTACTGTTAAAGAGGATAACGGGACGGTATTTATAGATATCAAGGATACCGGATCCGGCATTTCCGAAGACAAGATTATACAATTGTTCAACCCGTTCTTTACGACCAAGGATCCCGGGAAGGGGACAGGGTTGGGTTTATTTATCGTTCGCCAGGTAGTGGAAAAGAATGGCGGGCGCATATACCTCAAAGAGACAAAAGTCGGCGAAGGGACCACATTCAGGCTGGAGTTCCCTGTGGCTGCTAAAGAAGGGGCGAAGATAATTAGATGACCAAGCCAAGGATAGTTGCTATAGATGATGAGGCGGAGTTCATAGATATACTCGAGAATTATTTCGGTCTACGCGGGTATGAGATAGATGTGGCCGTGCGCGGAGCTAAAGGTATAGAGGTGGTTAAGGAGAAGAACCCCGATGTAGTTCTTATGGATCTCAAGATGCCCGGTATAGACGGAGATGAAGTTTTGAAGCTGCTGAAATCGATGAGCCCGTCGCCAAAAGTAATATTCATAACTGCTTATGACGACGGAGGAAAGACCAAGGCGCGACTTTTAAAGATGGGTGCCTATGCGTGCCTTGATAAGCCGATATCCTCATTAAGGGATCTCGAGGAGACTATCAATAAGGCGGTATCCAACTAGAACGGAGCGAAGAAGATGTCCAACAGGAAGATTCTTGTCGTAGATGACGAGCGAGACATATGTGACTTCGTTAAGAACTTCCTTCAGGAGAGAGGATATGATGTATTGACCGCTTCCGACGGCGACGAAGCTTTGGCAATAGTTAAGACTAACCGCCTGGAGCTGGTTCTGTTGGACATAAAGATGAAAGGGATGGATGGTATAGCTACATTAAAACACTTAAAGGATATAGACAGGAATCTTAAGGTCATAATGGTGACAGCGCTGGCTGACCAGGATAAGATGGATGAGGCGTGCAGGTTAGGGGCTTGCGAATACATAACGAAACCGCTCGTCCTTGACCATTTGGAACAGACTGTAGAGAAAAATCTAAGGGAGATCAAAGTATAACCATGAACAATAAGAAAGACCCGAGCTGGGCAAAATTTCAGAGTTGGTTTGTAGAGAAGCTCGTCACGAAAGATGGCGGAATATCACCGATACTGCCCGAGGACGGAAAGTCGTTAGCAAGGCCGCTCCCGCGGCAGATACCGCCTGAGAAGTACGACTATCAGGCATTCCTCGAAAAGGCCTCAAGGACGATGATAAGGTTCAAAAAACCCGAGCACCTTATCAAGATGATAGT